>CAJUKR010000038.1:0-13955 GCA_910587025.1 uncultured Christensenellaceae bacterium
ACTTCCCGCCCTCTGCTATACTCTGCGGGTTGCTTCCTTCCGTTGTGTATGTCCACTTATACGTACTCAATCCGCTCGATTGCGCGCCGACGGTCAGCGTAGGATAAGACACGGAAGGAAGAGTATAGTTATCGTTTGCATTGTTACCCGCAACAAATTCTCCGCCGAGCGCGTACGTACCGAGCGGCACCGTGGAAAGATCTATAGTCGCGACCCAATCATTACCGCTCTTAACCGCGGCAATCGGCGTTTTGTTTCCGTCCTTTTCGTAATATGCGTTAAACGCGATCGTGTCGCCGCTCTCTACTCCGGTAAGCGTTACCGTCGCCTCGTTGCCGTCTCCGACTTTGATACTCCAACCGCCGCCGCTGATATCGTTTGCCACCGTCACGCCGAGCTGTTTCTTCGTGACGGTAAACGTTATATATTGCCGCGTATTGCCCGCTATCGTCGAACCCGACGAGCTCAACCAGTCGTTATTTACCGAGTCGACAAGCGTAACTTCGATTCGGTATTCGCCGGCTTTGGTAACTTTGATCGAAAGCCGCTTGTTCGCCGAGTCTTCCGTCAAAGTAAAATTCGTCGTGGCAACGAAATTTCCGCTCGAATCCTTAATCTGATTTGCACCGAGTCGGATCACAGCGCCGTCGAAATCGTTTACGATCAGAGTATGCTCGGTACCGTCGTATACAAACGTATTTGCATTCGCTCCGCCGAGCGAAGGAATGGCAACGGTATCTTTGGGACGCGTAAACGTAACTTCATAGTCTTTGTCCAGTACATAATTACACTGTATGCCGTCCGTGTACATAGCCGCCTTTGCCGTATAAGTTCCCGGCGTCGTCGGTTGAGCGCCGAGCTTGACGCCGTTCTGATAATACTCGACCTTGAGTTTCGGATCAAGATCGGGATCGTTGCGATCGTGAGATTCTATCTGTCCCGCCACAAAATCCAACGAATTACCCGTCACATTACCTTTATTATCCACAGTAAGCGTCAACAAAGATACTTTCTTCCTTTCGATCGTGAAAGTAAAAGTTAGGCTTTGGTTCTGCGTATTCGCCCAATTGTATTTCTTTTTGTTATTCGAAGACGTACCGTAAAGGAATACGTCATCTTTGATCTTCAGCTTTACGGTATATGTCCCTGCGTCGATAAAATCACACATACCCGTGGACGCGTCCACCGCACCGGTCGTAATATCGACATTCGAATTAACACCGTCATAGTCGCTGTACTTTACTTCTTCGACCTCGACTATATCTTTGTTGCAATGCACGGCAGTATCCAACCATGTGGGCGCCGTTACCGTCGACGGAAGATTATTAAGCCAATGCGAGTTTCCGTCATACGTAATATTTACCGCTTGTGGCACCGCTATATTGTTGACGTTTCTCGCGGCTTTGGAAAGATTGAAATGAAATGCCGGACGGACTCCGAGCGAAGTGGTTGCTTCAACACCGGATGAACTTTCGTTGTGAACGCAATCCGCATTATTGGCTGCCGCAGAACGTTCCCAATAACTCCCCGAAAGCATAGCACCGCTCGTTTTCCAAAGTCCCTGAGGAGTCCTGAGCGATCCTATCTCCGCCTGCGCGACAAGCCATAAACGGTCATTCTTCCATGCGTCGTAACCTGTCTTGTTCTGAAAGTTTCCGACATTCATACTCGGCATAGTTGTCGAGTACGCATCATTATTGAGATTGCTGATCGAATTGTTGTTAGTAAGATTGCTTACCGTTGCCTGCCATGACATTTGAGAAGGCAAAACGATATAATCTGTCAGACTACCCGTTACCCCGGGCATCGTCCATTTGGCAAAAGCATGTGCGGACGACTGGGAATGACTTACGAGCGTCGAAGTCCCGACGGCATACTGTCCGCCGTTATTAAGCGTGACGGCACGCATTTCGCTCGTACCGTACATCGATGCGGGATATGCCGAACTCATGGAGCTTCCGCCGAATGCCGCCCACTGAGCGGTAGTATACGGAGCGGTCAGCCATAAAGTAACTATCGAATCCGAGCCGCTCTTCGACAAATAAGTAACGTACCACGACTTACCTGCGATTTGAACCGTAATATCGTTGCCGCCGTTTTGTACCCGCATTTCATGAGACGTCTTCGTCCCCAAACTTTCTATTGTTTCGATCGTAGCATTAGGTTGACCGCTGAGCGCCTCAAATAAATTCGACAATTCATTGGCGTCGAATATCATGCCGTCGGTACGTGTTTCGTAATCCGCCAAAGTAAGCGAACCGACCGACGGCGCGCTATACGACTCTATCCGATCGTTCGCATTGTTTGCGATAATGAAAAATCCGCTGCAAAGCACAATCGCCGCTGATAAAAACAAAGTCAAAAGCATTCTGATTTTTTTCTTTTCGATCATTTCCATAAACACCCCGTACAATTCGGCATTCTTATGCAAAAAATATATTATTTTGTGTTCTCCGTTCGGTACATCTATGTATAGATATGTGTACCGATACATTATATATTTTAATAAATTTATATTTATAAGTCAACTGTTTTTATGATTTTTTTTATTTTGATGAATTTTCTTATGTTTTTTTGTCGAATTATAGGTCAAAACGGTACACATATCTATACATATGCGTACCGTTTTGCTTTTTCAAAATATCAATTTAGTTACACTAACGCGACAAAAGCGACGGAAACAAACGCTTCCGCCGCTTTTATTTTATATCTTTCAGTTGTCCGAAATTTTCACGAGTTTGTTCCCCACAAGGTCGCAACTCGTGAGATAGTATTTCACGCCCGAAATAATTACTTCCCGTTCGGCACGACTGCCCGAACCGTGAAGATGTCCGTACACCGCCGCTCTCGGAGCATACTCCGCAATTATATCGGTAAAAACGGTAGATCGAAATGTGCTGTTGAAAGGCGGATAATGCGTCATTACGAACAGATCGTCGCCCTCCCTCATAAGTTTTTTAGCGGCTTCGAGCGACATACGCAAGCGCAGTGCTTCGCGCTCGTATATTTTCTTATCCTCGGGCGACTGAGTTTTCCCGATCTCGGGAGTGCTCCACAACCGCGAACCGCATATCACGGCATTGTTTATTCTTACCGCATCGTTCTGTACCGCATAAGTTTTCGGCGGCAATACGGCGCGAACGGCGGAAATCGATTTCCACCAATAATCGTGATTGCCTTTGATGATTATTTTATTGCCCGGGAAACGGTCGAGGTAAGCTATATCGCTTTTCGCGTCCTCGAGCCCCATAGCCCATGACAGATCGCCGGCGATCATGACCGTATCGTCGTCTTTTACGTTTTCTTTCCAACTTGCTTCTATAATATCAAGATAACCGTCCCAAACCGGTCCGAAAATATCCATGGGTTTGGGATTATTTATAGACAGATGAAAATCGCTGATCGCAAAAACGCTCATACGGCTATTATATCAAAGCCGCACGGAAAAATCAACTTAAATCTTCGAGATTACCGAAAAGCGCATTGCATGTCAGATCTTCGGTAAGCGACGCGTCGGGGTATTCGAAATCGCATACGGGTACGGCTATATCGCATTCGGTCAGCACTTTGACTATAATAAGCAGACAGCCGCGCAAAGTCGCTTCCGTGCCGTTTATGTTTCCTATGCGCGATGCGAATACGATGTCCACATCGAAAATATAATCCGTCACCGGAAGCGTAAGAAACAGATCCACATTGTCGCTTATGACCGACGCCGCCGTCCCCTCTCTGCCGTCCGCATCGGTGTATCTTACGGTTATCGGAAAAGAAAAGTCGATACTGACCCTGCTTTTGGTCGAACCCGCCAACGGACTGACCGTTTGCGACATGATCGTCGCGTTGCCGCGAAAAGATGAAGAAACGTATGTAAGAGGCGCATTGACGGGCTGCGGCGAAAAATCGGACAGCTGAACGCTGCGGTTTATCCTGCGTTCGACACGCGCCGCATCGAATATACGCGTCACGCGGATAGCCACTCTTCTGCACCTTCTCCGACAATTCGTACCCGACGCACTGCAATTGCATTTCATAAAAATAACCTCCGAGTTGATATTACATCATATTCGGAGGTGTGATTATTTGTTCGATTCTTGCCATAACTTCGTCGCGACCCTGTCCCGTTTCCGCCGACGTCGGAATAATGTTGCCGACGCCTATCTTGAGCGCGTTGGCTATTACCCGTCTGGCATTCGCCTGTCCCGAGCGGGACAGCTTATCCGCTTTGGTTGCGATCACCGTAAACGGTTTGCCGCTCGCATAAAGAAATGCGATCATCTGCTTGTCGAGCGAAGTCGGCTCGTGTCTGATATCCACAAGCGCAAGCGTATGCACAAGCGACTGCGTAGTAGTAAAATAGCCGTCGGTCAGCTTGCTCCACTTTTCGATCTCGCTCTTGGACGCCTTGGCGTAACCGTAACCTGGCAAATCCACAAGTACGAATCTTCCGTTGTCGATGTCGAAGAGGTTCAGCAGACGTGTCCTACCAGGCGTAGACGACGTTTTCGCAAGCTTGCGTCTGCCCGTCAGCATATTTATAAACGACGATTTACCTACGTTCGATCTGCCCGCGACGCATATCTCGGGACAGGAGTATTTCGCGCTTTCGATCGAATACGTCCCGAGATCGGCAAACGATTTTATGAACTTGGATTCATTTATCATAAGAGCGCCGCCGCAAACACTTCGTCTATCGTAGAAACGGGTATTACCGTCATATTTTCTTTCACTTCGGCGGGAATTTCGTCGAAGTCCTTTTCGTTCTCTTTGGGAATGATTATGCGCTTTTTGCCGTAACGAAGCGCCGCCAGCGATTTTTCTTTCAGTCCTCCGATCGGGAGCACTTTACCGCGCAAAGTTATCTCGCCCGTCATTGCGACGTCCGCGGCAACGCGTCTGCCGGACAGCGCGCTCGCCATCGCGGTCGCCATGGTTATGCCTGCGCTCGGTCCGTCTTTCGGAGTTGCGCCCTCGGGAACGTGGACGTGAATATCGCAGTCGGTAAAAAGTTTGAAGTCGATACCGAAATCGTCTGCGCGGGCACGTACGAGCGACGCCGCGGTCATAGCCGATTCTTTCATTACGTCGCCGAGGTTGCCCGTCAGTCTGACGTCGCCTTTGCCAGACGGCAAAACTTCTACTTCCACGTCAAGCGTGGTTCCGCCGTACTGCGTCCAGGCAAGACCCGTGACCGCTCCGACGGTATCCTGTCCGTCGCACACTTCTTCCCCGTATTTTTCTTTGCCGAGATATTCGGCAAGATTTTTTTCGGTTATGTTATGTTTCTTTTTGCTTGCTTTCTCGGCAAGACCGACCGCAACCTTACGAACGACGCCGCCTATCTCACGCTCGAGATTGCGCACTCCGCTCTCGCGGGTATATCTCGTAATCATGCGAATGATCGCCTCGTCGGATATTGCGATGCGATTTTCGGGCACGCCGTTTGCCGCGCACTGCTTGGGAAGCAGGTATTTTTTCGCAATACGGAGTTTTTCGTTGTAAGTATACCCTGTCAGTTCGATCACTTCCATACGATCGAGCAAGGGCGGATCTATGGTTTCGACCGAGTTCGCCGTCGTTATGAACATAACGCGCGAAAGATCGAACGGCATTTCGAGATAGTGATCTTTGAATTTGTCGTTCTGATTTCCGTCGAGTACCTCGAGCAATGCGCTCGAAGGATCGCCTCGGAAGTCTGCCGACATCTTGTCGATTTCGTCGAGAAGGAACACCGGATTGCGAACGCCGGCATCGCGCACGCCCGATATTATGCGTCCGGGCAACGACCCTATATACGTACGCCTGTGTCCGCGTATTTCCGCTTCGTCGCGCACGCCGCCGAGCGACACGGATACAAATTCGCGTCCCGCCGCTCTCGCCACAGATTTCACGATCGAAGTTTTGCCTACGCCCGGAGGTCCGACAAAACAAAGGATAGGAGCTTTCATATCCTTTTTCAGCGAACATACCGCAAGGTATTCGATTATTCTGCGCTTGACCTTTTCCAGTCCGTAATGGTCCTCGTCGAGTATCTCGCGGGCGCGGGCTATGTCGATGGGAGTTTCCGTTTCTTCGCCCCACGGCAGTTCGAGAATAAGATCGAGATACGAACGGCTTACCGCGCTTTCGGGCGACATAGGCGACATCTTGCTCATACGAGAAAGTTCCTTTTCCGCTTTTTCGCGCACATACGACGGCATGGACTTGTTCGCGATACGCTCGCGGTAATCGTCGGCTTCGTCCACATCGTCGCCCAGCTCTTTATGTATCACTTTGATCTGCTCGCGCAAATAGTAATCGTGTTGATTTTCTTCTATGCTCCGTCTGACTTTGACTTCTATATTCGTTTTAAGCGCGGCTATCTCGCATATCTTTTCGATATGGACGCAAATATCCTCGAGCTGCGCGTAACGCGACGACAGTTCGAGAAGTTTCTGTCTTTCCTCGCCGCTGTCGTAGAATACGCCCGCCGCGTCGCCGACAAATTCGTCGAGATCATACAAACGAAACTCTTTACCGTACTTCTTCGGAGCGACGCGCGCCGCCTTTTCGAGCGATTCCCGTACCGCGTTTTTCGCCGCGATAAGCAGAGCTTCGTCGTCGCGGACAACGGAAAAAGGATTGAGTGTAACTTCGTACATCGGCTCGGTCGCCAGTACTTCGCCCACTTCCATGCGCATTATACCGAGCGCGATAACGCTCAGTCCGCCGTGAGAATTTTTTATAAGCTGTTTGACTTTCGCGACGGTGCCTACGCGTGCGAAATCGTCGGGGTTGCCGTCGGGACAGTACGTAAAAAACGCTTCGCTGTCCGACTCGACAACGTTCAGGAGCGCGCGGACGGCGCTTTCGTCGTCTACGCCGAACGACAGCAGATGCCCGGGAAATACCACGGCATCCGCGCAGGGTATGAGAACATAATGCCTGAGAGTATCGGGCACAGTCATTTCAAAATTGTCTACAGTCTTGTTTTCGTCCATAATTACGGGTATTATATCACATATCCGCGCGGAATGCAACAGATTAAGGCGCGCGGCAACAGTGCGAAATGCGCCCTTGGAACAGGAAATATTCGGAAAGCGCGTGTAATATTACAGTTCTTGTATTATTCCACCGTATTTTCCGACGTGTCGGTACTTTTCTTCCGAAAAGTCTTATGCGATATAATGAAATACGACAGTAATACGGCGGAGCCGGTAACCGCCCATGTGATGGGATAAATTATCATAAGCAGAATGAAATTATCGGGATACAACGCGAACACCGTAAACACCCATATAATGCGCAGTAAACACGAGCCTATGACCGTCAATGCCGCCGGAAGCATGGAATGCCCTATCGCGCGGAGCGCAGAACCGCCGACTTCATAAGTGCTCGGAAGCATGGCGAACATCAGAACATAACGCATACGCGTCAATGCGAATTCGATAACTTCGGGATCTCCCGTATATATCCTTATGAAAAACCGTCCGCCGAACGTAAAAGTCAACGACAGTACAGTGCTTATTATCAATGCCGACGTCATGCTCAGTAAAAATATTTTCCGACACCTGTCGTAAAGTCCAGCGGCGTAATTCTGTCCCATGAACGTAACCGTCGCCTGCGCAAACGCATTCACAAAGAAATACACGTAGTATTCGAAATAAACCGCATCGCCCGAACCCGCCATCGCCTTGTCGCCGAAACCGTTTACCGCCGTCTGTATGCAAACGTTCGAGAGCGAAAAGACCATGCCCTGAATACCGGCGGGGACACCTATACGAAAAATTTTGACGAGATATTCTTTTTTGATTTTCGACTTGCCGAAGCGTATACGAAGCATGGGATCGCCGAACATTATGAATATGAACACGAGCCCTGCGCTCACCGCATCCGCAATGACGGTAGCTATCGCGACGCCGGCAACGCTCATACCGCAACCCGCGACGAAAAGCATATTCAGTCCGACGTTAAGTACGCCCGAGATAATGAGCGCGTACAATGCTTTTCTCGTATCGCCCACGCTTCTGAGTATAGCCGCGCCGAAGTTGTACACCATTACGAACGGCATGCCTATAAAATATATTCTCAAGTACAGCGTCGCAAGCTCTATTACGTTTTCGGGAGTCTGCATAAGCATCAGGATCGGACCCGCGATCGCGATCCCGAGCAACAGAAGAAAAACACCGCTTATTACAGCGATGACCATGGCGGTGAATATTATGCTATGTATATCGTCCGTCCTGCCCCTGCCGATATATTCGGCAATGGTGACGGTAACGCCCACCGATATGCCCGTGAACAGATTTATCATGAGGTTTATGAACGCCCCGTTACTGTTCACCGCCGCCTGCGCGTTGCTGTCAACGAACCACCCGACGACTGCGACGTCGGCGGAATTGAACAGCTGTTGCAGTATGCTGCTGAGCGCAAGCGGCAAAGCGAATATCAGTATTTTTTTCAATAAAGGTCCGTGCAACATATCCATCCGCACGGTTTTACGCCCGTTTTCAGACATAACGCCTTCTTATTTCAATGCGAATTTTTTACGCCGCTTCCTTACGGACAATGACGGGATCGGCTTTCCCGAGAAGAAAATCTCTCGTCACGGTTATCTTTTCGATCGTCTTGTCGGACGGACTCGAATACATAAGCCCGAGCATGGAGTTTTCGATTATCGTACGCAAGCCGCGCGCGCCCGTATCAAGCTCGATCGCTTTATCCGCGATTGCCTCGATAGCGCTCTGTTCGAATTCCAAACATATGCCGTCTATTTCAAACAGCTTTTCGTACTGGCGAACCAATGCGTCCTTCGGCTTCGTAAGGATAGAAACGAGAGCGTCGCGGTCGAGCGCGTCGAGACTTACCGTCACGGGCACGCGTCCGACAAACTCGGGGATCAGTCCGAATTTGATAAGATCCTGCGGCTGTACCTCTTTGAGCGACTCGCCCACTTTGGCTTCGTGCTTGCTTTTCACATTGCCGCCGAAGCCCATCGAGCTTCCGTCTTTGCGCTGTTCCACGATCTTTTCGAGTCCGACGAACGCACCGCCGAAAATGAAAAGAATATTAGTCGTATCGATCTGCAAGCACTCCTGCTGAGGGTGCTTTCTTCCGCCCTGCGGAGGTACGCTCGCAACCGTACTTTCTATGATTTTCAAAAGCGCTTGCTGTACGCCCTCTCCGGATACGTCGCGCGTAATCGACGTATTTTCGCTTTTACGGGAAATCTTGTCGATCTCGTCGATATAAATTATGCCTATCTCTGCGCGCGGAATGTCATAGTCGGCATTCTGGATCAGCTTCAAAAGAATATTTTCCACATCCTCGCCCACATATCCCGCCTCGGTCAGGGTAGTCGCGTCGGCAACGGCAAACGGAACGTTGAGTATGCGCGAAAGCGTCTGCGCAAGCAAGGTTTTTCCGCAACCCGTCGGTCCGAGCATAAGGATATTGCTCTTTTTGAGTTCGAGATCGGGTTTTTTGTTATTCCCGTTCTTTTTGAACTTTGCCTCCCTGCCCGCCTCGGAATTGTAGTTGATGCGCTTATAATGATTATAGACCGCAACGGAAAGCGCGACTTTGGCGTCGTCCTGTCCCACGATATACTCGTCGAGAGCCGCCTTTATCTCCATGGGAGTGGGCAAACTCGGCATAACCGAAGACGATTCGCCGTCCGAAGGATCTTCAAACAGCAGATCGCAACAAAGATCGACACAGTCGCTGCAAATACAGACCCCGCTCGGCGCGGAAATAAGTTTTCCTACTTCGTGTTCGCTCTTCCCGCAAAACTCGCAATGTCTTGTTTCTTCGAATATATCCAATGATTAACCTCTCTTCTCGAAAATCCTGTCGATCAGTCCGTACTCGAGCGCTTCCTGCGCGCTCATATAATGATCGCGTTCGACATCCCTTTCCACATCCGCAAGCGGTTTGGAACAGTTCTCGGACAATATGCGATTCATCTTCTTCTTGATCTTCATGATATGCTCCGCCTGGATCATGATGTCGGTGGCCTGCCCCTGCGCTCCGCCGAGCGGCTGATGTATCATGATCTCGCTGTTGGGCAGACTGATACGCTTGCCCTTCGCGCCCGCGCTGAGCAGGAACGCTCCCATGGACGCCGCCATGCCGACGCAAATGGTAGAAACGTCGGGACGGATAAAATTCATGGTATCGTAAATTCCCATGCCGGCGGTAACCGAACCGCCGGGAGAATTGATATACAGGCTGATATCTTTATCGGGATCTTTCGCCTCGAGATATATAAGCTGAGCTATAACGATATTTGCGCTGATGTCGTTGACTTCGCCGTTAAGGAATACTATACGGTCCTCAAGCATTCTCGAATAGAGATCGTAAGAACGTTCGCCGCGATTGGTCTGTTCGACGACCATGGGCACAAGTTCGCTTCTGATTTGCATATTGGATTACCTCCGTTATTTCTATTTAACTATGTCCGTATCGTCCGTATTTTATTCCGCAGATAAACGAAATATTATTCTTTCGCTTCGGTTTCGGTCTTTTTCGTCGTCGTTTTCTTTGCAGCCGGCTTCTTTGCCGCGGTTTTTGCCGCAGGCGCTTTCTTAGCCTCGCCGTCCTTTTTCTCGATGTATTTTGCCGAAGAAACGAGCATATCGAGAACTTTCTCCATGACGATCTCGTTCTTCAGATAACCGAGCTCGCGCTCGTCGGGCTTACGCTTCTCTCCGTCGTCGGTCGCGGGCATCGATTCGGCATACTTCTTTTCGGCTTCTTCGTCGGTCGCCGTGATGCCCTCGCGCTTGATGATCTCCTCGAGACACAATCTCGTAAGCGCGCCGCGGCGGGCGTCGTCGTGACGTTCCTTGCGGAAGTCCTCGACGCTCGTACCCGAATATTTGAAATAGTCCTCGAGTTTCATGCCCTGATAATACATACGCATTTCGAGATCTCTGAGCATATCGTCGAGATACTGCCTAACGAGCGCTTCGGGAATATCCGCGCTCGAGTTGTCGACGATCGCGTTGATGATATTGTTTTCGTTCTCGGCGCGGGCTCTTCTTTCGCCCTGCTTGACCATATTTTCTTTTATGCTGTTTTTATACGCTTCGAGAGTATCGAACTCGGATACGTCTTTTGCCCACGCGTCGTCGGCCGTCGGAATATTCTTGCACGAAACGCCGTTGATCTTGCACGCAAAAACGGCTTCCTTGCCCTTGAGTTCGTCGGCATGGTAATCGTCGGGGAATTTTACTTTCACATCCTTTTCGTCGCCCTTCTTTACACCGACGAGCTGTTCCTCGAATCCGGGTATAAACGTGTGAGAGCCGAGCGTAAGGCTGTATTTTTCCGCCGTGCCGCCGTCGAATTTAACGCCGTCCACAGTCCCGCTGTAATCGAGATTGACTATATCTCCGTCGACTGCCGCTCCGTCCTTTTCTTCTATTCTTGCCGAACGCTCGAGCGCGCGTTTGATCTCCTCTTCGACCTGATCGTCCGAAACTGTGTATTCCGCTCTCTCGACCTCGACGCCCTTATAGTTGCCGAGTTCGACCTCGGGAGTCACGGGGAACGTAAGCGCAAACTTCAGTACCTTGCCGTCGAAATCGTCGATCGCCGCGGCGGGACGGTCTACGGGTACGATCTCTTCGTGCTCTTTGAGGAAAAGCTCGTATCCGTCCTGTATGAGAATATCCATAGCGTCGTCCGCAAATACGCTTGCGCCGTACATGGTTTCAATCATGTGACGGGGCGCGTGTCCGGCACGGAAACCGGGCACCTTATATTTGCCTTTGGTCTCCTGGTACGCCTTGCTTACGGCGTCTTTCCATTCCTGTTCCGTGGTTTCGAATTTAAGCGTGATTTCGCTTTTTTCTTTGCCGATTGTGTACTTCATTTTAGTATCCTTGAAAAATTTTATAAATTCAGCTAATAATGTAACATATTAAGAAAATAAAGTCAAATGTATTTACTTTTATTTGTATTTATATTACAATATAGTGCGACGGATACTTGACCGTTTCGGAGGAGATCATGCCGGCAGACGCCTTAAATTATTCATTTCTCGCCAAAGAACTCGACAGTCTGATATCGGGCGGAAGAATCGACAAAATAATAATGAGCGACAAAAGCACCGTCATGCTTACTGTCCGTGCCGGCGGGATAAACCGCAATCTCGTCATCACGGCGGCGACCTCGCCGCGGTGTTATCTGACGCGATCCAGGCTCGCCGCGACCGACGTACCGCTCTCGTTCTGTCTGCACCTCAGGCGGCACATCGGCGGAGGCACGATCGAGCGAGTGTATTCCGTTCCGTTCGAGCGCATACTCGTATTCGAAATAACGGCGCGCGGTGATCTCGGCGAAAAGACGGAACGTAATATGATCGTCGAGATCATGGGCAAATATTCCAACATCGTGATCACCGACGGGGATATGAAAATCACCGATGCGCTCAAACATATTTCGCTCGGCGAAGGACGTCCAGTTCTGCCCGGGCTCGGATACGTCTTCCCCGACGGCGGCGAACGGTTCGACCCCACGGACGAAAGAGCGGACAATCTCCGCGACGTACCCGACTCCGAACTCGTCGGCGTAATGATAAAACGGCTCAAAGGACTTTCGGCGACGACGGCAACGGAAATCATCGCGTGCGCATCGAACGGCATGCTTGCCCACGGCGCGAAAAAACTGCTCGAAAGATCAGTCGCGCCCGTCGTCTATTACCGCGACGGAAAACCGTGCGACTTCTCGTTCTGCGACTATGCGACGGCATACGGCGAACGCAAACGCGTAGACACGCTGTCCGAAGCCATGGACGAGTATTACGGAGCCGCAGCCGAATCGGACGGCAAGACGCTCGCCGAAAACGCGGTAAAACGCACGCTCGGCGCGGCGCTCGACAAACAGAAAAAGAAACTGGGAACTTTTCTGCGAGAAAGCGAAAACGCATCCGACTTCGAACGTGAACGTATACTCGGCGAACTTATCACGGCAAACATATACAAGATCTCGCCCGGAGACACTTCGGTTACAGCGGACAACTGGTACGACGGCGAACAAATCGAAATCAAGTTGACCGAAAATACGCCGCAGGAAGACGCGCAAAAACACTTTAAGAGGTACCAAAAAAAGAAACGCACGGTCGCCAACCTCGCGACACAAATAGACGATTGCAAAAATGCGATAGACTACCTCGAAAGCGTGGAAGCGTCGCTTTCCCTCGCCGCGGATATTTCGGATGTCGAAGAGATCGCCGAAGAACTGGAAAGCGCGGGCTATATCGTAAAACAGAACGCAAAGAAGAAAGTCACGGTAAGCGAGCCGCGAAAATTCGATATAAACGGATTTCGTATACTCGTCGGAAAAAGCAATATACAAAACGACAAAATCACGAAAGAAGCGCGGGGCGAAGACATATGGATGCACACGCAGGGGTTTCACGGCAGTCATCTCATAATCAGAGCAGGCGGCAAAGATATTCCCCGCGCCGTTCTGGAAAAAGCCGCGGCAATAGCGGCGTTTTACTCGAAAGCGAGATTATCGGAAAACGTCCCCGTCGACTATACGCACGTAAAAAACGTGCATAAAAAGAAAGGCGCCGCTCCCGGAAAAGTCGATTATTTCGGAGCGAAAACCATATACGTTACGCCCGCGCCGCCCGAAGAAAACGTTTTCGACAAGCATAAATGATCACATGGCAGACGTTTTGCCTGGCATAGTACCCCAAATAATACGCTATTCAAGACAAAAGCGCAAACCGAAAGGTTTGCGCTTTTTCGTTGCCCGAAGGAGTAATCAAAGCAGTTCATCAAAAGAGTTTATGTAAATATCGGATATGCGCTTCATCGCCGAAATATCCGAAGAACGCGGATCGTAAACCGCAACGGTCAGAAACCCCCCGTCCTTCGCGCCTTGGATTCCGAGAAATATATCCTCGAATACCGCGCATTCGTAAGGATCGAGCGCCAACTTCCCGCTTACAGCAAGATAAATAT
>CAJUKR010000038.1:13965-16724 GCA_910587025.1 uncultured Christensenellaceae bacterium
CCTTTGCCGCGCGATACGTCGTATGTCGTTGCGAACGCATCGAATAAATCGTATACGCCGTTGTTCTTCAACGCAGAAACGAACAGTTCGGGCTCGGCGGCGGTCGCTACGCCGAGTTTTATATTCCTTTCTTTCAGTTTGAAAAGATACTCTTTCACTCCTCGCTTGAGCCGCACTTCATGCGCATAAGCATATCTCGCCATATCACGCCACTCGTCCATAAGTTCTTCCGGAGTCTCGTCCTTAAGATCGAACCGACGTATGGTATAGACCGCGGTTTCGTAAAATCCGAGCGGACCGACGGCGTCGAGATAATCGAGCGGCACGGCAATACCGCGCTTACCGAGGAACTTTTTGTCTATATCTTCCCATACGTTCATTGAATCGAGCAGAGTTCCGTCCAAATCGAAAATGCACCCGCGAATTTTTCCGAGTCTGTCCATAAACGAATTATAACATCCGTAAGCCCTTTTGTCAACTTCGCGGAACCGGATCGAGCGTCGGAATGTTGCCTATATAAAGCCACGACTCGCGCCACAAAACTTCCACGCCCGTATAACCGCACCAACAGTCGCTCCACCCCGACGGTTTGGCTTCGGCTTCGCAGAATATGCGCCGCATGGACGTGCAACCGAAAAACGCAAAATCGCCTACGGCATTCAACGACAACGGCAAAACCGTATCGGCGAGATCGCAACAGCCGTAAAACGCCCGCTCGCCGATTATCGCAATACCGTCCAACCGAATGGATTTCAGCTTTTTGCAATCGGAAAACGCGCCGTCGCAGATCTCGAGAACGGATGACGGCAACTCGACCGAAACAAGCGACCGATCACCGGCAAATGCGTTTTCCGCAACAGACGTAACGGGCAATTCGTCGTCGCCGTAAGTCGCGGGAATAACGATTCGGGAAACGGAAGAAGAAACGCCGATAACCGAATACTCGTTCCCTCTCGGCGAAAGTTCGAACATCAATTCTTTACTCGATTTCGGCACCAAATCGTCGATCTTCTCGTCGGGCAAGATCGTATCGTACGAAATGCCGGGCACGCTTACCGTTCCCGAAAATCCGAGCGCAAGAAATATTCCGATGCTTACTGCTCCGAAGACCAACGCAAGCAAAAAAATCGGCAATGTTTTTTTCATAACCCGATTATATCCGATTTTCATGAAATAATACGAAAAACGGACGCCCGTTTCCGAGCGTCCGTCTTATAACCGTATATTGCTTTTATACCATAGTCACGATATTATATATCAGTCCGAACATTGCGAGCGCAAACACGACGGACATGATCACAAGATTTACGACGGCGTTTCGAAATTCGGGCGAAGCACGAAACACTCCGCTTCTCAGAACGAGTACCGTACGGACTACCGACATTGCGGAACCGACTATAAAGAGCGCGAATCCGACTATCGTGACCGCGACGGGACGCACAAACATGCCGACGATCAAAGTGACTGCCGCCGAAAGCAATATAATATCGCAGACCTGTCTGAGTCCGAATTCCGAAAAATAATTTTTACGCGGTTTGTTTTCCATTATTTCAAAGACCTGCTTCCCGGCTTGTAAGGCGCGCCGACGCCCGATTTACAGAGCGGGCAATCGTCGGGTTCCCAGCTCGTGACTTCCATTGACAAAAGAGGAACGTACGGTACGGAGAATTCGACTTTTCCGTTCGAACGATCAACCACGCTTGCGCAGGCCACCACCTCGGCGCCCATATTGCGGCACAATTCGATCACCTCTTTCACGCTTCCGCCCGTCGTAACGACGTCCTCGGCGACAACGACCCTCGTACCCTTTTCGAGAGCAAAGCCGCGTCTGAAAGTCATTGAGCCGTTTTCGCGCTCGGCAAATATATTGGTCACACCGAGCTGACGCGCAAGTTCATAGCCCAGGATAATCCCGCCGACTGCGGGAGAAACTACGATCTGCGGCTTATACGGCGCAACCTTTTCGGCAAGTGCAGCGACTATTTTATCGGATTCTTTCGGATGAACGAAGAGTTTGGCGCTCTGCATATAAGTGTCCGAATGCCGTCCGCTCGTAAGCAGGAAGTGCCCTTTCAGCACTCCGCCCGTTTTTTCGTAAGCGTTAAGAACTTCTTTGTCTGTCATAAGTATATCCTCGCAAATTTAATTTATTCGTTGTTTTTACGCCGTCAGTCCTCGAGCTTGCCTATCAGCTCTGTCAAAGACTCCACCCCCACGGCTTTCATTTCTTTTTCGAGATCGCGCACTATCGACGGCGCGGCATAGGGATCGGAGATATTGACCGTACCTATCTGTACCGCAGTCGCGCCGCACAGAATAAACTCGAGCGCGTCGCGAGCCGAGGTGATCCCTCCCAAACCGATTATGGGCACGCTCACCGCTTTATACACTTCTCGTACCATGCGGAGCGCGACAGGCTTGACGCACGGACCGCTCAACCCGCCCGTCACGTTACCGAGCACAGGTTTTCTGCGATAAAGATCGACCGCCATACCCGTAAGAGTGTTTATGAGCGAAACCGCGTCTGCGCCGCCGTTTTCCGCCGCGCGCGCATTGTCCGCGATGCTCGACACGTTCGGCGTCAACTTGACGATAAGCGGCTTTTTGCAATGCTTTCTCGCCGCGCGCGTCACCTCTTCCACCGATGCGGGCAATACGCCGAATGACATTCCGCCGCGTCTGACATTCGGACAGCTGATATTCATTTCGATCATATCGACAAGATCGGAAGAGCGTCGTGTAGGGAAAGAGTGTAGATC
>CAJUKR010000039.1 GCA_910587025.1 uncultured Christensenellaceae bacterium
CCGCATTTTTCCCAGGCGGGCGAAAAAACGGTCGAGCATGCCGTCACGCTCGAACTCAAGACGATCGCGGACGTCGGACTTATAGGCTACCCCAACGTAGGCAAGTCGACCATTCTTTCGGTAATAAGCGCGGCAAAGCCGAAGATCGCTTCATATCATTTCACGACGCTTTCGCCCAATCTCGGCATGGTTTCCGCGTATGACGATTCATTCGTCGTTGCGGATATTCCGGGGCTTATCGACGGCGCGAGCGACGGAGCCGGACTCGGTCACGATTTTTTAAGGCACATAGAACGGACGAGACTTCTCGTGCACGTTATAGACGCGAGCGGTAGCGAGGGCAGGGATCCGGTCGAAGACTATAAGTCTATAAATAGGGAACTCGCAGGGTACGATCCCGCGCTTGCGGACAAGCCGCAGATCGTCGTGCTTAACAAAGCCGATATGCTGACGGATTTTTCGGTCGCGGATAAAGTCAAAGCCGAATGCGGCCGCGACGTTATACTCATGAGCGCGGCGGTTCACAGCGGCGTGGAAGAATTGATCAAGACCATGTATTTCGAGCTTAAGAAACTTCCCGAGGTCAGACCTCTCGAGTATGAGCCTTTCGAATTTGCGAAACCCGATAAGGAAGGTTTCGAGGTCGTAAGGACGGAAGACGGCTTCGAGGTGTTCGGCGGCATGATAGACGAACTTGCCCGTAACGTCGTTCTCGACAACTATGACAGCATGCGGTATTTTCAGCGCCGTATAAAGGAAAGCGGCGTCGATAAAGCGCTCAGGAAAGCGGGCGCAAAGGACGGCGATACCGTCCGAATAATGGATGTTGAATTTGAATACTACGAATAAGACAGTCATTTTCGGCGGCTCTTTCGATCCGGTCACGACCGCGCATATCGATATAGTCGAACGCCTTTCCGAACGTTTCGATAAAGTCATCGTAATGCCCTGCAAGGTTTCGCCTTTCAAAACGCATACGGGCGCGACGGCGGAACAAAGACTGGAAATGCTGTCCGTTTCGTTGCGTGATTTGCCGAATACGGAAATATCGACTTTCGAGACAGATTCGGAAGGGACGAATTACACATATCTTACGCTCGAGGCTTTTGCGCGCGAAAATCTTTATTTCGCGATAGGAAGCGAGATGGTTGCGGAACTCGACAAATGGAAGCGTACCGACATCATCGGCGAGCTTGCGACGCTGTATGTGATCCCGCGTCCGTCGTATCCGCTCGATTTCGAATCGACGGACAAGCTCCGCCGCGTCACGGGCGGGAGATACGAGATCGCCGATTTTGTCGGCAAAGACGGTTCGTCGTCGGAAGTCAGGATCTCGGTCGCGATGAACAGACCCGAAATGTTTTTGATCGGTGACGTCGCCGATTTTATATCGAAAAACGGTCTTTACGGCGAGTATAAGTATGTGAACGGCATTTATTCGACGTTCGGTATGAAGCAGAGCAGGATAGACCATTCGTTTTCCGCGGCCCTGTGCGGAGTCAGGCTCGCAAAACGGGCGTGCGTCGACACGGCGAAAGCCGCTACGGCGTTGCTGTTACACGACATCGGAAAGTATGTTACGAAAGAACAGGCCGAGGATATGGGCATAAAGTTCGACGGACGTATAGACGGGATGCCGCTATCCGTGCGTCACGCCGAGATCGGAGCCGAGATATTGATACAGTTGCTCGGCATGACCGACCGAGATATTACGGAAGCCGTGCGATGGCATACTACGGGTAAGCCGGGTATGACGCCGCTCGAGAAGATAGTTTATCTTGCAGATTATATCGAGCCTTTGCGCGATTTCGACGGTGTGGAACGCCTTCGCGCCGAAACGGAAAAAAGCATAGACGACGGACTGCGCGCCGCGCTCGAAAACTCGGTCGGATACATTAAGGACGGAATATATAAGGCGACGGCGGACGCCTACGAATACTATTGCGAAAAGGAGAAGAAATAATGAAATCAACGAAAAGCGACGCATACGCTCTTGCGAAAAAAATATCGACTGTTCTCGATGAGAAAAAAGCGCGCGACATAGTGATAATCGATCTGTCCGATAAATCTATCATCGCCGATTATTTCGTAATCGCGAGCGGACGTTCCACGACTGCGGTCAAATCGCTTGCCGATAACGTAGACGAAAAATTATCCAAAGAGGACGGCATAGAGCCTCTTCGCCGCGACGGTTTTTCCGAGGCGAAATGGATCGCCGTCGACTACGGCAGCGTGATACTTCACGTATTTCACGAAGAAACGCGGGAATACTATCATCTCGAACGGTTGTGGGTGGACGGCGCGAATTACGAAAAGTTCGGAGGTAACGACTGATGGAGTGGGAAGCCGAGCTTATTTTCGGATTGCAAAGAATGTCGAACGGGTTTACCGATGCCGTGTTTTCGATATTGACTTATCTCGGCGACGAACTTTGCGTCGTAGCCGTAATGGCGTTCGTATACTGGTGCGTATCGAAAAAAATAGGCTTTCGGTTTCTGAACGTGTACTTTCTCAGCAGCGCGATCAACGTTATAATCAAAGCCGTCGTTTGCCGTCCGAGACCGTATAACGCCTATCCGGACAAAGTTACGTCCATAGGCGGCGACACCGGCGGATATTCGTTCCCGAGCGGACATACGAACAATATCGCGACGCTGAGCACTCTCGCGTGTCTGTCGTTTAAGGATAAACTCAAAGTTTTCCTTCCCGTCGGAATAGGCGTGACGCTTCTCGTCATGTTTACCCGTCTTTTCCTCGGTCAACATTATTTTACCGACGTTGTCGTTTCCGCCGCGCTCGCTTGCGGAATGGTGTTCCTTTTCAATTGGCTTTACGGTTTTCTCGGTGACAGGGAAGAACGTATCGGCTATGTCGGAGTGCCCGTTGCGGTCATATCCACGATTCTTATCTGCCTTCTCCCCGTAGACGGAGAAACTCGCAAACATATACTTGAAATCACCGGCGTAATGGCGAGCGTGTACATAGGATACTATGTCGACAAAAAGTATATAGGTTTCAACGAGCGAGCCGATCTGAAGCAGAATATTCTCAAGTGCCTTATAGGCGTATCCGGCGCGGCGGCGATATATTTCGGGCTTCGCTTCGCTTTCATCTGGGATGATACCGTATATCTTCTTTACGGGTTCTTGCGTTTCTTCTTCCTCGGCGCATGGATGTCGTTGTTCGCGCCCATGATCTTCAAAAAACTCGGGCTCGAGCGGGAAACGGACGAAAAAATCGAAGAACGCACGCAAAACGATTGACAAGTATATCGTTTTCGGAGTAATATATTTACGTTATAGCTTTAGGGGCGGGGTGAAATTCCTCACCGGCGGTTAAAGTCCGCGAAGTCGAAAGACCCGATGGGGTGGAATTCCCCGACCGACGGTAAAGTCCGGATGATATAAAGCGTAATTTTCAGGCAAGCCTTAGGTGTTTGGAGATTTTCGACCGCCCCTTGATTTTTAAGGAGCGGTTTTATTATGTCGGAAAACAACAAAGAGAAAAAGTTTTTCACTGCGAAAACAATGGCGACGCTGGCAATGCTTACGGCGGTCGGTTACGGACTGAGTTGGCTCGAGTTCCCCATCTTTCCGATGGCGGCGTTCTTGAAACTCGATTTCTCCAACATCGCGACGATGCTCGGCGGATATCTGTTCGGCGCGCCCGGCGCGATAGTAATCGAAGCTGTCAAGCAGCTTCTTATCTGGCCGACCAAATCGAGTACGGGCGGCGTTGGCGAGATTGCGAATTTCATTATGACCGTCGCGTTTGTTCTCGTGCCGAGCATTCTGTACAAGTTCAAAAAGGGCATACCTTGGGTCGGCATCGGTATGGGCATAGGTTGCGTATGCCAGGTCGTTGCGGCGCTTTTGTGCAACAGGTTTATCACATTCCCGCTTTTCGCGAAATATCTCGGCATGACGGCAGGCGAAGCGTTCGCGGGGCTTTGGCCTTTCGTACTCGCTTTCAATGCGATAAAAGCCGTATCGGTATCGATACTTACGTTTTTGCTTTACAAGCGTATGTCGAAAGCGCTTAAGTGGATGAGTATACAACATATAAAGCGCAAAACGCTTGCAAAGAACGGCGGCACGGTGTATAATATCGGTATGCATAAGATCGTCGAAACAACAAGCGCAGAAGAAACCGAAAATTTCGCCGCGGAACTTGCGTCCGGATTTATCGGCGGAGAAACGGTGCTTCTTTACGGCGATCTCGGCGCGGGAAAAACCGTATTCGCAAAAGGCGTGGCGAAAGCTCTCGGTGTAGTGAGCGACGTCAAGAGCCCGACGTTTACGCTTTGTTGCCAGTATTCCGGCGAAAAACTCACGCTCGTACATATCGACGCTTACCGTCTCGGCAACGGCGCGGAAGCCGAGGCGTGCGGTCTGAACGAGAGGTGGGGGGACAAATCCGTCGTTACTCTCATCGAATGGCCGTCGCAGGTCGAAAGTATTTTGCCCGCGGATTGCATAAAGATCGAAATCACCCGTACGGGCGACAATACAAGGAAGATAGAAATCAATGGACAGTAAACAGAGGGCTGCGCTTAAAGGGCTTGCGTCCACTATGCCCGCGATATATCAGATCGGAAAAGGCGAACTTTCGGACAATCTCATTCGCGGACTGGACGACGCGCTTACCGCACGCGAGCTTATTAAGATCTCGGTGCTGAAAAACTGCGATTACTCGGCGGCGGATCTTATGCGCGTGCTCGAAATAAAATTGAAAGCGGAGGCGGTATGCGCTATCGGCAATAAGATCGTGCTTTACCGTTACAGCGACAAAGAAGGAATAAGGCATATAAAATTATGAACTATCTTGCGGTCGATACTGCGTCTAAAATATTGAAAGTCCTCGTTAGTTTCAACGGCAAACGCGAGTATTTTCAATGCGCGGATTTCAAAGCCGCATCAGTCAGTCTGATGCCCGAGGTCGACAGACTGATGAAAGCGTCCGGCGCGACTCTCGACGATATGGACTTTTTTGCCTGCGTTACGGGTCCCGGATCGTTTACGGGGATACGTATAGGCATGGCGACGGTAAAAGCGTTCGCATACGTTACATCGAAGCCTGTCGTATCAGTCACCGCGCTCGAACTTCTCGCATATAATAACAGTGGCGAAGAAACGGCGCTTGCCGTGTGCGATGCGTCGAACGGTATGCGTTACGTCGCCGTATACGACGATAAAATGCGCATGATCATGCCGCCGCGATGTCTTTCTGCGGGAGAGCTTTCCGAGTTCGTCGAGACCGTAGACGAGCCGTACGGTATCTATACCGAAGCGGAGCTTGCGGACGAACTTCCTTCGGCAAAAGTGCCGGAGGACTTCGAAAAGGCTTTTGCGCTTGCGGTAGAACATAATTCGGCAGACGCGAAAAGCGGCAATGCCGTCGAGCCTTTGTATATTCGTAAGCCGCAGGCAGAGCGCGATCTCGAGGCAAAACATGCTACGCCGCGCGACTGAAGCCGATGCGTCGGCGGTATACCGACTGATGCTCGAATGCGTCGATCCTCCATGGACGGAAGATTGCGTAAGAAGCACTGTCGTCGGAAAAAACAACGATTTTTTCGTTGTGACGGCAGGCGGCGAAATAATAGCGTACGCGTGCGCCGAAAACGTGATAGACGAAGGTTGCATTACTTCGGTCGCGGTCAGTCCCGCGCACAGGGGAAAGGGGTATGCGAAAGCCCTGATCGCCGAGATTGAAAAAGTCGGCGGCATGAAGAGTATTTATCTCGAAGTCGAAGAAACAAACGCTCCCGCGATAGGTCTGTATCTGTCTTGCGGATTCGAAAAGATAAGCGAAAGAAAAAAGTATTACGGAGATGCGAGCGCATATATTATGCGAAAGGAGCTTATCTGAATAATCATGCAGACGGCATAAACGCCGTATATCTCCGCGGCAGCGGAACTCCGTTATTGTTTTTGCACGGTTGGGGAGGTTGTATAGCTTCGTTCGGCGGCGCGATGAATTATTATTCGTTGCGCGGTTACGGCGTTGCGGCGCTTGATTTTCCGCCCTTCGGCAAATCTCCCGAGCCTTCCGAGTGTTGGTCGCTCAAGGACTATACCGCGCTTACATTGTCCGTTATGGATTCGCTCGGTATCGATAAAGCCGTTATTGTCGGACACAGCTTCGGAGGCAGAGTCGCGATTGACATTGCCGCGAAAACTGACAGAGCGGAAAAACTCGTTCTCGTTTCCGCGGCGGGGCTGACACCAAAGCGCGGACTTAAGTACAAACTTCGGCAACGCAGATTTCTCCGCAACAGGAAAAAGGGCAGGGACGTGACGGCATACTATTCGTCCGATTACCTTGCAATGCCCGAACGCCTGCGCGGCGTATTCTCCCGTATAGTATCCGAAGATCTGTCCGACAGACTGCCGTTGGTGCGGTGTCCGACGCTCGTTGTATACGGAAGTCACGATACCGAAACGCCGCCTTATATGGCGAAGCGCATGTATAAAGAGATCAAAGACAGTCGCATTGTGCGGTTGGAAGGCGGTCATTTCGCTTATGCCGAGCGGCATACTGCGTTCATGACCGCGCTGGACAATTTTTTGCAGGAGAACAATGGAAGCAGTACTTGACACGATTTTCGTCCTCGTATCGACCGTTATTATTTCGGCGGTAAGCATAAAAATGTTACATATGTATCAATTGTCGTCTTACCGTTTGCGCGGCGTATTGAACTGGATGAAACTGACTCATTACGATTATCCGCTCAGGTATTTCGCTTACGCGTTTTTCGCGGTCGGCATAACTTTGCTGTTCGATTTCTGTTTCCCTTGGGAAAACGTACATTATTTTTCGTACTTGTTTTACGTTGTGCTCGGCGCGGTGTTCTGTCTTGTTTCGTATACGAAAAGATCCAAAGTTCCGCTCGCGGTTACGCCGCGTATGCGCAGACTTATAATGGTCAATACTTTGTTTTCGTGCGCGCTGTCCGTAGGCGGCTGGGGGTTGTCGAAAACACCTATGCTCGAAGCCGGATATGCGGTTCTGCCGCTGTTCGTTCCGATCATATGCTTTATTTCTTACGGACTGACTTATCCGATCGAACGCGCGATATCCCGTTCTTTCGTGCGCGACGCATCGGAAGAAATCGATAAGCTCAAAGCGGGCGGTCTGCGCGTGGTGGGAATAACGGGAAGTTACGGAAAGACGACGGCGAAAAATATTCTGCTTGCCATGCTTTCGACGAAATATCGTGTTTGCGCCAGCGCGGCGAGCTATAACACTCCGCTCGGTATTTGCCGTACGGTGAACGACAATCTCGAAGAAAGCGACGAAATTCTGATCGCCGAAATGGGCGCGCGTCGCCGCGGCGATATAAAAGAACTTTGCGAACTCGCGAAGCCCGATTTCGGACTTATCACGGGCGTGGGAAGTCAGCATTACGAAACGTTCGGTTCTTTGGAAGCGATAGCCGACACTAAGTACGAACTCGCCGAGTATATCGGCGACCGCGGAACGGTGGTGTTCAATACCTCCGATGTCGGAGCCGAAGCGCTTGCCGACCGTTTCGGCGGCGGAGTGAGAGCTGGAGAGTCCGACGAATGTTTCGCACGCTTCGAGGACGTGAGTTTCGGAGCGGAAGGCAGTCGGTTCACTTTGCGGTTGGGAAGCGACAAATTCTCTGTGCATACTCGTCTGCTCGGCAGACACATACCCGCGCTCATAGCGGCGTGTGCCGCGCTTGCATGCGAAATGGGCGTTCCGCCCTGCGCCTGCGCACGTGCATGCGAACGGTTGACTCCCGTGCCGCACAGACTTGAGCTGTCTGTCGCCGGCGACAAGACGATCATAGACGACGCTTACAACTCGAATACGGCTGGCGCGAAGAATGCCGTCGAAGTTCTCGGAGCGTTCGACGGAACGAAAATAATCGTTACTCCCGGCATCGTCGAACTCGGCGATATGGAAGTCGATGCGAACAAAGAACTGGGCAGACAGATAGGCGCGACTGCGGACATAGCGATACTCGTCGGAGCGAGAGCCAAACATATCCGCGCGGGCGCGCTCGAAGTCGGAATGGAAGAAAATAAAATAAATACGGTGTCGACGTTGGCGGAAGCTCAGAAACTGCTTGCGGAGATCCCGGGAAAGGCTACGGTACTTTTTGAAAACGATTTACCCGACAATTACTGATAAAGTCGCCGTCGTTACGGGCGGCGCGAAAGGAATCGGTGCGTGTATTGCGCGCCGATTTTCCGATGCGGGATATTCCGTAGCGATCGGTTATAGGAATTCCGCGGAAGAGGCGGACAGGCTGGTCTGCGAGCTTGAACGATGCGGACGCAGGGCGATGGCCGTCCGCGCCGATTTGTCGTCGTATGACGGCGCAAAAAGGCTCAGGGACGCGGTGATGACGGAGTTCGGTAGGATTGACGTTCTCGTATGTAATGCGGGTTCATCGTTGTACAAGCTGATTTGCGATACGTCGGAAAAAGATTTCGACGGTGTAATGGGCGATAATCTCAAGTCGGCGTTCCTGACTACGCGGGCGTTTTACGACGACTTCGCGTTTTCCCGTTGCGGCAACATAATTTATGTTTCGTCGGTTTGGGGAATAAAGGGTGCGAGCAACGAAGCCGCGTATTCGGCGGCGAAAGCGGGAATTATCGGATTGGTTAAGTCTGCGGCGAAAGAACTCGCTCCTTGCGGCGTTCGTGTGAACGGAATAGCTCCGGGCGCGGTCATGACGGACATGCTTTCGCATTTTTCGTCCGACGAGCTTGCGGATATCGAGCGGGAGATCCCTCTCGGCAGGATAGGCAGTCCGTGCGATGTCGCCGGTGTCGCGCTGTTTCTGGCGTCAGACGCGGCGGCGTATATCACGGGAGAAGTTATAACCGTGGCGGGAGGGTATGAACTGTGAAAAGATACGGACTCGCAATAGTGGGCGGAGGCGCGTCCGGCTTGTACCTTGCGGCGCGTCTTGCGAATAAAAGTATTTCCGTTATCCTTTTGGAATCGGGAAATCGGGTGGGACGCAAGCTGTCGGCGACAGGCAACGGACAGGGAAATCTGACGAATACGGACATGTCCGCGGATAAGTATTTCGGGAACAAAAAACTGATAAAGAATGTTATATACGCAGACTGTTCGGACGTGCTGGATATTTTCCCGATGCTTTTTTCCGCCGACGAGCGCGGACGCATATATCCGACGGGCAGGCAGGCTTCCGCGTTGACCGACGCGCTCAGGAAAATTGTTTCCGAAGCGAAAAACATAGATGTTGTTACTTCGGCGGCGGTGACCGATATTCGTGCGGGATATAAACTTTTCGTAGACGGAGAGATCATCGAAGCCGATCGAGTTGCGCTGTGCACGGGCGGTAAAGCTCAAAGGCAGTTCGGTACGGACGGTAGCGGTTATGCGCTCGCTTCGCGGTTCGGGCACAAGGTCACGCCGCTTTTTCCGTCGCTCGTGCAGTTGAAGACGGACACGGAAAGGATAAAATCTCTGAAAGGATTGCGCGTCGATTGTATGTTGACGGCGTATGCGGACGGAAAAAAACTCTGTTCTTCGCGCGGCGACGTAATATTCGCCGAGTACGGGATAACGGGCAACGCCGTGTTTCAGGTGTCGCCGTATATAACAGGCAAAAAGGACGCGGAAGTTTCTTTGGAATTTCTTCCGGATATCCGCAGAGAAGCGATCGCGGAAAATATCAAACAGAAACTTTCGCTCGGCTACGCCGCAGAGGAGCTGTTGTCGGGTACGCTGAATAATCAGATCGGACGCGCTGTCGTGCGTTCCTCCGACCGCACTCCCGACGGCATATCGCGCGCCGTAAAGGATTTCAGACTTACCGTCACGGGCACGCTCGGATTCGATCATGCGCAGGTCACACGCGGCGGTATAGATACCGACGGCGTTACGGAAAATCTGGAAAGCGTATATTCCGCGGGCTTATATTTTGCGGGCGAAATACTAGACGTCGACGGAGAGTGCGGCGGATATAATCTGCATTGGGCTTTTTCGAGTGCGCGGCGTGTAAGCGAAGCGATCTTAAGCGGCATCGATGATCTATAAAATAGAAAACCTCAAACTTCCGATAGGCGCGGACGAGGACGAACTTCGCGCGGTTGCGGCAAAGAAACTCGGAAAGAAACCGGGCTTTTTCCGCATATTGAAAAAATCGCTCGACGCTCGGGACAAGCGCAATATCGGATATGTTTATTCCGTGGAGTTTTCCGACGACGGCTTTCCTAAGCGTCGCGCCACGGAAAAATATATCGGTGCGAAAAAAAAGATCGTTGTGATCGGGTGCGGACCCGCCGGACTGTTCGCGGCATTGCGGCTGATCGAACACGGATTCGAGCCGATTCTTATCGAGCGCGGCGAAAACGTAACCGATCGCACGGAAACCGTTTCCGCGTTTTTGAGCGGCGGACGACTTGACGAAAACAGCAATGTGCAGTTCGGTGCGGGCGGAGCGGGCACTTATTCGGACGGCAAACTGAATACGCAGACGCACAGAGGATATAACTCGGACGTGCTCGATCTGTTTGCGGAGTTCGGAGCGCCGGAAGAGATATTGTATTTGAATAAACCTCATATCGGCAGCGACAGGCTGAAAGGCGTCATAAGCCGAATGATAAGTCATATAAGCAGTTACGGCGAGGTTCGGTTTTCCACCCGCTTCGAGGGGTATTCGACTTCGGACGGAACTTTGAGAGAGATTGTTTTGCGCGATTTGAATGCGGGTGTCGAATACGCCGAAACCGCGGACGCGGTCGTGCTTGCGCTCGGGCACTCGGCGCGCGATACGTTTGTGCGACTGCACGGACTCGGCACGGCAATGGAAGCGCGGGAGTTTGCCGTCGGCGTGCGTATAGAGCATTTGCAGTCGGAAATAAATCGCGCGCAATACGGTTCGTACGCGCACCGCTTGCCGCCCGCCGATTATAAACTTGTTTCCCATGCGGGCGAGCGCACGGCTTTTACTTTTTGCATGTGTCCTGGCGGATCGGTCATTCCCGCCGCGAGCGAAGAAGGCGGGATAGTGACAAACGGCATGAGCGATTACGCCAGAGCGGGGGACAATGCCGACAGCGCGTTGCTTGTTCAGTTGTCCGCCGCGGATTACGGCGAAAAACTGTTTGACGGTATGGAATTTCAGCGCAGGCTCGAAAGAGCGGCGTACGGTATTACGGGTTCGTATAGAGCGCCCGTTCAGCTTTTCGGCGATTTTATGAAAGATCGCGTTTCGGTCGGTTTCGGTTCGGTTCGTCCGACATATCCGATCGGTACGGTATTCGCTCCGCTCGGGGAAATTCTCCCTTCCGCTGTGACGCGTACGATCAAAGCGGCAGTTTCGGATATGGGCAGACGACTGCGCGGATTCGACAGTGCGGACGCGCTTATGACCGGTGTGGAAACACGGTTTTCGTCGCCCGTTCGTATTCTTCGCGACGGGTCTGGACAAAGCGTTTCGGTTCGCGGACTATATCCGTGCGGAGAGGGAAGCGGATATTCTGGCGGGATAACGTCGTCCGCGGCGGACGGGCTTCGTATAGCAGATCTGATTTTCGCCGATCTTTCCTTGTGATACGCCGATAATAAATACGGTTGGAACTGTTTGATATAAGCAAAAGCCCCTTACGCTATATGCGTAAGGGGCTTTTGCTATTTCGATTATTCGTCGAATTTGTCCCAATCGTTATAATGACGGTTGGCTTCGCGCTTTGCGGCGTCGAGCTTTGCACGCTCTTCTTCCGCACGCTTCTTCGCCGCTTCTTTCTCGGCTTTGGCAGCTTCCGCAGCCGCTCTCTTTGCTTCGAGTTCTTTCTTCTTTTCCTCGGAAGGAGTGAAGTCTACGATCTCTTCAGAGTACTTATATTCTTCCTCGGTTTCCGATACTTCTTCGACGGGGGCGCCCTCGGCATTTGCTTCGGTAGCTTCGCCGCTTTCCTCGGTCGCGGTTTCTTCCGCTACGGTTTCGGTCGTTTCCTCCGCAGACGTTTCCTCGGTAGCTTCGCCGCTTTCTTCGGTTTCGCTTGCGGTATCCGCATCGGCGGGGGAGCCTTCCTCGGCTTCGACCTCTACGGTTTCTTCGCTCATGAGTTCGCGTTCGAGCTGAGCGGCTTCGAGTCTGTCCTCTTCGTCCTCGTCGAACATTTCGTAAGTGTCGGACGATTTGGCATTTTCGTCGATCAGACCTTCGCGGCTGTTATGCTGACGGACGAGAGTTCTTTCTCTGTCGTACGAAGGAGCGCCTTCGGCAGCTCCGCCTTCGCGTCTCTTCTTGATCGCAAAGTAACGTACCGCGACTGCGATGAGTACGATGATGAGCACTACCGCGAAAATAATCGACATATATACATACCAGTTGTCGCCGGTATTGACCGAAGTATCGGGAGTATCGTCCTCTTCTTCGTCGCTGTCGTCGGTGCCGTAATCCGCGATCGCTATATACTTCGAAGCCATTGCGCCGACAGTGTCGATTTTATCGCGAGCTTCCTCGAAATCGATGTTACTGCACTGTTCGACGGCGATCGAATTGATCATGAGCGCACCGACAGCCCATTCGTCGTTGGTCGCTCCGCCGATACCGAATTCGAGCGAAACTACCGTGTCTGCGGTGTTGGACGAGGACGAGGATGACGACGAATCGTCGTCTTCGCTTGCGAGCTCTCCTGCCGTACGGACATAGAACACGAAGTCCTTATAGTATCCGTCGTCGTTTGCGTCGTCGTATATGCCTGTTACGGTAGCAGTGGTCTTGATATCCGAAATGGCGTATTCCGAGTCGACGATACCGATGTATGCGCCCTTATAGTTCGGACGCGTTTCGGACTGCGCTTCGGGAATATCCACCTTCGCTTTTACCGTGATCGTGTAGTACGAACCGCTTGCGAGGTGATAACTCATATTTGCTTTTATTTTCGACGAAGCGGGGGATACATTGCGGATAAGCATGGAGTGGCGGTTGATCGCGCCGAGATGCTTATAATCGTCGGGGACGTACACGCCCTTGTGATTGTCGCCGGAGCCTTCGGGGTCGTTGCTTCCGTTTACGTTGCTTCCGTCGAATATTCCGTACACGACCGCGCTGTCGCCGTCGTTCGCGTTGATCGAACTCTTCGACCAATTATAAGGCGTTTTGACGAAGTCGTCGGAGTATCTGTCGAAAGCCGTAAAGTCGTCTTTAAGCGTAGAGTACGTTGCGAACTCGACATCCGATTTCGTGTCCATCATACGCTGATAGTTTTCCGCTTGCTCGGCAAACTCCATGCGCGCCGACTCAAGCGCGTCTTCGCCGCTGCTCAGGTCATTGATCGCAACGCTTTCGACATAAAGCGTACCTGTCGCGAGTTTGTTCGTATTGTTTTTTCTGTCGTAAAGTCCGAGCCAGATTTCGACGTAAGCTTCGCTTATGTCCGCATCGCCCGTCTGCACATAGAAACTGTACGTTACATAGTCTGCGGTATCTTTGATCTTCTCGATCGTTGCGATTACGTTGGTGCCCTGTTTGAGTACGAGGTTTGCGCCGTAACCGCCGATGTTCTCCGCTTTCAATACAATGTCTATACGCTGAACGGAAGACGACGATATACTGAACGACGAAGATTTGTATCCGACCGCGACGCCGCCTTTTGCGAGCAGATCGCCGCCGACGCCGGTATTGCCGTCCGCTCTCATGAAGAGAAGGTTGGAAGGCAGGGTGTTTTCGGAAAGTTTGTCCGGATTTGCGTTACCGCTTACGATCGTTCCGTCCGGGCGCTCGTAGTTGAATGTTTTTGCGTCGGACGAGATAACTCCGCCTACGAACCAGTTGTTATAATCCGCATCGGGGACTACGGTGCTCATGCCCGTTGTTCCGTCTTCGCCCACGGACTGTCTTGTCCACGAAGCGGGAGTGAAGAGCAGGGTAGGGTCGTCGTATTCTTCGATGTTGTTGAATTCGCCGTTTGCGATCGCGCCGTTTGTTTCACTGCGGTCGAACGTAACGCTTTTGCCGCCGCCGCTGTAGTCGGTGTATTCTTTGGCGGTTATCTCTTCTATACGGATATTGTCGAACATAGCGACGCCGGCGGCTTTTTCGCTCGCACTGCCGAGCCAGAGTTCGAGCCTTACCGCATAATCGGAATAGCTCGAGCCTTTGAGATAGAACGCAAGTTCTTTCCAGCCGTTACGGGACGCATTGTCCGCATTGCCTTCGCTGATCTCGCTTTCCACTCTGAGCTGACCTTTGCCGTAGTTCTGTACGTCGGACGCGTCGTTATTGGGTCCGCGGTAGTCGAATCCGGAAATTGCCGCGCTGGCGACTTTGCCGTTTTCCGTCTTGACCCATACGCTTATGCGGTAGTTTTTATATCTCGGAACGGTGAAGTAATCGGTGACGTATCCGAAGTGAGCCGAAGAGTAAGGATGCGATTCGCTGTTGCTCGCGTCGTACGAACCGAATACGAGAATGTTGTCGTTCGTTCCGTTGGGGGAGAAGGGAACGGTGTTTTTGATTCCCAGATCCTCATTAAGTCCGTCGAAAATGCCGACGTTGAAATTGCCGTGACTGTTATCTGCGGACTGCCAGCCTTTCATTCCGTTATCGAAACTTCCGATCTCTTCACTCGCAAAGCCGACTTCGCTTTCGCGCATAATCACGCCTGCGGTCTTACCGCCCGCGTCGGCGCCGTTTGCGGACGACTTGATTGCGAGATATTCGGAATCGTTTTCGCTGTAGAAGAGCGCGTTGCCTTCCGCGTTGGTATAATATTTACGTTCTTTGGAATCTCCGTATTCGAAGGAACGCATTGTATTGCATTCCGCCGCTTCGTCGAAGAACACGTCGGGCGCGTACTGATACGCCGTGATATGATCGAAGAAAGCATAACCGCTCGTGGTTACTATGGTGCTGTTCGTTTTGCCGTTCTTTTCGTATTCGTAATAATCGCCGAGCTGAAGACTGATCGATATCGAAGAGTCGGACATGGTCGACGTTTCGATAAAGAACGAATATTCTTTCCAACCGTAGTTGTTCGCCTGCGTGGGTGCTGTCATCGTATCCGTTTCGATCCCCGCAAACACAAGGGGATTTTTAAGACCGTTCACTTTGACGTAAGCGCCGCTTTTTTCGTCGCTCGAATCGAACACGCCGGTTTTGACCCATGCGCTGATCTTATAGTACGAGTTTGCCGAGAGCGACATATTGGCGGAAGTATATCCGAACGCGACGCGCGAACCGTTGGAGTTTATCATGAGCGCGTTGGAATCCGAACTTTCGTAATTGTTGTTCCCTCTTCCGAAAGGCGAAAGGGGAATGTTTCCGTTTTTGAATTCGTCGTAACGGTCGAGCTTGTACTTTTCGAGATTTGTCGAGATGCTTCCGTTATCCGCCGCATTGAATACCGCGGGGTCGAGATCCACGACGCCGTCTACGGTACTGCCTTCCGGCGTTTCGCCGAGAGTCGCCGCCGTCCAGCTGTTCGGCGTCGACGGCATATCGCCGCTCGTTTCGGAGAAATCGCCGTTCGTGACGGAAACGCTCGTGGGTGCGAACGCGGTCGTTTCGTCGGCTTCGGCGATCGGTGTCGCGGATAACCGTACGAAAGAGAAAGCCGCAACGAATATCGAGAGGCTCACGATCAGTGCAATCAGTTTTTGTCTTAACGATTTGTGTTTGACTTGCATTAGTTGTTTTCCTTGAATACTGAACCGAAAACGGTTTCATTATAATAATACTTTCCCAAGCTATACTTCGACAGTTTGAGAATACATATGCTCATATTATACCTTAAACGCATTCAATATGCAAACGATTTGCGCCCGCAAGCGGAAATTTTTGTGCGATTTTCTACATATAATATATTTGATATTTGCGGAGTCGGCTCCGCCCGAGAGGTGAAAATCATGCGAAAGAAAAAAGTTCCGATCGAGATCGCGACGGGTTGCGCGGTAGGCGCGGCAAACGGTCTGCTCGGCGGAGGAGGGGGAATGCTTTGCGTTCCTTTGCTCGAAAAAGCGTTGAAAGAGGACGTAAAGGTCAGCCATGCGACTACGGTGCTTGTCATTCTGCCCGTTTGCATAGCGAGCGCCATCGTGTATTGGACAAGCGGCAAATTCGAATTTACGGCGAATCTGCCCGTTATATTCGGAGTAGTCGCGGGCGGCGCGATCGGCTCGGTGCTTCTGAAAGTCATGCGCGGCAAGTTCGTTGCGGTGATCTTTGCCGTGCTTATGATAATAGCCGGCATAAGGATGGCGTTTTGAGCGGACTGTTTTTCGCGGGGCTTGCGGGCGGATTGATAGGCGGTATGGGAATGGGCGGCGGCACGCTTCTTATACCTTTGCTGACGGCGTTTTGCGCTTTCGATCAGCATACGGCGCAAGCGGTGAACCTCATAGCATTCATTCCGATGTCGGTCGTCAGCATAATCATTCACGCAAAGAACGGATTGCTCCGACCGAGGTATCTTCTTACCGTAGCGCTTCCCGCCGCGGCGGTCGGTGCGGCGGCGTCGCTTCTTGCGCTGAGCATCTCCGGCGACACGCTTGGAAATTTTTTCGGTTGGTTCCTGATCGTTCTCGGTATATTTCAGCTTTATTCGGCGTTCAAAAAGAAAGGCGGAAAGAAAAAATAATCGGGTTATTTTCCGTGCTTCGCCGACATATATTTCAGTATGAACTTTCCGTAAAAGCCTTTGAAAAACATGCGGGTATGCGGTTTCGACAAAATACCCTATTT
>CAJUKR010000040.1 GCA_910587025.1 uncultured Christensenellaceae bacterium
CGAAAACGTGACCGGTTTTATTAGGCTTTTGTCTGCCGGTCAGGGAATCGGACAGCGAAGCGTTTCTCTTTCCACTTGTGGGCTTGTATCCGGAATCAGACGTCTTGCCGACGACGGCTATTCGGTTACATTGTGCATATCGTTGCATGCGCCTACGGACGACAAGCGAGTGCAAATCATGCCGACTGCGCGGGCGTATAAAATCGCGGACATAATTTCCGCGGCGGCATATTATTTCGAAAAAAGCGGGAGACGCGTCATTTTCGAATACGCAATGATGCGCGACTTCAATATCTCGTCCGACGATGCGGAAAATCTTCGAAAATTGACGCGTTCGTTCCCGAGTCACATCAATCTGATACCTTTGAATGAAACGGGTTCGAAGTTAAAGGGTGTGAACAAAAAGGAAGCCGATACTTTTTTGAAAAAACTGACGTCGCTCGGCGCGTCGGCAACAGTGCGCAGATCTCTGGGCGACGATATAGAAGGCGCGTGCGGTCAGCTTAAACGGAAATATGCGAAAGATTACTCAGGAGGCTCGAATGACGGTTAAAGTAGCTCCGTCCATTTTAAGCGGCGATTTTGCCGTTATGGGAACGGAAACTGTAAGAATGCAGAAAGCGGGTGCGGACATGATCCATTGCGACGTTATGGACGGTGTGTTTGTTCCCAACTTGACTTTCGGTCATAAGATGGTTTCGGATATAAGAAAATATGTCGACGTTCCGCTTGACGTGCATCTTATGATCACAAAGCCTGAACGTTATCTCGATAAATATGTACAGGCGGGCGCGGACAGACTTTCGTTTCATATTGAAGCGACGTCGTCGGCGACGGAAAATCTTATGTCGATAAAAAATTCGGGCATAAAGGCGGGTATAGCGGTTTGTCCCGAAACTCCGATCACTGACATTTTTCCTCTTCTCGATTATCTCGATTACGTTATCGTTATGGGCGTTCACCCCGGATTCAGCGGTCAGAAATATATACCCGAAACGACCGAACGCATAATGCGTTTGGCGGAAGAGATCCGCGGACGAAAACTGTCCGTCGAGATCGAAATGGACGGGGGAGCAAACGAGAACAATGTGCGCATGATTGCGGGAGCCGGTGCGAACATAATCGTTTCCGGCAGTTGCGCGTTTAATTCTCCCACGCCCGAGAAAGTTATCGCGATTTTTCAATGCCGGGATTGATTTTGTAACATTTTGATTGTTTTCCGCATAAATACTATCGGGAGGCAATGTGTATGTCAAAGATCATTTGTATTAAAGCGCCCGGATTTATCGGTGCGATTCTCAGATTTTTTTGCCGTAAAAAGAAGCGCGGCGAAGAATAATACACAGGAAAAGTAGCAATATTAAATCATAACTATTTTATAAAGATCGTTTTCCGAATGCGCGAAAACGATCTTTTTTTGCGTGTTTGATTGATTTTCGGTGCTTAGGATGAATTTTGACGGCCGATCGGACATGAAGAAAAGACCGACGTAAATGCGTCGGTCTCGAAAGTTCTTCCGATATGGGCAGGAGAGATCAGTCTTCCTTATTCATCGTTCTTTTGCAGCGAGTGCAGACATAAACACTCTTGACCTGACCGTCTATGTCGAGCTTCATTTTGTGCACATTGGCACTGAAAGATCTGACGGTGTGTCTATTGGAGTGACTGATGTTTTTGCCTGCGGATCTGCCTTTGCCGCATATAGCGCATACTTTGCTCATTGCTTTTGTTGCCTCCGTTTCCGTATTACCGTAATAATATACCACTCACGGGAAATAATTGCAAGCGAATTTTCCAACTTTTTTTACAATATGATAATTTTTCTATTGTGATACAATGTTTTTTTCACAAACATAACAAATTACTTGCATTTTATTTTTGTTTGCGTTAGAATATATATAAAATAAAGTGTAGTGTTGCGTATTATGCATACTATGTCTTTTGAATCAATACGAATATTTCGACGGATCGATATTGCGTTCCGTTGCCGCAATGCGGCTGAATGGAGATATATTATACAATGGCTATTAAATCTATCAACGGTGTGATGCTCAGAAAAATGATTCTTAACGGAGCAAAACTACTTGACAGCAATAAACAGCATGTTGACTCACTGAATGTTTTTCCCGTGCCAGACGGCGATACGGGTACGAATATGTCGCTTACCTTGCTTTCTGCGGCAAAAGAAGTTACGGCTTGTCCGAACAACGATCTCGGCGTTTTGTGCGATGCGATTTCCAAGGGCGCTCTTCGCGGCGCGCGCGGAAACAGCGGCGTAATAACGAGTCAGATATTGAAAGGTATTGCTTCAGAGCTTGCGCAGTGCTCTTCCGAGATAACCGTAAAGGACTTGTCGCGGGGGCTTGTTAAGGGAACGGAAATTGCCTATAAAGCGGTTACAAAGCCGCAGGAAGGCACTATATTGACCGTAGTGCGTTCCATGAGCGAGCATTCCGTCAAAATGGCGAAACGTACGACTAATGTTGCGGACTTTTTTACGTCGGTAATAAAGGTCGGCGAAGAAACGCTTAAACAGACTCCCGAGATGCTTCCTGCGCTTAAAAAAGCGGGCGTAGTCGATGCCGGCGGACGTGGGCTGCTTATCATCTTCCAGGGGTTCTATAACAGCCTTATCGGGCAGGAAGAGGTCAACCTCGAGTTCGACGACAGTATTAAAAAAGTTTCGGAAGGAAAGACGAATAATTACGAACAGTTCCATGTCGATCTTACGGAACTCGATGCCATCGAATTTGCTTATTGTACCGAGTTTTTCATTATAAATCTGAAAGAAGCCACCAAAGAGTCGGATATAGACGCTTTCCGTGACAAGCTCATGCAGATCGGCGATTGCGTGCTCGTTATCGGCGATCTTTCTATGGTAAAAGTTCACGTCCATACGAATAATCCGGGGCAGGCGCTTTCCTATGCGCTCGAGCTCGGTGAGATCGATAGGATCAAAATAGAAAACATGCTCGAGCAGAACCGTGCGTTGATATCCAACCGCGAAGCAGAAGAACTTAAGCCGTTCGGTATGGTTTCGGTATGTTCGGGCGACGGAATGGCGGCTATTTTCAAAGATCTGCTTGTGGATGAGATTATCGAGGGCGGTCAGACAATGAACCCGAGTGCGGAAGATATTGCCAACGCTTGCGATAAGATTGCGGCGAAGGATATATTCGTATTCCCGAACAATAAAAACATCATTCTTGCGGCGGAGCAGGCTAAAGAACTTGCCAAACGTAATATCCACGTCGTGCCCACGACGAATGTGCCGCAGGGACTTGCCGCGGTGCTTGCGTTCAATCCGCAGGATACGGTCGATAATATTCTGAGCGATATGGAAGACGCAAGACTTGCCGTAAAAGTCGGCAGCGTAACGTTCGCCGTTCGTGAAACGTCTGTGGACGGATTCGACTTAAAAGAGGGCGATATAATCGGACTTGGCGATAAAAAGATCCTTGCCAAAGGCGAAAACGCCAACGCTGTAGTCGAAGATCTTCTCGAAAAGCTTATGGACGACGATATAAGCACCGTGACGCTGTATTTCGGTCACGAAGCTACCGAAGAACAGGCGCAGGAGCTTGTGGAAAAATTATCCGAAAAGTATGATATGTGCGATGTTGACGCTCATTACGGCGGTCAGGCATTGTATTATTACATAATAGCGCTCGAATAAATATGCGCTTGCGATGAATGCTGAATTGAAAGGGCGGATGGATCCGTCCTTTTTACTAAACGGTGAAAATGAAACTCGGCGATATAAAAGGTCTCGGTGAAAGGCGAATAGCAAAACTTGCGGAATGCGGAATTTACGATCCGATTGATTTGCTTATGCTTTTTCCGTACGGTTATTACGACCGTCGGGTCGACGTTGACTGGGAGAATTCGATCGGTCGCGAAGTCATTTTCAAAGGCATACCGGTCGGCAGGCCGATATTGAAGCGGGTAAGAAAGGGTCTTTCTTTTGTCAAGGCCTCATTTGTAACGGGCGGGCGCACGGTTACGTGTACTTGGTTCAATCAGGATTATGTGTTCCGTCGCATACTTTCTTCGGACGGATTGCTGATTTCGGGCAAAGTAAAAACATTCGGCAAAAATATAGAGATCACAGCGCCTCAGATCCTTTCCGAGCGCGACGTGGATATACTTCCGCTCTATAAATTGCCGAAAGGGCTGACGCAGTCCGTTATGTCCGACGCCGTGCGTTCTATTTTGGCTCGTGTTGCCGTGCGCGGATATGTGTCCGAAGACATTGCCGAAAAATACGGATTGATGCCATTGTCCGAAGCGTTTCGTGCCGTTCATCTGCCGACCGACATGAAGGAAACGGCTGTCGCGGGACGAAGCATTGCGCTTGAAAACCTTGCTTATACGCTGAGCGTTTATAATATAGCCAAAGGGGACGGCACGGATAGACGAAAGAACGACTATTCTGCGGATACCGAAAAATTGAACGAGGCGATCGACGGACTGCCCTTTGCTCTCACTACCGACCAGAGAAACGCCGTAGCGTCGATCTTATCCGAAATGCGTTCCCCGCGCAGAATGAACGTTCTTCTTCAGGGAGATGTCGGAAGCGGAAAAACAATAGTCGCGTTTTTGGCCATGTATTTTGCCGTTTTGTCCGGGTATCAGTGCGCTATCATGGCGCCCACCGAAATACTTGCGATTCAACACTATGAAAATGCGGTAAAGTTTTTCGGGGCAAAAGGGATGAATGTTTCTCTGCTTATCGGATCATTGACGGTGGGGGAACGAAACGTCGTAAGACGGGATATAGCGAACGGCGCAGCAGATATTATAGTCGGCACTCACGCGATAATCGGCGAAGATATATCTTATAAGCGATTGGGGCTGACTGTCGTTGACGAGCAGCACCGATTCGGAGTTTGTCAGCGCGGAAGCCTGGAGAACAAGGCGGACGGCGCGGATAATATAGTTATGTCGGCTACTCCGATACCGCGCACGCTTGCGTTGACATTGTACGGACAGCTGAAATCCATAGAACTTAAGTCGCGTCCGGGTGGCAAAAACAATATTATGACAGCCATAGTACCCGAAAGAAAACTCGCTGATATGTATAAATATATAAGACGTAAGGCGGCATCGGGAGAAAACACATATATTGTATGTCCGCGCGTCGACAGCGACGATACGGTTTCGGCGGTCGGTTTATACAACGATTTGGCTTCGGGAGAATTGTCGGGAGTCGGGATCGGACTTCTTCACGGAAGACAAAAGGAGTTCGAGAAAGCTGCGGCAATGCGCGATTTTGCCGACGGTAAGACGAAAGTTTTGGTAAGTACTACCGTTATAGAAGTGGGTATCGACGTTAAACAGGCGACCACCATGGTTATATTCGGCGCGGAATATTTCGGGCTCAGTCAATTGCATCAGCTTCGCGGACGGATAGGTCGGGACGGACGCGAAAGCTATTGTTTTATTGTTTCCGACGAACCGAGCGAACGCATAAAATATCTTTGCGAAACCTCGGACGGGTTCGCGCTTGCCGAATACGATTTCGACGCGCGCGGCGCCGGCGATTTTCTCGGTACGCGTCAGCACGGGAGCGGTTCCATGGCGGGTATCCGTATCGATGCGGATGCGATTGCCGTAGCAAAAGCCATAAGCGACGACTTGCTTTCCGATGATTCGGTGCGCGCCGCAATATCCGCGGGCGCAGAGAATAAGAGCGAGTTTATCAGATCGCTTTCGCTGAATTGATGTTTTTTGCTTGACAACTCATTGTTTATCTGATATAATCGCTTTATCGCTCTAAAGTGATAAAGCGCAAGATCCAACGGAGATATTATGAATAAAGTTCAACTTCCGTTCGGAATGCAAGATTACTTGCCCGACGAATGTTATAATAAAGAAAATGCGGATAGCAAGCTCTGCGGAGTTTTTTCGTCGTACGGATATAAGCGGGTGGGTATGCCCACGCTCGAATATTACGATTTATTTACCGCCGACGGCGCTATGTCGGGAAATAAGCTGTTTAAGCTTACCGATACCGACGGAAACCTTCTCGCTTTGCGTGCGGATGCAACGATACAGATATGCCGAATGTACGTTACGAATATGAGCGGCGTGCAAAGAATGTATTACTCTCTCGATGCATTCGAATATCTTCGCGATTCCAACTCCGCACGAGATCGCGAATTCGCACAGACCGGGGTCGAACTGCTCGGTGACAGCGGTATCGAAGGGGAAGTGGAAATGCTTACCATGGCGATCGATTCGCTACGCGCGGCGGGGCTGGAGAATTTTAAGCTCGAGCTCGGACACGTCGGATATTTCGAAGGGCTTGCCGAGGAATTCGGTCTCGATCCGGAATGTATAGCGACGCTCAAGGCGTTGATAAACAAAAAGGATATGATAGGAGTCGAGTTGTTTTTCCGCGATTCGGACATAAGCGAAGAGCATAAAGCCGGAATGCTCGGTTTGCCGTCGCTTTTCGGTAATGTCGGAGTGCTTGACAAAGCCGAAGCGTTATGCGGAAACGGTAAGAGCCGCGAAGCGATCGCGCGGCTTCGGCTGCTTACGGAAAGAATGGATAAGATCGGTCTCGGCGGGTATGTTACGATTGATCTCGGACTCGTGTCCTGCAATAATTATTATACCGGGCTTGTGTTCAAAGGGATCTGCGGAGGTGTCGGATCGTCCATACTCGACGGCGGAAGATACGACAAGCTTTGCGACCGTATGGGACGTCCTACTCCCGCTATAGGGTTTGCTATAGGCGTCAGACGGTTGCTTGCGGCGTTGAAAGCATCGGGTCGGTGGGTGAAAGCTCCGAAAGCAGACATAGCTTATGCCGTCATCGATTGCGACGACGATATTGTGCGTAAAACGCTTGTTTCGTTGCGAAAAAAGAACCGTGTTGTGCGTGTGTTCGGAGACGAAAAAGCTCTTATTGCGTACTGCACGGAAAAAGGCGTATCGCGTGCCGTGATCTTCGACGGAGACGCCGTCGAACTCAATCTTTCGGGCAAAGGAGGCGCGGTATGATTACTGTAGCACTCGCGAAAGGCCGATTGGCGCAGAAAGCGATCGAGGTGCTTGAAAAATGCGGTCTCGGTCTCGACGGACTGAAAGTCGATACCCGTAAGCTTGTTTTATACGACGACAGCGGAGAATATCGGTTTGTATTCGTAAAACCGAGCGACGTTCCGACGTATGTCGAGCGTGGTGTTGCGGACTTCGGTGTAGTCGGAAAGGATACGTTGCTCGAAGCCGACAGAGATATTTACGAGATGCTCGACCTGAAGTTCGGCGGATGCAGAATGTGCGTATGCGGTTATCCGGATTCGCTCGAAAAAGCGGGAGGCATACTTCGCGTGGGAACGAAGTACGAGAAAATCGCCCGCGAGTATTTCGGCGCGAGGGGAAAGACCGTAGATATCATCAAACTCAACGGTTCGGTTGAGCTCGGACCCGTGATCGGACTGAGCGACATTATAGTCGATATAGTAGAGAGCGGAAAGACGCTCGAGGCAAACGGATTGACTGTTCTCGAGGAAGTTTGCGATTGCAGCGCCAGACTCGTTGTAAACCGTGTCAGTCTTAAAACAAACGATCGATTGCTTGAGCTTATCGACAAGATCAAAGAAAACATCGGATAGGAGAATATATGCTTATTACAGACAGAGAACACGGACTTGCGCGCGTTTTTTCTCGCAGCACGGAGCTTTCGGACAATATCGGCGAACGTGTGTCGAAAATTATATCCGACGTGCGCATCGGCGGCGACGCCGCGCTTTTCGGGTATACCGCAAAGTTCGACGGCTTCGAAGTTACGGCCGAGAACATCGAGGTGACGAAAGAAATGCTCGATAAGGCGTACTCCGAAGTTTCCGACGAACTTCTCGGCGCGCTTCGACGAGCTAAGACAAATATCGAAAAATATCACAGAAAACAGTTGCTTGATTTCGAGCTTGCCGAAAGCGCTCCCGACGGAAATACGGGATATATGATCCGCCCCGTCGAACGCGCCGGGATATATGTTCCGGGCGGAAAAGCGTCGTACCCGAGTTCTGTACTTATGGCGGCAGTGCCCGCTTGTGTTGCGGGAGTATCCGATATAATAATGTGCACGCCGGGGACAAGTCCGTTGACTCTTGTGGCTGCTGCCGAGTGCGGGGTTTCGCGAATATTCGGAATAGGCGGCGCGCAGGCGATCGCCGCCATGGCATACGGTACCGAAAGCGTACCCAAATCCGATGTGATCTGCGGACCGGGCAACATGTATGTGGCGGAAGCGAAAAAACAGATATTCGGTGCGGCCGGTATAGATATGATCGCGGGACCGAGCGAGATACTCATCGTCGCCGACGGCAGTGCCGATCCCGAGTTTGTCGCCGCAGATCTTCTGTCGCAGGCGGAGCATGACGAAACGGCTATGAGCATTCTTGTCACGACGGATAAAGCGCTTGCGGAAAAAGTGAGCGCGGAAGTTACTCGACAGCTTGCATTGTTGCCGAAAAAAGCGATCGCAGAGAAATCGATCGACGATTTCGGAACGATTATTCTTGCGGACAGTCCGGAAGAATGCGTCGAAATATCAAATGCCGTAGCACCCGAGCATCTGGAACTTTGCGTCGAGGATCCAGAAGCGCTTTTGCCGCTTGTACGCAACGCCGGAGCGGTATTTATGGGTCACTGGTCGCCTGAGCCTCTCGGTGATTATTACGCGGGAACGAATCACGTGCTTCCAAACTGCGGAACGGCAAGATTTTTTTCCGCACTCGGAGTAAACAATTTCGTCAAGCGAATCAGTTTGATACAGTACGGTAAAAGCGGGTTGTATTCCGCCGCCGACGATATTATTGCTCTTGCCGAAGCCGAAGGTCTTTCGGCACATGCGAACTCCGTACGAGTACGGTTGAAGGAGAAGAAATGAGAAAGGAAAAACTTGTCAGGAAGACCAAAGAAACCGACATAACCGTCGAGATCGATCTGGACGGAAGCGGCAGAGCCGATATCGATACGGGAATAGGTTTTTTCGATCATATGTTGTCCGCAATTGCCGTACACGGCGGTATGGATCTTACCGTAAAGTGTAAAGGGGATCTGAATGTCGACGGGCATCATACCGTCGAAGATATAGGGATCGTTTTCGGTAAAACGCTTTGCGGCGCGCTCGGCGATAAAAAAGGTATTGCGAGATTCGCTTGCGAGTACGTGCCCATGGACGATGCGCTTGCTCGCAGTGTCGTCGATATTTCCGGACGCGCTTTCCTCGTATACAATGCCGCGCAACTTACGGGATATATAGGAGCGTACGATGCGGATCTGACCGAAGAGTTTTTCCGCGCGGTATGTTCGTACGGTATGATAAATCTTCACATCGATCTTCTTCGCGGAAACAATACGCACCATATGTGCGAAGCGATATTCAAATCGTTTGCTCGCTCGCTCGGCGCGGCTGTGCGCGTGGTATCGGATAAGGTGCTCAGCACCAAAGGCGCGCTCGAATGATACTCTTTCCCGCAATAGACATTTACGACGGAAAAGCGGTTCGTCTGCTCGGCGGCGATTACGGAAAGGTCACCGTGTACGGAGATCCTTTGGATATGGCTAAGCGTTTCGAGGACGCAGGCGCGGAATGGGTGCATGTCGTCGATCTGAACGGCGCGGAAAGCAGCGGCGATAATTTCGGCATCGTCGAAAAAATATCGTCGCATACTTCGCTTAAGGTCGAATCCGGCGGCGGGCTCAGAGATCGCGGTCGTGTCGCGTCTTTGCTGTCTGCCGGGGCGGTAAGAGCGGTGCTCGGTACCGTATGCGTTACCGATCCAGAAACGGTCGGACGGATAATATCCGAATTCGGCTCGGAAGCCGTGGTTTGCGGTCTTGACGCAAAGGACGGAAAGGTAGCGGTCAGAGGCTGGAAAGAAAAAGCCGACGTAACGCCGCTTTTGCTCGGAAAAAAATTGGTCGGACTGGGCGCGAAGTATTTTCTGTATACCGACGTTTCTCGCGACGGTATGCTTACTGGTGCGAATGTCGAAGCGACGGCGGATCTCGGCGAAAAGTTGGGCGCGTGCGTGATTGCGAGCGGAGGGGTAAAAGATATCCGCGATCTATGTGAAATCAAATCGCGCGGGATTTACGGCGCAGTGCTCGGAAAGGCGTATTACGAAAATAAAATAGACATAAAAGAGGCGGTAAAGTTATGTGCGAACTGAAATATAATGCGGACGGGCTGATCCCCGTGATTACGACTGATGCGGTGTCCGGCGAAGTGCTTATGCAGGCTTATATGAACAAAGAAGCGCTTGATAAAACGTTGGAAAGCGGCGACGCCTGGTACTGGTCGAGAAGCAGACAAAAGCTTTGGCATAAGGGCGAGGAAAGCGGGCATTTCCAGAAAGTCAAAGCCGTCTATGCCGATTGCGATTGCGATTGTTTGCTTTTGAAAGTCGATCAGGTCGGCGGCGCGGCGTGCCATACGGGCGAGCGTTCATGCTTTTTCAATGAAATAAAAACATTCGGCGAGCGTCGCGGAAGTCTTTCGGTGCTTCGTATCCTTAACGATACGATAAGGAATCGCGCCGATGATCCGCAGGAAGGTTCTTATACGAATTATCTGCTCGATAAAGGCAAAGAAAAGATATGCAAAAAAGTGGGAGAGGAAGCGACCGAAGCCGTCATTGCCGCAATGAAGGAGGATAACGGCGAGCTTGCGGGAGAGATAGCCGATCTGTTCTATCATTTGTTTGTCCTTATGCGGTCGCGCGGAATGGATTATACGGATGTGCTCGGAGTACTCGAGTCGAGACACGCTTGCGGAGCCGATACGCCGGCAAGAGAAGCAAAACCCAAAAAAAAGTAGAAAATCGGTGGAAAATCGATTGACAACGAGCGTAGGTTTTAATATAATATATCGGCAAGTGTCAATAAGGAGGTGCATGTAAAAATGGCAGTACCCAAGAGAAAGCAGTCTAAACAGAGAAGTAGCACCAGATATGCTCAGTGGAAAGTACAACCTGTCGCGCTCGTCGAGTGTCCGCAGTGCCACGAACTGAAGAAGTCTCACAATGTTTGCCCCAAGTGCGGATATTACGACGGTGTTCAGGTAATCGAGCAGAAAGAAGAAAAGAAATAATAATCACGGTGACCCTTGTAAATGCAATGGGTCATTTGTTTAAGGCAGGAATATGAGAGTTATTATCGACGTAATGGGCGGAGATCGTCCCGAAGAAATAGTCAGGGGCGCATTTTTGTCGGCGAAAAAATTCGGCGATACGAAATTTGTCGCCGTCGGAGACAAAGCGTTTGTGTATAAGATCGCGGCGGAGGAAAACGCCGGCGGTCTTTTGGACGTTATCGACGCAAGCGAGGTTGTCAGTAACGACGAATCGCCCACAATGGCGATTAAAACGAAAAAAGATTCGTCTATGGTCAAGTCTCTTTATGCGCTTAAGGACGATGACGACGCGATCGGTATGGTCTCCACCGGTTCCACGGGCGCCGTGCTGACGGGAGGATCGCTTATTATAGGTCGTCTGCCCGGGATATACCGTCCTACGCTTTTGTCGCAGATACCGAACGAAGTCGGCGGTGTGACCTGCATAGCGGACAGCGGGGCTAACGTGGACGCGCATCCCGAATGGCTGTATCAGTTCGCCGTAATGGGCAGCGCGTATATGCGCGCCATGACCGGGAAGGAAAAGCCGTCCGTGGCTTTGCTCAGCGTCGGAACGGAAGAACATAAAGGGAACGAGCTTACACGCGCGGCGTATGCTTTGTTGAAAAACAGCAATCTCAATTTCCTCGGAAACATGGAAGCCCGCGAAGCGCTTTCGGGCGATTATGACGTACTCGTTTGCGACGGTTACGACGGCAATATACTCATAAAAAGTACGGAAGGCGCGGCAAAGACGATTATGTCATTGCTCAAGCAAAACGTTATGGCATCCGCATCTGCCAAGATCGGATATCTGTTTATGAAAAAAGCGCTTCGTAATCTTAAAAATTATATGGATTTCAATAATTACGGCGGCGGTCCGTTCCTCGGAATAAAGAAAGCCGTTATCAAAGCGCACGGAGCGTCTAAAGCATCTTCGGTGTATAATTCGGTCATTCAGATCAGAAAAATACACGATGGGAAAGTGATCGAAGCAATATCGCGCGAAGTCGCCGAAGTAAATGAATAATATCGGAAACACAATCAACGAAAAAGAAAAAATCATCGGATACGCGTTCAAGGACAAGAAATTACTTGAGCGCGCATTTGTTCATTCCTCCTATGCCAACGAGCACGGAATCGAGTCTTACGACAGACTCGAGTTTCTCGGCGACGGCGTGCTCGGGCTGGTTATTGCCGAACGGTTGTATTCTTTCGGCGATGACGAAGGCGATATGACCGAGAAGCGTTCGCGTATTGTAAGTAAAGAACCGCTGCTGAGAGCGGTGGAACGGCTCGAACTCGAACGTTTTATGCTGTTCGGCGCAGGCGAGAAAAGACAGTCGCATGCGCATCGTAAAGTGGTTTCCGATTTGTTCGAGTCGATCGTCGGCGCGATTTATCTCGACGGAGGATATGCCGCGGCGGAGGAATTTATTGTTCGGGAACTTCGCGACACGATAGACGCGGTCAGAACGAGTAAAGCGAGCGGGAACGCCAAGGGCGACTTGCAGGAATATTGTCAGAGCCGTGAAGAACTGAAAGGACTGAAGATCGGGTATGAAACGGTGGAACGGTCGGGGAGCGATCACGATCCGAGATTCAGAGTCCGCGTTTCGTTGGGCGGCGAGGCGCTTGCGGAAGAGATCGGAAGCAGCAAGCGCGAAGCCGAACGGAAAGCGGCAAAATCCGCGCTGAAAATTCTTTGCGAACGCGGTCAATAAAATTGATTTCGGCGCACGGATATGATATAATATGCTAAACGTATGTTCGGGCGATTATCGCAGATGCTCGGACGGAATGCTCGTATTTTGTGACTTCAGAGGTTTGGTTTTTTGAAATTCAAAAAAATGGAAATAAACGGGTTCAAATCGTTTGCGGACAAGATAGAAATCAAGTTCGGAAGCGGTGTGACGGGAATAGTCGGACCTAACGGTTGCGGTAAAAGTAACGTAGCCGATTCTATACGTTTCGCTCTCGGCGAACAGTCTTCGAAAACGCTCCGCGGCGGAAACATGCAGGACGTTATTTTTAACGGTACCGAAAAACGAAAGTCGCAGTCTTTTTGCGAAGTTTCCATGTATTTCGATAATACCGAACGTATATTCCGTGATCTCAATTATGACGAAGTGGTGATCACGCGTAAGCTTTTTCGCAGTAACGAAAGCGAATATCTCATAAACAAAACTCCGTGCCGTCGCGCGGATATTATCGACGCGCTTCGCGACAGCGGCGTCGGTAAAGAGGGCTATTCCATAATCGGACAGGGCAGAATCGACGAGCTTATTTCTTCGAAGCCGGAGGATCGTCGCAGTATTTTCGACGAAGCGGCGGGCATTTCGAAATTCAAGGCAAAGAAAAACGAGGCGGAGCGTCGTTTGGTGCGCACTCGCGCAAGTCTGGAAAATATAAGTTTAATACTCGACGAAAAGAGCAAACAGCTCGCACCGCTTACCCGTCAGGCTCAGGCGGCGAAAAAATATCTCGAGCTTGCCGAACAACTCAAACACTATGAGATAAATATATATCTTCATCAGTACGAAACGACTACGGAAACTAAAAAAGCGATCACGGACAAGCGCGATGCACTTTTGCTCGAAATGGAAAAATGCCGCAACGAGCGCGACGCGGCGAGCGAGAAGTATAACGCCGCGCTCGTCGAATTCGGTAATATCGACAAAACTATCGAGCAACATCATAATACGTTGGTCAGTCTTACCGGAGCATTGGAAAAAAATAACGGCGAGATTTCGCTGATGAATCAGGAAATCCGTCATATCGTTTCGAGAAACGAAGAATTGATTGCCGAAATCGAACGGTTCGAAGCTGATATCAGAGCCGCGGAAGCGGCTGTTTCGGCGGCGTCGGAAGCCCGTGTCTTCAAGATCGCCGAACGCGACGGACTGGACGAGCGAGATAAAGAATCCGCAATGCTACTCGACGATATCGATGCTCGTATCGCCGATATAGAGGGCGCGGAAAAAGAAGGTCGCAGGGCGTTGATCGAAGCGGCGGAAAAGCTCGCCGACATAAAGTCTAACATGTCGAGCCTTCTGACGGAAAAGAGCGGTCTCGAGGAGCGTATAGCTTCGCTCGGAACGCGGCTCGATCAATCGGTAAGCGCGAACGCTCAGAGGCGCGCTACCGTCGAATCGCTCGGGAAAGATTTGCTTGCTTCGAAAGCCGTTCGTGCGGAGCATGACAAAAAGCTGTCTGCCGATACCGCGCGCAACAACGAAAATCTTGCGCGGCTTGCGCGTAACAACGCACAGCTCAAGGATATAAACGCGAAGTATTATTCGCTTTCCGAGCGCAAGGATTTGTTTACGAAGTTCAATAACGAAAATGCGGGTTTCGAGCGCAGTGTTTCGAGACTGCTCGACGCGGCAAAGACGGATGCGGAATTGTCTTCGCGTATGGAAGGCGTTGTCGCCAAAGTGATCAAAGTGCCGAAGAACTTCGAAACCGCGATCGAGATGGCGCTCGGCGGAGCGGTGCAGAATATCATTACGCGTACGGAAGACGAGGCGAGGTATATTATAAATTATCTCAAATCGCGTAACGGCGGCAGGATCACATTCCTTCCCATGAACGTTATTCGTCCGCGCACCATTCACGACGATCTTAAGAGGTATCTGGATGTAAAGGGGTGCTTCGGAGTCGCTTCGTCGCTTGTCGAGTACGATGACAGATTCGACAGCATAATCAAATATTTGCTCGGAACAACGATCATCGTGGACGAGCTCAATACGGGCATTGCAATCGCAAGAGCGACCCGTTACGCTTTTAAGATCGTTACGCTTGACGGCGACGTGATCAATCCGCACGGCGCGATTACAGGCGGAAGTAAAAAAGCCGATGTCGCCAATGTATTTGCTTACGATCGCGAACTTCGCGAGATCGAAGAACAGCTTACCGGAGTACGCGACAGAGTCAAGGCGCTCGAGGAAGAGCACAATAAGATCACGCGCGAACAGGAAGCTCTTTTGCTCGAGATAAAAACCCGTTCCGCTACGATACACGAACTGGATGTGGAGATAGCGAGAAGTGAGCAGCAATATAACAAGTATCTCCGAGAGATCGAGGATATCGATAACGAAAACGGCGAAAATAACGCTCAGCTTATCGCATGGCAGGCAAGGGTAAAGCAGATCTCGGACGATATCGACTCCGTCGGTGAACTCGAGAACATGATACAAAATCAAAAATCCGATGCGGCGACATCGAGCAGGCAGACCGAGTCGGAGATAGCCGAACTTAAAGCGCGTCGTGACGAGGCTGCCGCCGCTCTGATGAAAATCAAGCTTGATCGTGCCGATTGCGAAAATGCCGTTTCCAATATCGATCGCGACATAGAACGCTTCGGCAAGAGTATAGAAAATGCCAACGCAAGCATCGGATTGACTCGTGAGCAGATCGGAAAGAACGACGAAGTCATTGCCGTTAAACGCGAGGAAATGGAAAAGCGCATGCTTACCGTCGAAGAAACGGACAGCAAGCGCGTCGCCAGCATCAAGCGCAAGATTGCCGATTTCGGAAATTACAAGCAGAAGATCCAATCGGATATGACAATGTACGAGGGCGAGCGAGACAGACTTATAGGGCTTTATACCGAACTCTCCGAAAAGAAAAACGAAGAGGAACTCAAACTTCAGAAAGTCGATATCGATCTCGAACAGATGCAGCAGCGCGTTGCCGAAGCATACAAGCTTGAATACGCGGACTGCGTTCCTTTGCGCGACCCCGAATTCGAGATTTCGCAAGGTATAGAAGAAGCGGCTGTGCTCAGACGCCGTATAAACGGTCTGGGGCATATAAATATCGAATCGATCGAGATGTGCGAGCAGGTTTCGGCGGAATTCAACGAACTCGATAAACAGCGCGAAGATCTTACTTCGGCTGAAAAGGATCTCGTTAAGGTTATTACCGATCTTTCCAAGGAAATGAGGTCGACTTTTAACGAGAAGTTTACGCAGATCAACGAAAACTTCAAAATTATTTTCAAAGAGTTGTTTAACGGCGGTACGGCGGAACTTATTTTGCTCGAGCCCGAGGAGGGCAAGGACGAATTGTCCGCCGGTGTCGAGATCAAAGCTCAGCCGCCGCAGAAGAAACTGCAGTTGCTTTCGCTTTTATCCGGCGGCGAAAAAGCCATGACGGCTATTGCGATATTGTTTGCGATCCTAAAACTTCGTCCGATGCCGTTCTGCGTTCTCGACGAGATCGAGGCCGCGCTCGACGATGCCAACGTACTTCGCTTCGCAAAATATCTCAAGATCGGAAGAGCACACGTCTGAACTCCAGTCACCATACGGAATC
>CAJUKR010000041.1 GCA_910587025.1 uncultured Christensenellaceae bacterium
CGAGATCTACACTCTTTCCCTACACGACGCTCTTCCGATCTCGGCGCACATAATTTCGTTGGATATAAAAAAAGAGTACAGATCGAATTTCAGAACCAAATACTCTAATTATGCGTATTTTTTGGATCAGGTGCGAGGCACCGATAAAAAACTCAATTTTTATTTCGTCGATGACCAAATCATTTCCGGCGCGACGTTTTATCGTGCAAAGTCGCTTATAACATCTTTGATGCGCGAGTATGAGAACGATAAGTGCTTAAATATTTTTGCGGGCATTTTTGTGTTGATTAACAGAATGTCTAAAGAGACTAAACGCGATTACATTTCCGATGCTAATAAGTTTTTTTCGCTTATAGATATTTTTATACCGTCCATAAGAAGTTACGGTGATTCGTGCCCCATATGCAAGCTTAATAAGGATGCTGAAGAATATCAACAAAAGAGCGCTCTGAGCAGTTCGGCGTATCACTGGTCGCATAGGCGCGAGCATCACTGTATAAAGACGCTCGATGATGTAAAAGAACAGCAAAAGAACAGAAATGAAAAGAACGAAAGTGGATTGTCCGATAGACATTTTATCAGATTGGCAGTGGAAAACACTCTTTGGGGTGGATTCTTAGAAAAAGGCCAAAAGGGGAGAAAAGATAAAATTGTAAAAGGCATAAGCGAATACCAATCGAAAGAAGAAGTGTTGACATTCTTTTCCGAAGTAGTAAATTGTAACAAATATTATGAAAGCGTAGAATTAATGATTTCTTTTTTTAAGGCAATTTCGCGAGCGTTTATCTATTACCGAGAGAATGCTAAAAAAGCCGCTTTAAAGATATTGATTTCGTTCATACAATATTTGACCGAGAACGGCAATTCGACAAAAAAAGGAATAACGATCGACGGCGTGCGTTTTGAGGATATTAATATAAAGTCGAATTGTGAAAGATACTCTTTGCTTGTTATATTGATAAATGCCCTAGCATCCATCGATTCGACATATTTGCTCAGCGCCGACAGAATATTGAGCATTTATAATTGCGTGTTAGATTGGCAGAATGGTGCCGAAATTTATTTGTGCAGTTCGACACAGGACACAGAGAAGAGCCGAAGCGATCTCTGTCGATTTATCGATAGCAGTAAGTATGTTTTGAGATGGCGTGTGGCAGAAGGCAATCAGACAAATGAATATCAAGTTGAAAGCTTTTATTCCGTTATCCTCAACGCTTATAAACGCATAATATGCGGAATAAGCGGTGAGCAAAAGCTTAATAAATTCAATCAAATGTTGAAAGAATACGGCAACATGCTCTATCGAGATAAAAGTAAGCGTATTATTGTCTGTGCGAGCGAGGAAGAGTCCGAGGATCTTGAAAAATGCGAGTTGTATAATTTGACGTTGCTGAAGGCGATGATGTTGGAAAGCGTCAACGAAATAGAAAGCTTAAAGGATATTGATGCCGTCGACAAGGTGGAAAAATATAAAAGCTGTGCACAAGCGTTAGTTGGTGAAATAAATACAGACGGCACGGAAGACACTTTAAAATTGACATTTTACTATTATGACGCGTTTTTCGGCGATTGTTTTATCGAGATGAAAGGCGACGCACGTAAGAGAAAATTAGCGGATATCTTTGGCTTTGATCAAAAAACGCAGGACTTGGCAATAAAAAATTCTCTATTGGCTAACGGATTTTATCATGTCTCCGAAAAGGATAAGTGGATGGTCGATTTGCGCCATTTTGAAAGCGACTTCGCCGAGGGAATTTCTTCGGGCAATGATGAGAAATACATGTGTTTGTTATTCGAGTTCGAGTCGAAAGGAGAAGATGATGAGGCAAAAAAAACTTTTGCTCAAATAGAAGCCGTTAAAAATATTTTAAAGTACAGATATTGGCTGACGGAGGATATTGACAGGGATATACGTATAGGATCGATAAAATCGTCTATTCAGGCAAAGAAAGCAAAGAGTTTATTGGATTCCGGCAAGACGGTTATGCATGGCGGGAATGCAGATCTCATACAAATTTTACAGACGACGTACGGCGAAATTAAAGATTGCCGCACAAAGTCGAGGTATGACTTTGTGCGTATTTGCGATATGGCAAATTCCATGATGAATATGCTTATATCGTATGCCAATATTCATATCGTGAACGAAGACTATTTTGCGATGGGCAAATCTGCCCGTGGGCCATTTCTGCGCGAAGTTAAGTATCTGAACAATCTAAATGATGACGAGCAGGTACATCAACGGAGACTTTTATATGAGTACTTCAAAGAAATTACTAACTGCGAATCAAGCTATTTGAAGCACGTTGTTAAAAAAGCGGAGCGGAATGACGTCCAAACGATCGAAGTAAAGTTTTGTTCGGCAGATCAAGACGCGGACGGAACGAATGACATCGAAGACTGTTTAGATAAAATAACCATGTTTCCGTGCATGTTTAATAGGACGGTGCCCGAAGAGTCGTGTGTATTTTTTATTGCTATTATCGATTTGTTTTTACGCAATGCCGCCAAACACGGCAAATCGGACGACCATAAGATTAAAGTTGGACTGAATATTTCCGAGTTGAACTCAGAAGCCGAAACCGGATATAGTTTATCATTGATAAACGAAAAACGCGACGAAGCTCTTGGCGACAAAAACCCCATAACATGGAAGGTTTTGGAGTACTTCAGCGGACTGAAAAAATTGGAGGGACTCTTAGACGGGTTTACTATTGAACGAACGCCACCGAAAGAAGAAGGCGATATATTTACGGCAACATTGTCATGTAAATGTAAAAAAGAAGAAAGCCCTTTACTTGATATAATATTCAATTAGCCCATCGGGAGGTAATAAAAATGGGAGACTCTAATAAAAAGCAATGCATTGTTTTTATCGACGACAGGAAAGAGGTCAATGAATGTCAGGCGAAATGTTTAGCAGAAGATATCTTAAAACTGACGCCCGAAGGCGGTAACGGAAACAGCCGATCGGAAGATCCCGTAGACGGCTGTGACTACACGGTTTTTCGAAAATGTAAGATTGTCGAAGACAGGGATTTGGATATAATTTTACTGTCGGTATGTTTGTACACTCAAGATATAGCGAATGCAAAGAATATGAATCAAAAAGAAATGAAAAAGGTACAAGATAAATTAGCTGAAATTAAAAACGATTATTCGACCGTGCTTCCCGTAGTAGACGTGTGTTTGGCAAAAGATAGTGTGAGGCTTGATGGTGCATGGGATATAAAGGATTTTATCGAATTTTTCAAAAAGCTTAATAATTTCCCTATCAAGCTTCTTGTTTCCGGTAATACTCGGGCGCTCGACCAAGATGATTTTAATTCTTTAAAGATGGAAAATACTTTATTCACGCTGAGGCCGATTGAGAGAGACTTGGGAAACGGAATTGAACTCGACAAAAACGAAAGTTGGCGGTCTACTGTCGAAGACGCATTTTTTAGCAAAATATTACAAGAGTATAAAGCCCAAAAAGAAGAAGAATTCGAAACCTTTTCTATGGCGGCGAAAGAGATTATCGTGAAACTAATACATGCGAGTACAAAATACGACAAATTTTTCTCTACGATATTTGTTGCAAACGAAATTTTATATTACTTTCAGTAGATAGGAAATATAATAATGGAAAATTTTTTGAATGAACAACAGTGGAAAGCAGTTACTAAGGCTATAAAAGAACTGTCAGAAGAGGATCGTCCGAGCGCGTGTTGGCATTATACAACATTGAGCGCATTAAATGATATAATTAAAAATTCGCGCGAAAGGATAAATCACTTTGGGGTAAATTACTTTAATACCGCAACATTTTGGGCAAGTAATATAAGATACCTAAATGATGAGCAGGAATTTAAGGATGGTATTTCTAAGTTGCGTGAATATAAGTACGATGATGTTGTTGATAAATGCATGGATAATGTATATCTTATTTCGTTTTGCGGCGATGGGGATCTTCTCAGCCAATGGAAGTATTACGGAAAGGAAAGCGGCATCGCAGTCAAGTTAAATTTTGACTGCGTTAGGTATAAATATTGGAAAGAGGTCAAGCAGGGATCGAATTTGGATGACCCTCTTTTTTTGATAGCGAAAGTAACGCCTGAAGAACAGTATGATGATCAGACGCGCCCGATCAAAGTAAAATATGAAGATAGAAAAAAGAAGAATTATTATAAAATGCTTAAGAATATGCAGGCAATACGTAACGCGCCCTCATTGATCCCTAATTTATTTGTGCCGTTCTGCAAGCACAGCGGATTTTCGGAAGAGAATGAAAGCAGGTTGGTTTTTTATGCGCATCAATTTGGAGTGTATAAGATAGGCGATAATATTATAGTTCCAGATATCGTTTATAATTTAGGAAAATCGACCGTAAAGCCGGCGCTTCAAGTGCATATGAAAGCGGAGACCGAGAAGAATTTGATAGATCAAATAGTTGTTGGCCCTGGATATAATCAAAATCTTGTCTTTAATGCGCTTATACATATGTTCGATCGAAGCAATTATCACTTTTTCGATATAGATGATCCGATTCCGGAAGATAAAATAAAGAAATCGCCGTCGTTAGAAGCCTTTCTTGAAGAGAAATCAGATTATTTGGTGCATCGTGTTGATATCGAAACGCAAAACGGTAAACCCAAAAATCGTCTTGCTTATAAATGCGAGAATGGAATAGTTATTATGAAATCGTCCATTCCGTTTCGCGGGAATTAAGATAATATTGAGATTAACTTCGTCGTTGATATTTTAATCTAGTAGAATTGGTTTTGAACTCTCAAATACGTTATGTCGCTGCACCATACCAGATTAGGCGCACTTTGCGTAAACGCTTGCTTTAAGACGTTTTTTTGTATCTAAAGCTGTTGAATATGTGAAAAAATTTGCAATGATGCTAAGAGACGTTATATAGAACAAAAACTAAACGGGATAGAGAATTATTACAGAAAATGGGGATGTCTTCTGTTAGTTTTGGGAGAAGGCTTTTTTAGAAGTGAAATGTGGCCTGGGATATCAAATAAAAAGATTTCGACATATGAGTATAATCCTATATATCATCCGGAACAAATTGATATTGGGGAGAAAGGATTTTCAGTTCTTTTTCGGTTAGAAACATCGAACGTAAAAGTTTTTAGAATACATATAATGATGAAGTCCCGGACTATGTGTAAAATCGTTTGATTAGAAGTTCGTTATGGTTATTAACGATACAGAAGCGGGAGACCCCCGAATACACACGGTGGTACAAGCGAATATTCGCAAACCTCGTAAATAATTACCATCGAGAAAAAGTCGCGACAGTATGATGCTGTCGCGACTTTTTACGAAATTTTATAATTTTCCTTGCGTATCGTTACCGTCGGGGTTGACATACCGCCGAAATCGTGCTATAATGACAAAACGGATTTTAATCGGGTGTAAGTTTGCCCGAAAAGGCATGTCCGTTAGGATAAGGTCGGAATGGACTACAGAAAAGTCGTGTATGAAATAGAGGAAAAATTCCTGTCGCCTTACGCCTGTTTTTCGGAGAAAACAAAGGGGCGCAGATTTCCGATTACGCCGCAGACCGTTAGAACCGAGTTTCAGCGCGACCGCGACCGTATCGTGCACAGTAAGTCGTTCCGCCGTCTGAAGCATAAGACGCAGGTTTTTCTCGCGCCTGAGGGCGATCATTACCGTACCCGTCTCACTCACACGCTTGAGGTCAGTCAGATAGCGCGCGTTCTTTCGCGTACGCTTCGCCTTAACGAGGATCTTACCGAAGCCGTAAGCCTCGGCCACGATCTCGGGCATACTCCGTTCGGTCATGCGGGTGAGCGTGCTCTCGACGCCAAAATGAAAAACGAGGGCGGATTCAGTCATGCGGCGCAGTCGCTTCGTATCGTAGACGTTCTCGAGTATGACGGCAAAGGAATGAATCTGACGTTCGAAGTACGCGACGGGATACTCAATCACAGACGCAGCGGAAAACCGGCTACTCTCGAAGGCAAAGTCGTTTGCCTGAGCGATCAGATAGCATATCTCAATCACGACGTGGACGACGCGATACGCGGAGGAGTGCTGTCCGAAAGCGATTTGCCCGATGCCGTGAGAGACGCTTTCGGGAATACGCACGGCAAACGTATCGACGCAATGATCACCGACGTTATCTCGAACAGTTACGGCAAAAACGACGTGAGCATGAGCGCCGCCGCGAAATCGGCTATGGAATGTTTTCGCTCGTTTATGTTCGGCAGAGTGTATTCGTCGTCGCTTGCGAAGTCCGAAGAACCCAAAGTCGAGGAAATGATAGATATGCTGTTCGACCGATTGCTTGCGAATCCGAGTATGTTGCCGGAGTATATCCGTGCGCTCGATGCGTCGGATAAGCAGAAAGTCTGCGATTACATAGCGACGATGAGCGACACTTATCTCGTACGTGTGTTCGAGGAGATATTTATTCCCAAGGGGTGGGCTAAGGTATAAAACCGTAAAATGGCAGAGCAGATGGAATTCAGCGAGTTTTGCAGTCGGCTTATCGAAAGAACCGACATAGTAAAACTTATATCACGTTATGCGCCTTTGCGGCGTATGGGCAACGGTTATAAGGCATGTTGTCCGTTTCATAACGAAAAGACGCCGTCTTTTTCCGTCGATCCCGTAAAACAATTATACCACTGTTTCGGTTGCGGCAAGGGCGGCAACGCCATTACGTTCGTGTCCGATATAGAGAGCATAGATCGTATCGATGCCATACGAATGCTTGCCGACGAAGCCAATATGGAGTTGCCTCGACTTACGGGCAGTCGCGCTCCCGGACTTACGAAGCAACAGCGTTCGAGATATTACGATCTCATGCGCGACGCGGCGCGGCATTACCACGATAACCTTAAATTACCTGTAGCCGAACGCGCCCGAGAGTACATCAAAAAGCGCGAGTTGCCGGATAATATAGTTACGAGGTTCGGTCTCGGCTATTCCGTAGGCTTTGACGAAATGATAAATTATCTGAAGTCGAAAGGGTATACCGCTACGGAAATGAAAGCGGTCGGTATTGCCGATCAGCGCGGCGACAAATATTACGACGTTTTTCACGGCAGACTGATGTTTCCTATCATAAGCAATTTCGGACAAGTCGTGGCGTTCGGCGGACGCGTTCTCGAAAAGAGCGATTACGCAAAATACAGAAACTCGGCGCAGACTGAGATATTCGACAAATCGCGTACCGTTTACGCGCTTAATCTGCTCAAGAAAAAACGTACGTCGGGACCTATAGATTACGTCGTTATGTGCGAAGGCTATATGGACGTCATAGCGTTGCATAAAGCGGGCTTCGATACAGCCGTCGCGAGCATGGGAACGGCGCTCACGAGTCAGCAGGCGAAGCAGATAAAGAATTATTCGGATAAGGTGATCATCAGCTACGACGGCGACGGAGCGGGTCAGAAGGCGACTATGCGCGGACTCGATATATTGCGCGAGTGCGGTCTGACCGTTAAGGTTGCGAGTCTTCCAGACGGACTCGATCCCGACGATATAATAAATCGTTTCGGCGCGGATGCTTATAAAAAACTTCTCGACGAAGCGTTACCTTTGACCGAATATAAAATTCGGGCGTTGCGGTCTAAGTACGATCTTTCCGACCGTGACGAAAAAACGAAATATACCGCGGAAGCGGTGCGCGTCATACGCAGATTGGACAGCCCCGTCGAGATCGACGAATATCTTGGAGTTCTCAGCAAAGAAACAGGTTACGATATGTCGGTGCTTCGACGTCAGGCGGAAACAACAGCCGCGGTCGAAAACACTGCTTCGGAAATACAAAAAACTCAGAACAGGAAAGATACCGAAACAACCGAAACGGATGTTACGGAAACGGACAAGACGGAAAATTATCTTCTTGCGGCGCTCGTCGCGGGAAAGGATTACGTCGATCCCGCCGATTACGGCGAAATATTCCCGGACGGTTTCGGCAAAATGGTGACCGAATCGGTCACGGACAGTCGGTTGAAAGGATTGAAAGACGTGAGCGCGATGCTCTATTCGGATCTGCCCGAAAGCATGCAGAGCAAAATACCGCCCATAATAGATTTCGACTTCAAAAGGCTGGACAGCCGCGAAGTATACGGGGCGTGCGTATTGAAACTCAAGTGCGACAGGTTGGAGCGGGAGAGCAACGAGCTTGCGCAAAAATACGACGAGAGCAAGGATATAACTTTTCTCACGCGCAGTAACGAACTGAAACGAAAGCTCAGGAAGCTTAGGGGACAAGGAGGCATAAAATGAGCGATAATGTAAAAACGACCTCTCCTCAGGAAAAAACATTGAACGATAAGATACTCAAGGAAGTCGGTAAACTTATCGAACTCGGTAAAAAACGCGGCAGTCTGACATACGACGAAGTCGGCGAAAAGATCGTTGTTGGTTGTGAAGCCGACGCGTCCGAAATCGAAGAAGTTTTCAAGATTCTGTCCGAGAACGGTATCGAAATAAAGGATACGACGATTGAGCCTGCGAAAGACGATTCGATCGAAAAACTGTTGACGGACACGTCGATTTCGTCTGACGATCCCGTCAAAGTATACTTAAAAGACATAGGCAAAGTGCCTTTGCTTTCGGGCGACGACGAGATAGTTCTCGCGCAGAAAATGGCGGAAGGCGATGAGTATGCCAAAGCCCGTCTGTCCGAAGCGAACCTGAGACTTGTCGTATCTATAGCGAAACGTTACGTCGGTCGCGGAATGCTTTTCCTCGACCTCATTCAGGAAGGGAACCTCGGGCTTATGAAAGCCGTCGAAAAATTCGACTATACGAAAGGATTTCGTTTTTCGACGTACGCCACCTGGTGGATCCGCCAGGCGATCACGAGGGCAATAGCCGACCAGGCGCGCACGATAAGAATACCCGTGCACATGGTCGAAACCATAAACAAGCTCACGCGCACTACGCGTCTGCTCGTTCAGGATCTCGGGCGCGATCCTACGCCTGCCGAGATCGCCAAAGAAATGGGCATATCCGAAGATAAGGTGCGCGAGATACAGAAGATAGCTCAGGATCCCGTTTCGCTCGAAACGCCGATAGGCGAGGAAGAGGACAGCCACCTCGGAGATTTTCTCGAGGACGCTCACGCCACGAGCCCGCAGGAGCAGGTGACGGGTACGCTTCTCAAGGAAGAACTTATGAGCGTGCTCGAAACGCTCACCCCGCGCGAGCAGGCGGTCATACGCCTTCGTTACGGCATCGACGGGTCGCACCCGCGTACGCTCGAGGAAGTCGGCAAGCGTTTCGGTGTAACAAGAGAACGTATACGTCAGATCGAAGCCAAGGCATTGCGCAAGCTCCGAAATCCCGCGAGAAGCAAGCGGCTCAAGAGCTATTACTCGGAAAATTGAGGATAGACGAAATAGTAAAAGTCATTCCCGAATGCGGTCTTATCGCCGAGATCGGTTGCGATCACGCGCATTTGACCGAACGCGCGCTTAAGACCGGCAAAGCGAAAGCGGCGGCTGTCAGCGACATAAGCGGGAATTGTCTGGAAAAAGCCAAACGGACGTTACGCGGCTGTAATAACGTTACGTTTACGGTCTGCGACGGGATCCCCGAAGGGACGAACGCCGATTGCATACTTATATGCGGCATGGGCGGACATACGATACGCGATATCCTGTCAAAGTACGACGGCTCGGCGACGCTCGTACTTTCGCCGCAATCTCACGCCGAGCTAGTTCGCGAAACGCTCGAACGAATGAATTATTCGATTTCGGTCGATTATTGTTTTGAGGACGGCGGAAAATATTACGACGTCATGCGCGCGGAAAAAGGCGTGATGACGCTTGATCGCATGCAAAGGAAATACGGCAGATTCTACGATTGCCCGACAGACGCGTTGCGTTTACGACTGAAGCGCGTGCTTGCGCAATTAAGCCGAAGCGCGGCGGTAAACGCCGACAGGATAGCCGAGATCACGGAGGTGCTTTCATGCCGCGAATAAAAGAAGTATTGTCGCTTATGCGCGCTTTTGCTCCCGAGTGCGATACCGAACCGGGATTCGACGATAACGTCGGTCTGCTGATCGGGAGCGAGGACTGCGATACCGATACTGCGGTGCTGTGCCTGGACTGTACGGAAAAGGTTATAGAGGAAGCCGACTCGTCTGGCGCGCGGCTTGTTATCTCGCATCATCCCGCGATATTCTACGGACTTAAGCGTGTGACGGATGCCGATCCGACGGGAAGAATGCTTCTTGCCGCGGCGAGAAAGGGCATAAGCGTATACAGCGCGCATACCAATCTCGATTTCTGCGACGGCGGAATAAACGATTATGTTGCCGCTCTTGCCGGACTGACGTCGACAGAGCCTATGGAGCTCGACGGCGGCGTGAAAGTGGGACGGATAGGCAGTATCCGGGAAAGAAGCGTATTGGACTGGGCGGCGGAGTTATCCGAAACGTTCGGCGACCGTCATATTACCGTAATAGGCGACGGCGCAAAGCGAGTGAGAAGGGCTGCCGTCGTAAACGGCGGCGGAGGAAATATGCGATTCGTTTCGCGTGCCGTCGAATCGGGTGCGGACTGTTACGTCACCGCAGACGTTCCGCATCATGTTCGTTTATACGCCGCGGAAAGCGGATTGCCGCTTATAATAATGCAGCACTACTGTATGGAAGCCATATATATGGGAAAGCTGACCGCATTGCTGGAAAATGCGGCAAAAAAACAGGGGCTTGCCGTGCGCTTTATCCGAAGCGCGACCGAGCGTAATCCCGCATCATCGGAGGTTTTATGACTGACAATTTCAAAAAAATGCTCGAATATCAGAAGCTCGATATGGAACTTCGCAAGATCAATAAAGAGTTCAATTCGCTCCCCGCAAAGAAAAAGCTGGACGTGACCCGCAATAAGTTCAACGAAGCTCAATCGGATCTCGACCACAATGCCGCCAACGCCGCTACTTACGGATCGGAAGTCGAACGTCTGCATGCCGAATTCGGCGAGATCATGAAGCGTTTCGAAGCGGTGGAAGCTCAATATTCGGCGGCGACTACCGCCGAAGAAAAAGCCGCGCTTCTTCCCAAGCTCGAGCAGATCAGATCCAACGCGGAATCCTGCAAGAACAAACTCAATAATCGTATCGATAAGATCAAAATGCTTACGAACGAATGTATGCAGAATCTCGCGACAAAGAAGAAGGTAAAGGAAGAGTTTGACAAGATCAAGACTAGCCTCGACGAGATCCGCGCGAAATCGATGCCTGAACGGAAGCGTATCGAAGAGCAGATGAAGTCGATTGAAACAACGCTCGATCAGGCGTTGCTTTCGGCATACAATAAGTTCCGCAGCGACGGTATCGCGCCCGTATTCGTGCCAGTCGTCGGCGACAACGAAAAGGATTACGCCTGCGCCTGCGGTATGCAACTTTCGCAGACGAACAAGAGCGAGCTTAAAAACAAATCCATGTGTCAGTGCGATACCTGCCGCAGAATGGTTTATCTCGCATAATTTGTACGAGTGCGCTATATACATTAAAGACGAACCCGTTTAGGGAAAGGGGATGAAATTATGGTAAAAAAAGGCGTTATACTTTGCGGAGGACAGGGTACGAGATTTTTGCCCGCGACAAAAGCTCTTCCGAAAGAAATGTTGCCTGTTGTCGACACTCCCGTTCTGCAATACATCGTGGACGAAATGATCGACAGCGAAATCACGGAGATATGTATAGTCATTTCTCCGGGCAAAGAAGAGATCGTCAGATATTTTTCGCCCAAAGGCAAACTTGAGAAAACTCTCAGACGCAAAGGCGACGGTAAGGGGCTTGCTGCTTTGGAACGTATCAATCGCGGCGCGCACTTCTATTTTGCCGTACAGAAATTGCCGCGCGGCATGGCTGACGCGCTTTGCAAGGCGCGCGAGTTTATAGGCGACGATCCGTTCGTGCTTTCGACCGGGGATGATCTCGTACACGCCGAAGTTCCGGTAACGAAACAGCTTATTTCGGCGTACGAATGCGGCGCAAAAGCGGTCATCGGCGGTCAGACCGTTCCCGAAGACAAGATACATATGTACGGTTGCGCGGCGCTCGGCGAAGAGATGTTCCGTCACCCTCGCACTCATGTTTGCAAAGCGATCGTGGAGAAGCCTTCCAAGGAAGACGCGCCCAGTCTTTTCGCGGCGCTCGGACGGTATGTCCTCACTCCCGCGATTTTCGAAAAGATCGGGAAGATCAAACCGGACAAAAAGGGTGAATTACAGATAACCGACGCGCTCAATCTGCTCTGTGCCGACGGCGACGTTTGCGCTTACGATTTTGCGGGACACCGCTACGATATGGGAAGCAAGGCGGGCGCGGTGCAGGCTACGATCAGCTATGCGCTCAGACATCCGGACACGGCGGCGGAAACAAAAGAATTTTTAAGGAGTCTCGAACTCGATTATGTTTAACGCATTGACTTTCGATAAAGATGTCGCAAAGCGCGCGGGAGGCATTGCCGACTCGCGCGTTTTTTACATCGGCGACGATAAAACCGACGGCGCGGAAAATTTCCGCATCGTTGGCGAGGATTTTACCGGCAGGCTCGACGGTAATATTTATCTCGAGAGCCTTTTGCTCGGCGATGAAATAATCGACGCCGTTATCGATCATGTGCTCGGCTCGAAGTGCAAGCTGATAATTTCGGCGTGCAGGACTCTGGATGAAGTGGGCGTATGCGATAAGAAATACGGTGTTACGCCCATAGGTCTTGCGCATAAATTCGGATTGCTCGACGGCGCATTCATTGCAGGCGGAACTTATCTCGATAAAGACGACATAGACCTTATAGGACAATCGGGGGCGGGAATCATACTGACACCGTCCATGTCGATGGGGCTGGGTGAAGGCATACCCCCGATAAGAATGATGCTTACGCTCGGTGCGCGCGTGTATATCGGAACGGGCATGAGGGAATTTAATCCCGACGGCGATCTGGAGTTCGAAAAAAGGCTTATCATGCTTGCCGCGAGCGGCGCGCTTTGTACACGCGGCGCAGTAAGTATGGAAGCGCTCGACGAAATGACGAGATAATACGGAATACTATTTATGAAAAAAATATCATTGGGCGAACATTTTACTTTCGGAAAGCTGTTGCGTTTTACTCTTCCGACGGTCATAATGATGGTATTTACGTCGATCTATACCGTGGTCGACGGTTTTTTCGTTTCCAATTTCGCGGGTAAAACTCCGTTTGCCGCCGTCAATCTGATCATGCCCGTCATTATGGCGGTGGCGGCGCTCGGATTCATGATAGGCTCGGGCGGTACCGCGCTCGTATCCAAAGTACTGGGCGAGGGCGATCGGGAAAAAGCCGACAGATATTTTTCCATGCTCGTCATGGTCATGATCGGCATAGGCGCGATATTTACGCTCGTGTTCGAGTTTATCATGGAACCCGTTGCGATCCTTTTGCAGGCGGAAGGAGACCTGCTAGAAAACGCCGTACTTTACGGGCGCATTCTTATTGCCGCGATTATCCCGTATATGCTTCAGAACGTTTTTCAATCGTTTTTCGTCACCGCAGAAAAACCCGCTCTCGGATTGATCGTGATCGTATGCGCAGGCGTGACGAACGCCGGACTGGACGCGTTGTTCATAGCCGGACTCGGACTCGGCATAGTCGGAGCGGCGGTCGCTACCGTCATAGGACAAGCGGTCGGCGGAATACTTCCGATTTTTTATTTCGCATCGAAAAATTCGAGCCTGCTCAGGCTTCGCTTTGTGCGTCCGGAAATAAAACCCGTGCTCAGAGCGTGCGCCAACGGTTCGAGCGAAATGCTTACCAATCTGTCCGCTTCGGTCATAAATATGCTTTATAACTTCAGACTGATGCAGTTCGCGGGCGAAGACGGTGTCGCCGCATACGGGTTTATTATGTATGTCAGCTTCGTATTCGCGGCGATCTTTTTCGGCTATTCTGTAGGGGTCGCGCCCGTGATCGGGTATAACTACGGCGCGGGGAATACCGATGAATTGAAAAATCTGTTCAAAAAAAGCCATGTCGTGATAATGGTGACGGGAGTGGTAATGTTTGCCGCCGCCGAAGCGCTCAGCATGCCGCTGTCATTGCTGTTCGTCGGGTACGATCAAGGGCTTTATGAGCTTACATTGCACGGTTTCCGACTGTTCTCGTTTGCATTCGCGATTTACGGCTTCAATACTTTCGGTTCGGCGTTTTTCACCGCGCTCAATAACGGATTGATTTCGGCTGTGATTTCGTTTGCGCGTACGCTCGTTTTTCAGATTGCCGCGGTTATGATCCTGCCCATATGGATGGGGATCGACGGCGTATGGCTGTCGGTTGTTGTCTCGGAAGGATTGTGTATCGCCGTTACATCCGCGTTCGTGATTTCAAACCGAAAACGCTATGGCTATATATAAAATTTTTGCGCCAAACCCGTGCAATTCTGTTGACTTTTCTTTGCGAATGTTGTATTATAACTAAGCTTTATGCGGTTGTGGCGGAATTGGCAGACGCGCAAGACTAAGGATCTTGTGGGCGACCGTGCAGGTTCAACTCCTGTCAACCGCACCATTAAGAAGCCTGAATCAAACCATAAATAAATGGTTGATTCGGGCTTTTTTTATTGCGGCAATATAATATTCATTTGCGGTTACTGCCGCAAAAGTAGATTGACAAAGGTACGTCAGTCAGGAACGCAAAAGGCAAATTGTCGTTATGACATAAGACTTTAACGTTCTTAAATATCGGTAACAATTAACTTTCTGTTTCCTGTTTTGATTGAAGATGATATTAACTTAACATCATAATAACATACGGTACTGTTACGCTATACGGGAGTAAGCAATTATTCTTCGTATTCGGCAAAGGACTTTTCCAGTTCCATACCTATTTTAATTCCCAAGTTAAGTATCTTTATGTTTAAGTGATAAATTAGTTCATCCATTCTGTCTTTAATCGCCAAAGAATAAGAGGTTAGTAAATCTTTGCTTATTTTGTTTGGCAAAGTTAATAATTCTTCTTTCAATTCTTGTTCTTTGATCGCGAAATAATCATCTTGTGCTTCTTCGTTCTTTCTCCATTTTTGTATAATACCCATACTCAAAACGTCATATAACGTTGATTTGTCCATTGCGTTTTACCTCCGATGAGCTTATTTTATATCACGAAGTACGTCGATGTCAAGTAAATTTGCATGCTATCACGAAGTACGCCTAAAGCAACAAAGAACGGCGTACTTCGTGTATAATAAATGTTATGAACGGTTTTGCGAACAAATTGAAAGAACTTATGGATGATAAACAAATAGGGGCGAAAGTTTTAGCCGAGAAACTCGGGTTATCCGATTCTTCCGTTATATACAGATGGTTGAAAGGCAGTCTCGGTTTGTTATTGCCTACTGCCGTCGGAATTGCCGATTTTTTCGATTGTTCGCTTGACTACTTGTTTGGACGTTCCGAAATTTATAACGGTAACTTTAAGGAATGTCCCGCATTCGATATACAATTCAGAAAAGTTCTTAAAGAACAAAACATATCTCAAAATAAATTAACGAAAGATAAGGTTATATCTCGCGGCGGTTTGAACAGTTGGTTGAATAAAAAACAAATACCTCATATAGAAAGCATAATTAAACTTGCGGATTATTTAAGAGTAAGTATGGACTATCTTGTAGGCAGAGAAAATTGAATATTTCGTGGTGGCGGGTGAGTTTCGGGCAGGGAAAAGAAAACAGTCAAGCGTTAATGCTTGACTGTTTTTCCTAAGTACGTTGAACCGGATTGTCATTGTTTGTATTGTTTGTACTTGATTCGTCGTTGCGAAAATAACTACGTGGATGTAAAGACCTTCGAAAAAAGAAACCGAGAAAGCGCACTTCCCATAGGGAATAAAAACTAAAATTTTATAAGAGTTGCACTTTC
>CAJUKR010000042.1 GCA_910587025.1 uncultured Christensenellaceae bacterium
GAAAGCTGCATTGGAAGCGAAAGCGGCAGCCGAGGAGAAAGAGCGAGAAGAAGAGGAGAGACGAAGAAAAGAAGAAGCTGAGGAGCGAAGACTCGATCGCGAATTGCGCATGCCGATGCAACAGATGCAAGCGCCGTTCGGTCAGCCTATTCCGATGCAGCAGTCGGCTTTACATTCGGCTGACGGCAATCTCGTTTCCGAACTGAAAGCGGAAATAGAGAAACTGCGCGAGGAGCAACGTAATACGGCAAAAGAGGTCGCGGCAGCGGCTTCGGAAGCGAAGATCGCGGAACGCGTTGCGGCGGCGAAGAGCGAAGCGGAAGAGCGCGTGCGTGCGGAAATGGAGCAGCAGGTCGCGGCTATCAAAGCGGAAGCCGAGCATAAGGCGCTCGAGGCAAAGATCGACGCGGAGTTTGCGCGTATGCGAGCGGAAAACAGATACATGATCGAGCATGCGGGAACGGGACTGCCGAACAGGGACGCACTGGGCGGATTGCTCGTAGCGGCATTACAGAAGTATGTGGGTGAACAGGGATTGCCGCTGACGTCCGAAGAGCGTCCCGCATTACCCGAGAGCAATATAGTAAGCAATGTCGTGCCCGGAGCGATCACTACTACAACCACGACAACGACGGTAGATGCAAGCGGGCGTGGAGACGAAAAAGCGTTATCTGTTACGGGCGGAGAAACACTCCCGACAGCGGAAGGGTTATTCAACCGTAAAGGCAGGAGCAAAACCGACGGCTACGACGTAGACAACTTCTATAATTTCTTCGACGAAAACGATAAGAAATAAATAAAAAGAACCGTATGAATTTACGGTTCTTTTTATTTAATAAAAGCGAGAATAACCTGTAAGCCGAATTCTGTCTTGAACGGTTATCTGTCTAGACCGTACGTTGCCGTACGATTCGAGCGATGGGAGAGAGCGGGACGGACTATCCATATACTCTCAATCTTGCACCGGATGGGGTTTACATAGCGTCTTGCGTTGCCACAATACCGTGTGAGCTCTTACCTCACCTTTCCACCCTTACCGCACGATTCCGCGCGGCGGTATATTTCTGTTGCACTTTCCTTGGAGTCGCCTCCACCGGTAGTTAGCCGGCATCCTGTCCTGTGGTGTTCGGACTTTCCTCGTCGGGCTTACACCCGCCGCAACCGTTCGGTTATCTCGCAAATATATTATCACAATCAAAAAAAAATGGCAAGCAAATCGGCATAAACATAAGCGTGTTGTCAATAATTGCTTTGTGCTGTACTTGATTATAATTATCACCGTAATTTTATGTTCGGTTATAGTGGCTCTCGTTGCCGCTATATTATATAGCGTTCCGCCCAAAAAGTTCGAGCTCTCCGAAAAATTGTCCGTTGCCGAGTTCGACTCGGGCGTACGTAAACTTGCCGCCGGATCGCGTGTCATTCCGCTTGTCGGCGATAAGCCGTCCGTTTCCTCCGTCAAATATTATTTGCGTCATGCCGCTTCGATAGTAACGTCGAAATCCGAAGACGACAGGGAAGATTACGAACGCGTATTTCTCGAAAACTATTACATTGCGATCGATGCGCTTGCCGTTGTGAATAAAAGCCTGCGCGGTTTCTCGGATCTGCCCGGCGGGCGTATACCCGCGGTGCTCGAGTTCGCTCGGTACTTTGTTCGTCATGCCGATTTCGGAATGGACGGCGACGCATTGAAACGTGCCGTGGATATTTATAATTCCGAGCGGCCTTTTGCCTGGAACGAGATATGCAATTTGTATCCCGCGCTCATGCTCGCGCTTCTGGAAGAGCTGACCGTTTACGCATCGAAGATCGTTAAGCGTGCGGAGATAGCGTCGTGCGCCGCATATGATATGAGCACGGGTAACATAGAGCGCGATATGCTCGTATATAACAGCTATGTAAAAAGAATTTATACGACGGGTAACGAAACGTATGCGTCGAAAGTGGGCACAGTGTGCGCTTCGGCGGGCGTGAACCCCGAGCGGTGCGTTTCGGGCGACGCAGTGGCTCTTGCCGATTACAACGGCGCCGTGTGCGGAATATTCGATGCTCTCCGCGCCGATTTTTTCACTGCCGAATATTTGCTCGATTTGTCTCTTTCCGCTTCGGTGCTCGAAAAATCGGACGCGGTCAATTTTGCCGCGCTTACCGTCGAAACGAAAACTTCATACATGACAGAGATATGCCGTGACGCGAGAAAACGCAAAGTCGCGGAATTCGATCGCGTGCGTCAATTGATATCTCTCGTCCGCGCATCCGGTCGCGATCTAGCGAATTTTATAATCGGCCGTCCGAAAAAATATGCGCTGTCTGTGCATATCGCAACCGTATTATCGTTATCTGCGGCCGTTTGCGCCGTGCTTGTTATTTTCTTGCCGTTGCCTTACGGCGTTATTGCCGCGTGTCTTTCGCCGTTTATTTCCATACCCGCCGCAAACGGATTATATCTATATATAATTTCAAAGTATGTCGGTCGAAGGATAGTGCCGTCGCTTAAGATCGACGAAATACCGCCTACGGCAATGATATGTTGCCGGATGGTTTCGGATAAAGAAGAACTGGAACAAGCCGCCGATAATCTGCTTACGCTTGCCGCGGCAAATGTCGGTCGACTTTCTTTCGGTCTTCTGTTGGACGCACCCGCGCGTTATACGAACGCGACGGAAGACATAGCCGATGTTTACGCGCGAAAACTTGGGCACGGCGAGTTCTTCGTATGCCTGAGAAAACAGGCGTGGGAGCGAAAACGCGGCGCCATAATCGACTTTAATAATTTGATAATGAAAGACTCGGCCGAACGTTTTTCTTGCGTCATGGGTGAAATAAAGCCGTTTAAGTATGTAATAACGCTCGACGCCGATTCGATGATAGTAGATGCGGGAAAAATCGTGGGCGCTATGGAGCATCCGTATAACGCCGATGTCACAATAATGAACATTCGCATGCGTTCGTCGCTGTCCGGACTTACGACGCCTTTTTCCGCGCTTATGTGCGGCGAAAAGGGATTGAGCTGTTATTCGGAAAGCGGCGGGATAATTTTCGACGCGTATGGATTCGGCAACTATACGGGCAAGGGTATTTACCGTGTGCGGGAATTCAACGAATCGCTTGAGCACGCTTTCCCCGACGGTCGTATCTTGAGCCACGATCTTATAGAGGGCGCGTTCGCGGGGTGCTCGGAGGCCGGAGTCGCTGGCATCGACGAATTTCCGAAAACTTTTTCTTCTTACCTTGCCAGAATGCTGAGATGGATACGCGGAGACATGCAGCTATTTCCGTATCTGTTTCCGCGTGTAAGAAACCGCGACGGCAGTAAAGTCGCCAACCGCGCGAACGGCATTGCAAGATGGCAGATGTTTATGAACATTTGTTCCGCATGGTCGCCCGTCTTTGCGCTTGCGATTATTGCCGTTGCCGTCGTGAGCGGTGTACCGATTTTGTTTGCGCTTGCGTTTGCACCGCAGATCGTGTCGCTTGTTTTGGCATTTGCTCTTCTTCCGCGCATGAGTGATTTTCTTTCCGAGTGCGCCAGAGTATTGCTTAATGCATTGTGGCTTCCCACTGTCGGGCTTTGCAGTCTCTATGCGCTGTGTGTAACGGTCGTACGGCTTGTTTCGGGACGCAATCTGCTCTGTTGGAATACCTATTCGTCATCGGGCGGGGGACACTGTATGTTTCTCGGGAACTTTGTCGTTTCCGTGCTGTTTATCGCATTCGGTATACTGCGGATAAGTCCGCTGTTTTTCGCGCTTGCGGCGATTTTTCTTACCGCGCTGCCGATCGACGCAGCATTATCGTCCGATTTTATTTCCGAGCGGATTTCGCCGAAGCTCAAGAGCGACATGCTCGACATCGCGAAAAAAACATACGAATATTTCGAAACGACTTTATCCGAAAACAACGGTCTTCCGTGCGATAATTTTCAATCGGGCGTAGGTTGGGCGGATCGCACTTCGCCGACTAATATCGGTATGGCGCTTGCCTCCGCGTATGCGGCATATAAGCTCGGTTTGATCGACGAAGCTCGACGCGACGAAACGATCATGTCGACGCTTCGTGCAACAGATTCGCTGGAAAAGTGCGACGGATGCCTGTATAATTGGTACTCGGTAAGCTCGAAAAAACCGCTTGGGAAGTACGTTTCGTCCGTCGATTGCGGAAACCTTGCGGCGTCATTGATGCTTATAAGTTCGCTCGGCGGTGAAATAGGACAGATCGCCGAAAAATTCATTGCGGACATGAATATTGCCCGCATGTACGACCCACGGCGCAATTTGCTTTATATAGGATATAACGCGGAAACAAACGAACCCGACCGCGGACATTACGATTTGCTTGCAAGCGAAGCGATGCTGTCGTATCTTGTGTTTATCGGCTGCGGAAAAATTCCCGCGTCGTCTTTTACCGAGCTGTCGAGACGTGCGCTGAACGACGGGTACGGACGCGGCGTGCTTGCAAGCTGGTCGGGCGGCATTTTCGAATATTTGTTGCCTGCTATGTTTTTCGCACCGCCGAGGCGTTCGCTCGTAGGTATAGGAGCGCACAGGATCGTGAAATTACACGAGCGCGAAGCGCGCATGGTAGGGTCCGATGTACTGGGTAAAAGCGAATCGCTATACGGCGAGAGATACGCAAACGGCGACTACAAATATCGCGCGTTCGGCGTGAAATGCGCCGCGCTGTCTTCGGCCGAGGACAGACGCGTATTTGCGCCGTATGCCGAAATTATGTCATGCGCCGTTACGGGAAAGGGGAGCATCGGTCATCTGAAAAAATATATCGGATGTTACGGTTTATACGATTCCGTCGATCTGGAGTCGCACTCGGTGCAGCTCTCGTCTATGGCTCACCATCAGGGAATGATCATGCTTGCCGCGTGCAATCTTGTCACGGGGAATTCTTTGCATGGCGCAATGCTGAAAAGCGCCGGAGCAAGAGCGGCGTCGCTTCTTCTCGAGGAAGATCCGCGCGCACTCAAACGTCCCGAGCGGAAACGGGTAAAATCATACCGTGCGCCCGAAGCGTTTTCGCAGATCATCGGCGGACGTTCCGTATTTCCGCAGCTGAATTTTATTACGAACGGTCGGTATTGTCTTATGACGGACGAATGCGGACGAAGCGTATCGTATGCCGACGGCAAACTGTTGACAAGGTTTGATAAAATGAGCGGCATGCGCGTGTTCGTAAGGAGAGAAGAGGCGGTATACGAGCCTTCCGCTCTCGGAAATGCGGAATATCGCAAAGGATCGTCGGTATATCGTGATTGCCGCGCCGGTATTGTAACCGAATTGTGTGCGGGGGTGCTTTTTGACAAAAATGTCGAGTACCGCAAGATTTCGCTGCAAAACATATCAAAATCTCCTATTGCTCTGTCTGTCATAGTTGCCGTAAAGCCTTGTCTTTCTTCACGCGATGCCGATTTGTCGCACAAAGCCTATTCGGCTATGTTTTTAGAAACCGAGGAATGCGACGGGTATATTACGGCTGTACGGACGAACGGGGACGACGGCACGCTCGCGCTTGCCGCAGATTGCGATGCGGAATATTTCGGCGACGAAAGAGCGCTCAGAACGGGCGGAGGGCTTGCGTTCGGTCGTACCACCGAGCCGGTGCTTGCCGCGGTGGCAAATGTGGATCTGTCCGTCGGCGAACGTAAGTCGTTTACGGTATTTCTCGGTTATGCCCGAAACGGCGAAATCGATAATCTCATGCGCAGCGCTTTGTCGAGCGACTGCGTCGGGTCCGATCGCAGGATCTCGGCTCTTGCGTCCATAACGCCTTTGTCGCGTACCGCGCGCGTGCTTGCCGCCGCTTTGCTGTCTTCTCATGGGAGAAATTGCGGCGCGTTGCCTGATGTTGTCATGCGCGCGGATACCGCGGACGCAAGCAGAGTGCTTGATTTCTTGGGACAATTGGCGATGCTCGAAAAATTCGGAATCGAGTTTTCCGTTACGGTCATAGTGTCGGAGCCCGTATCGTATTTTGAAGGGCTTTCCGCCGGGATCTCTCGCGTCGCTTCGAGAATGAAAACGTCTGTTCGCATTATCAACGAGTTGACTGCGGATCGTAACGAAGTCAATGCCGCGATGGGTGTGGGAATTAACCCTTTTGCGCTTTCAAACAGGCTTATGCCTCCGTTTTACGAGCTTCCGCCCGTGCTTCATCGCGAGATAAAGTCGGCACCTCCCGAAATCGAATATCGATGCGGTTGCGGCGGATTTACGGCAAGCGGGGAGTATGTTATCGACGGTGATACGCCTTCTCCTTGGTACAACGTTATGTGCGACGGTAAGATCGGTTGCATCGCATCGGATAAAGGCGGTTTTACTTTCGGTAAAAATTCTCGGCAGGAAAAGTATACGGTGCATTCCAACGATGAGTTGAACGACGTGCAAGGCGACGGGATAGTACTCGGCGAAGGCGGAACGCTTTGGTCGGTGACGCGCAATCCCGTGCCGCACGAGTGCGCATATCTCACAAAGCACGGATTCGGTTACAGCGAATTCACCTGCGGATATAACGGTATTCTCGCCGTACAGAAAACTTACGTCTACGGCGGAGTAAAGTATTATGATATAATCATAAAGAACGGCTTGCCGAAGGACAGAAAAATCGACGCGATGTGTTTTGCCGAACTGGTGATGGGCGATCATGCTTCGCGTACGTCGGGCGGAATCGTTTGCAAAGAAGATAACGGCGTTTTGTCGGCGAGCGGCGGCGATCTGGAATTGTATTTGACTTGCACGGAAAAATCGCATTCTACGGCGTTCTTCGCCGAGTCCTATAAAGATCGTTCGGGAAAATTCCGCGCTTGCGCTCATTTATACAACGACGGCTGTACGCCCGCTTTGGCTTATTCCGTTTCCGTAGATCTGGCGGCCGACTCTTCCAAACGTATAATATTCGCGCTTTCGTCGGAGATGACTCCTGTTACTGCTGAAAGTGCGGATGTCGCATGGAAAGCGGTAAGTGAAAAATATGCGAAGTTGCCCGATGTCGAAAGCGACGAACTTCCGATAAAGTACTATCTGAAATGGCTGTCTTATCAGACTCTCGTTTCGCGGTTTACTGCAAAATGCGGCTTCCAGCAGGTGGGAGGCGCTATCGGATTCAGGGATCAATTGCAAGACGCTATGGCGTTGATCGGTGTAGTTCCCGAAAAAGTGCGGGAACACATAATCGACTGCGCGGCTCATCAGTTCGAGTCCGGCGACGTAATGCACTGGTGGCATCAGCCTTCGGTCGGAGTAAGAACCCGCATCTGCGACGATAAATTATTTTTGCCGCTCGCAATTGCCGAATATATAGACAGAACAGGAGACAAAAGCATTCTCGGCGAGCGCGTACCGTATTTGAAAGACCGTGCGATTCCGGACGGCAGTTCTTCCGTATACGCGTTTATGGAAAGCGGAGACGGAACCGATACGGTTGCCGCGCATGCGCTTAAGGCGATTTTTGCCGCAAAGCTGTCGCCGCGGGGACTGGTATTGATGGGTAGCGGTGACTGGAACGACGGTATGGACAGACTGGGCGAACGCGGCGAAGGCGAAAGCGTTTGGTGTACCATGTTCCTGTATTATGTCATAGGACGTTATATGCCTTATGTCGGTGATGCGGATGAAATCGAACTGAAGAAATTGCGGCTCGGTTTATTGCCCGCCCTGGGCGAGTGTTTCGAAAAGGACAGATATGTGCGTGCGTTCGACGACGACGGAAATGTGCTCGGCAGCGAAAATTGCGACGAGTGTAAGATCGATCTGCTTGTTCAGAGCTGGGCGGTGATCTCGGGCATAGCCGATAAAGAACGCTCGCGGCTTATTCTCGAAACCGCATACGAAAGATTGTTTGACGAAAAACTCGGGATCGTGCGATTGCTCGATCCGCCCATAACGGACAAAAAGATCGGATATATAGCCGAGTATCCGCAGGGCGTGAGAGAAAACGGCGGACAGTATACGCACGCCGCCGTCTGGTTTGCATGGGCGCTTTACGAGGCGGGCATGACCGAAAAGGCGAATAAAGTGCTCGAAGCGCTTTTGCCTGTTTCGCATACTTCGGACAGGGAAGGCGTCGAAACGTACTTGAAGGAGCCGTATGTCCTTGCCGGCGACGTTTATTACGGCGCGCTTGCGGGACGGGCGGGCTGGACATGGTACACGGGCGCGGCTGGCTGGCTTTATCGTCTTATAATCGAAAAATATTACGGTTTGCGTATCACGGACGAAAATGTGCGCATAACGCCGAACATACCCGTAGGTAAAACGGTCGAGCTTACGGTCGGAACAAGGCGGGGAAAATTCGCCCTGACCTTGGACGGACGCGAACGGGGACAGTGGAAAACCTATATCGACGGCAGAGGATATACTGGCGCGACGCTTCCGCTCGGCAGTCTCGACGGAAAAACGGTGGTTTTGCGTCGGGAAAAAACCTCGCTATAGTTGACTATGCGCCCGCGGACGTGGTATAATCGGAACGATGGAAGATTTGTTCTCCGTATCGGGTACGGGAAATAAAATGAAGCCGCTTGCCGAGCGGATGCGTCCGTACGCGCTTAAGGACTTTATCGGGCAGAAACATCTTGTTTCCGAAGGGTCTCTTTTGTCGCGCGCGATTATGACCGATAAACTCGGCAGTTGCATTTTTTTCGGTCCGCCCGGTACCGGTAAGACTACGCTTGCTTCCATCATAGCAGAAACGACAAACGGCGCGTTTGCGAAAATGAACGCCGTTTCATCGGGAGTCGCCGACGCCAAAAAATTGATAGAGGAAGCTCGCGACCGTCTGAAAATGTACGGTAAGCGGACTTATCTGTTGCTTGACGAATGCCATCGTTGGAATAAGGCGCAATCCGATTGCGTATTGTCCGCAATAGAAGACGGCAGTATAATATTTATCGGTTCGACGACGGAAAACCCGTATGTCGCGATGACAAACGCTATCGTGTCGCGTTGCCGTATTTTCGAGCTTAAGCCTTTGCGCGACGAAGAAGTCGAAGAGGGACTCAGGCGCGCTATAAGCGACGAAGCGAACGGATACGGAAAAATGAAACTGACCGTTACGGACGAAGCTGTCGCGCATTTCGTTTGGGCTGCGGGCGGAGATATGCGGAGCGCGTACGGCTCGCTTGAGCTTGCCGTGCTTTCGACCATGCCGAATGCGGACGGGTCTGTCATGATAGACGGCAAAGTTGCGGAACAATCGTCGCAGAAAAAATTGCTCAGTGTGGACGAAACGTTATATTATGATATGTTGTCCGCATTTTGCAAATCTTTGCGCGGCTCGGATACGGATGCGGCATTGTATTATGCTTTTCGGCTGATCGACAGCGGCTGCGATCCGATGCTCATTTTTCGCCGACTGATGGCTCACGCCGCGGAGGACGTCGGCGTTGCGAATACGAATGCGCTCGTCGTTGCCACGAGCGCTTGCACCGCATACGAAAGGCTCGGTCAGCCCGAAGGTTTGATTCCGCTTACCGAAGCTATTATATGCGTTTGCACTTCGCCGAAATCGAATTCGGTCATAGTTGCTATGGACGCCGCCCGCGATTGCGTCAGAAAAAGCGGCGACGGTTTCGTCCCGTACAATCTTCGCAATTATGTCGAGCATTCGCCGAATTGGGACGGAAGCCGATACGTGTATCCGCACGATTACGGCGGATATTTCAAGCAACAGTATTTACCGGATAACGTCCGCGATGCGGTTTTTTATAAACCGGGAAACGAGGGCGACGAACCGCGAATAAGCGAGTTCATGCAGAGAATAAATAAACTTGCGGAAGACAACGCAAAGAAACGGAAATAACATGACAGACAGACAGAAAAAAATCCGCAATTTTTGTATAATAGCGCATATCGATCACGGAAAAAGCACGCTTGCCGATCGTCTTATCGAAAAGACTCAGACGGTTTCTTCCCGCGAACTTCAGGAACAATTGCTAGATTCGATGGATCTCGAGCGCGAGCGCGGTATTACGATAAAACTTACTCCCGTAAGAATGTATTATACGAAAGACGGTGAGGAATACGAACTTAATCTTATAGATACTCCGGGGCACGTCGACTTTACGTTCGAAGTGTCGAGATCGCTTCGCGCTTGCGAGGGTGCCGTGCTCGTCGTCGATGCGGCGCAGGGCGTGGAAGCGCAGACGCTCGCAAACGTTTATCTTGCCATAGACAACAATCTCGAAATTTTGCCCGTGATAAACAAAATCGATCTTCCGAGCGCAAGACCGGAAGAAGTCAAGCGCGAGGTCGAAGAGGTCGTCGGTATCGACGCTTCCGACGCGCCGCTTGTCAGCGCGAAAGAGGGAATAAATATCGGCGAAGTGCTGGACAAAATCGTAGATTGCGTTCCTCCTCCGTCGGGGATCGAAAATGCGCCGCTCAAGTGCCTGATCTTCGATTCGTATTACGATAATTATAAAGGCGCTGTGTGTCTCGTTCGCGTGATCGACGGCGAGGTAAAGGCGGGAATGCGTATAAAAATGATGGCTTCGGGCAAGACGTACGATTGCGTGGAAGTCGGGATATTCAATCCCAAGCCTACTCCCGTGCAGTCGCTTAAGGCGGGCAATGTCGGTTATATCGCGGCAAGCATAAAGGCCATAGCCGAAACCGCTCCGGGCGACACCGTGACCGATGCAGACAATCCGACTTCCGCCCCGTGCGACGGTTATAAAGAAGTTCAGCCTGTCGTATACAGCGGCGTATTTCCTGCGGACGGATCGAGATATAACGACTTGAAAGACGCGCTCGAACGACTGAAACTGTCCGATGCCGCGCTTTATTACGAGCCGGAGGTTTCCACGGCGCTCGGTTTCGGATTCCGTTGCGGCTTTCTCGGCTTGCTTCATATGGAGATCATTCAGGAACGTCTCGAGCGCGAATATAATCTCGATCTTATTACGACGGCGCCGAGTGTTACGTATCACGTACATAAGACGAACGGGGAAGTGATCACGGTTACAAATCCGTGCAATCTGCCTCCGACGACCGAAACGAATTATATCGAAGAACCCGTAGTCGCCGCCGAGATATTCACTCCGCCCGCGTATATCGGGTCGATTATGGAACTTTGTCAGGACAAGCGCGGCGTATTCGAAGACATGCAGTACCTCGACGCAAACCGCGTGAAAATGAAATACAAAATGCCGCTTTCAGAAATAGTTTTCGACTTTTTCGACGGACTCAAGTCGCGCAGTCGCGGTTATGCGAGTCTGGACTACGAAATGGCGGGATATTCCAAAAGCGATATGGTAAAGCTCGACGTGCTTCTGAACGGCGAGATCTGCGACGCGTTGTCGTTGATAATCCATCGCGAAAAAGCGCAGGCGAGAGGACGCGCGCTTGCCGAAAAACTCAAAGAGGTCATTCCGCGTCAGTTGTTCGAGATCCCGATCCAGGCGGCTATCGGCGGCAAAGTCATAGCTCGCGAAACAGTAAAAGCAATGCGTAAGGACGTCCTTGCCAAGTGCTACGGCGGCGACGTAACGCGGAAGAAAAAGTTGCTTGAGAAGCAGAAAGAAGGGAAGAAGCGTATGCGTCAGTTCGGCAGTGTGGAAATACCGTCGGAAGCGTTCATGAGCATACTTAAACTGGACGATAATTGATATTATGAAGATATTCGATATAACGAAAGAATTATTTTCCTCAAAGCCGTTTCCCGGCGATCCGCATCCGGAAATGCGACTTGAAAAGACTTTGGAAAAAGACGGTTATAATCTGACCGTTTTTTCCGCATGTGCGCATAATGCTACTCATATAGATGCGCCGAGCCATTTTTTGCCGAATTCATCTACTGTGTCAGACATAAATATCGAAAAATGCATGGGCAAATGTATGGTTTGCGATAATATAGACAGGGCAATGTCCGCATGCGACATGGGTTTTCGCAGAATCATCCTGAAAGATATAAACGTTACTCCGACGCAGGCGGGATATTTTGCCGAGCGTGCAGAACTTATCGGTATAAGCGGCGAGTCGATCGGCAGCGATACCGCGCCTGGAGAAGTACATAGAATTTTATTGTCGCATAATGTTGTGATCTTGGAAAATCTCGAGCTGTCCGACATAGAATGCGGCGAATACGGTATTGTCGCTTTGCCGCTTAAAATGAAGGGAAGCGACGGATCTCCCGTTCGCGCCGTACTTTTGAAAGATGAATAAACTCGGCGTATACGTTCACATTCCTTTTTGCAACGGTAAATGCGCTTATTGCGACTTTGTTTCCGGCGTTTACGACGAAGAAGTCAAAAGAAAATATTTTGCCGAACTGTTGCGTGAAATCGGAGGTTTCGATTTCGGCGGCTATGAAATAGATACGGTATATTTCGGAGGAGGAACGCCGTCTTCCGTTTCACTCGAGTATATATCCGGAGTGCTTGACGCGCTTCGCAGTAATGCTTTTTTTTCGGACGAAGCGGAAATCACGCTGGAGTGTAATCCCGAATCGTTCGACGAAGAAAAAGCGAAGAAGTATGCCGAAACGGGCATAAACAGATTGAGTTTCGGACTTCAGTCCGCGACCGATTCTTTGCTTAAGAAAATAGGTCGGTTGCATGATACGTCGGAATTTCTTGCCGCACTCGATATCGCCGAAAAATATTTCGATAATATTTCCGCCGATCTGATGCTCGGATTGCCCGGGCAGACGAAAGAAGATGTTATAAAGACAATCGATTTGCTGTCGGGAAGAAAACTGAAACATATTTCCGTATATGCGTTGAAAGTCGAAGAAGGAACCCCGCTCGCGTCGAGCGGCTACGCAACGGACGAAGATTACTCGGCGGAGCTGTACGATATCGCATTCGGGCGTTTGTGCGAACACGATTACCGTCGTTACGAAGTAAGCAATTTCGCTTTTCCAGGTTTCGAAAGCAAACATAATCTCAAATATTGGCGCAGAAACGATTACGTCGGATTCGGCGTCGCCGCGCATTCGTTTGTTCATGATACGCGCTATTTCAACACGTCCGATATCGATATATATATTCGGGGGACGCATGCGGTCGATCGCACGTATATCGACCCGAAAAGCGAAGAAGCCGCGGAAGAAACGATTATGCTTGCGCTCAGAACCGCCGAAGGCCTCGATCTTGGTGAGTATGCAAGAATGTTCGGAAGAGATCTGTCGGAGTATAAACGCGGAGAAATAGATTCTCTTGCAGAATATATGGAAGTGTCCGACGGGCATTTGCGGCTTACCGAAAAAGGATTCTATTTAATGAACGGGCTTATCGTAAGGCTTCTGGATTGATGTGTTACTTGCTGTTTTTTAGAAAAATTTGCAAAATATGTTATAAATTTATTGACAAACGATTATACTTGTGCTATGCTGATTTAGCAATCAATGCAAACGAGTGCTAAGACTCTTTGCGTAAGAGTGCTAACGGAGTGACAATGGCGCTTAGCGAGAGAAAAGAAAAGATAATCCGCGCTGTTATCGACAGCTATTTGGACAGTTGCGAGCCTGTTTCGAGTGCGGATATTAAGGCGAATTATCTGCCCGCTTTTTCTACCGCAACGATAAGAAACGAGCTGTCCGCGCTTGAAGAAATGGGGTATTTGGATCAGCCCCATACGTCGGCGGGGCGCGTTCCCACGGTGGACGCATACAGACTGTACGTCGACAAGCTGATGCCCAAGCGCGAATTGTTGCCGTCCGAACTCGATATTGTCAAAAAGTATTTCGATAAAAAAATTACCGAAATCGACGATGTTCTTCGTTCGACCGCCAAGGTGATAAGCGAAATAACACACCTTGCGGGCGTTGCGTATGTCCGCGATATTTCGGGGGCGATAGTACGCAATATAAAAATCGTTCGTATAACGGATAATATGGCGATAGTCATTATCGTTACCGACCTCGGCGTGCTTAAAGATGCCACGGTCACGATTTCGGGCGATGTTTCGGATGAATACTTCGATTCCGCGTCAGGCTTCATTACCGGAGCGTTCTCGGGTCACAGCGTCGGCGAGATCTGCGACCCCGAACCCATAATCTCGAAAGTCAGGGATGAGTTTCGCGTCGTATTCGATACCATAATAGATATCTTGAAAGGATATATGTCGGACAGCGATAAAAAAGGACTTGTTCTCGAGGGCGGGTCGAAGTTGCTCGAGCAACCCGAATATTCCAATGTCGCGAAGGCCAAAGCGATGCTCGAGATGCTTGAATCCAAGGAGAAGCTTGCGCCTGCGCTCGGTAATAAGGAGTCGGATGTCGGCTTGACGATAAACATATCGCCGGAAAGCGACGGAGATCCGGAGTGCGCGATCGTTACGGCGAATCTGACGGCGCACGGCGTAAATATCGGCAAAGCGGGGGTCATAGGCCCCGTTAGAATGGACTATTCGAAGATAGTATCCGTGCTTGACTATATCGGAAAAGCGATAGACGAATTGCCCGTCGGTAAATCTGAAAAAAATACGGGAAATAATTAAGAATATAAGTTTTAGGAAAGGAAGCCTTAATGCAAGACGAATTCAAGAACGAAGAGACGAAAGTGGCGGAAACGGACGTTGCGTCCGACGAAGCTACCGTTGCCTACAAGTACAATGACGACGGTATTCCGCCTTGTAAAGAAGAAGACGACCGCATCGCTTCGTTGGAGTCCGTGATATCCGAACTCGAAGCGAAACTTTCGGTTGCATTGTCCGAAAGAGACAAGGAAACGGACAAACTCAAAGACGTAAACGGCATCTTTTGTCTGCACCACGGCATCGGCACGACCACGCGCACTGCGCACTTCCGCCTGTACGAATTGACCCAGCAAAGTGAAGACGACATAAAAGATGGCCTGGTAGTGGCGTTCGGTATTGTTGCTCAGTTCGTAGGGAATGCCTGCAAAGAATACTTTCAGACGTTCCATGAAAGCATCCACATCACCGGAACGGAGTTCACGCATAAACTTGGCTATGTGGAAACCGGTTTCATCATCGGTCACTTCCGTATAATAAGGTACCAGAAAATTCAAGAAACCATAGCGTACCTCATCATTGGGAAAACCCAAAGTGTACAATAAAACATCCCTGTCGTAGTCTTTGATGGTCAGATAACCACTCTGGTAAATCATGGGAAGCGGGTTCTTTACTTCTGCACGATACTCAAAAAAAGCAGAAGCCGTCACTTCAACTCCCTCAATCAGAAGGCGCAAATCATAATCACTCTCTTTCAATAAATTTACCAAATAGGTAGGAGTACCGGTCTGAAACCAGAAATTATCCAAAATCTTCGACTTGCATGCATGCAACACACTGAAAGGATTAAAAACCCC
>CAJUKR010000043.1 GCA_910587025.1 uncultured Christensenellaceae bacterium
TATATCAGTATACGCTATGATTTTAATACATTTGTCGAAAAAAGGCAAGCATTTTCATGACTTTTATTCATTTGTGTTCTATTTGAAGTTTTTACCACTATATATTGTGGTTTTTCGAACGCATCTATGGTTTTCTCGGCTTTACTTAAACGAATCCGCAAACAAAAATACAGCCGCGACAATAATATTGCGCGGCTGTATACGACCGAAAACATCCGGTTCTTTTATTTCACACGATATACAAACACTTTGTCGCCCCTTTTCAGAGGGAACTCGAGATCGGGATTCTGAGACAAAACGGTATCGGGAGTGACGCGAAGTTCTTTCGCGCTTTCCCACAATGTTTCACCCTCGCGGGCAACGTGCATTGTGATCGTACCCTTTCTGTCCGGATACTCTTCGCCGCGCGTAACCGACGAAATAACTTCGGATTTGAACGGACGCAGTCCGCACACGCACAGACAAACTTCGCAACGCAAAGTGAGTTCGCCGAGCCGCGACGGACGAACGGTTATTTTACCTACTGCGCCGCTGACGTCTATTATATCGCCCTCTTCCGCGGAAAGATCGACTACGAAACGGAACGGAAGTTCTGCCGCGCACGAACTGCGTCTGCCCGCCTCCGCATCCGAATATATGACAGTACCCGTGACCGCGCCTTCCACAACGGTTTTGCCCGCTTCGGCGTATGCCGTAAGCGCGCTGACATTGAACACGCACGTGCAAAGCACTTTATCCGCGTTCTCGCCCTCGGGAAGCGTTACCGTACCGTCGCATAACACGGACGTGAATTTTTTGCCCGTGGACATGACGCCGCAAACGTCCTGCTTGGTCAGTTCGAGTTCGCAATCCGCGGCAAACGCGTCCACCGCGCAACTGACCGCCAGCTCGGAATATACGTATCCGACGAACTCGGTGGTCACAGTCAACGTCGTTCCGTTCTCGCTCTCCTCGCTCGCGACCGACGCCGACAGCACGCGAAGGAATACTTCGTCTCCGCGACGAGTACCTTCCGCTTCGAGTTCCTCGCTCATCGGAACGGTAAGCGAAAACGACTGAAGACTGCCGTCGGAGCTTACGCCCAAACCGTCTATCATGATGTCGCCCGTTGCCGTCACCGAGTCGAGTCCCGCTTCCGCGCCGTTTAATATAACGCGAGCGTCGGCGCAGATAAGTCTCGCTATGTCCGGCGTTTCTTCCGCCGTCACGGTCGCTTTGCCGCTTATACGGGAAACGAGCCTTGAGAACACCAGTCTGCTGTCGCCCGTAAACACGCCTTCGGTTTCGGAGATCGGCGGGGGCACCACAGAGGTTTCTTCGCTCATGAGCGTGATTTCTATGACCGACGCAAGCGTGATGTTGCCGCCGTCATTGCTCACCACTTCGGTGTCGAGCACCTTGCCCGTCGCAAATACGCGGGTCGAAGGCGTAACGCCGTCTATCTCCGCGCGGTCGGTATAGTCCGTCCAACCGCTCTCACGCACAAGTCCGTCTTCGGTGAGGAGAACGAGCTCGAGGTTTTCGCGGCCGGCAAGCCGCACCTCGCCCGTCAGCGTTTCGCTTACGCGAACGTAAGTGGTTGCGGTCACGCCGAGCACTTTTGCCGCCGACGCCGATTTGACGTGGGTCTGCGCCACCGTCTGGATCTTGCCGATCTGTTTGAGATAACCGGCGGTTATGATTTCTGTCGAGTCCATTGTTTCCTCCTTGTTGTCCGTATAATGTATGCGCCTGTATATGAAAGTATGAAAAAAACTTTTTGAAATTCGATTTTATATATAAAGCGCATATAATGCGACGAACGCAAGTTAAGAAATTCTTAACTTGCGTTCGGGTTTGTATTTTATTAAACGGAAACTTCGAGAGAACGCGGCGCCGTACTTTTCGAAAGCTGGCGCAGAACGACTTACTCTACGTTTATTATATCAACCGGTTGCATTCGCCATATACGCACTACCGGAATCAACGACGAAAGAAGCGCGGACGCGGCGCAGATCGCGAATATGACGGCGTAATGCCAAAAATGCAGATAGAACAGCGTAGTCAGCGCCGAAGCATTCAGCACGCCGAACGCTATACTTACCGCCACGCATCCCAATATAAAGCATATGCCCGCTATCATGATACTTTCCCAAAGGCATACGGAAAGTACGTTTTTTCTGCTCGCTCCGAGCGCGCGGAGTATGCCGAACTCGTTTCTGCGATGATCTATATTTATTATAAGGAAATTCATCGTCATGAGAAGCGAAAACAGCGACAGCACGATCGCGCCGATCACGCAAGGAATATATCCGAAGCGTTTGAACGTCGAGGCAAAAACCGCGTCATCGGTAAACAGCGAATACATAGGCATCGACCAAACGGCTCTCGACTTAAATAATCCGTCGACAAACGCTATATCTTTCTCCATATCGCCGCTCGTCTTCAAAAGTAATTTTTCTTTGTAATAATCGAGTCCGTGCGCTTCTATCGCGCCGTCGTATACATAACTGCAGGTTATTACCGTATTTCGCATGGCGTACATATTATGCGTCTTTTTCACGGTGGGATCGGTAATATTCATTTGTTTTCTGTATTCTCTGTAATAATCTTTGAGCTCGGTCGAATAAATACCCACTATCGTAAACCCGCAAAACCGTCTTCCAAGCAGGCTGTTCACCGCACGGTCGTACATCGGTCCGCCGCAGTCAAGATCGCGATAATATCCCGACTCCACCAAATACTCGGCAACCATATCCGTTATGGCTATCTCGCCGACCGTCGAAGGAAGGCGGCAAACCGAATCGGAGTACAGACGTTTATACGGCTTCAGGTTCAGATATTCTTCGGTAGTATACGATTTTATTTCGGCGATGTTATTGAATTCGGGCGGCAACATATCGTATTCGGCGACCGAAACGCCGCCGTTCGTCGAATCGTAACCGACATAATATGTCGGGTCTTGCGGATAAACCTCATACACGAAAATCGGATCTTTCCCATCGTTGTATTCCTTTATCTTTTCAAGCTGTTCGGGAGTAATTTTATCGTTAAACGAATAATTGTCGAGATCGATTTCGAACATTTCGTATCCTTTGCCGTACATGCCGCCGAAATGCGTAGTGAGCGAGTCTACTCCCGAAAGAATGAACGCAAACACCACGCAGGTCAGCGCGATCACGGTGAGCAGTACAGACAAAACAAGACGAAATTTTTTATACCCCAAACCCGCAACGCCCATGACGAAACTGCGCTTCGGCGGCAGTTTCCCGACGTACATCGACGTGGGGCGTTCGGTCGCTTTTTCAGCTTCAAAAGCGTCGGACGACTCCTCGGATTCCCCGTTTTTTTCTTCCGCCGATTCCGCCGATATTTCGCCCGTATCCGCGCAAATCATTCCGTCGGCAAGCTCTATTATTCTGTCGCCGTAGGTTTCGGCGCTCTTTCGGTCGTGAGATACCACGACGATAAGTTTTTCTTTCGAAAGTGTTTTAAGAAGCTCGAACAGTTCTTTGCCCGTTCTGCTGTCGAGCGCGCCCGTAGGCTCGTCGCAAAGCAAAATTTCGGGGTTCTTTATGAGCGCACGCGCGATCGCGACGCGCTGCTTCTGTCCCCCCGAAAGCTCGTCGATGCGGTTTTCGTAATACGTTTCTTCGTATTCGTCGTACAGTCCGACGCGGCGCATAAGTTTTTCGACTTCGGTGCGATCGGCTTTTTTGCCCTGAAGCTCGAGCGCGAGCGAAATGTTCGCGCCCACGCTGTAGGTTTCTATCAGATTGTATTCCTGAAAAACAAACCCGACGTACGTGTTGCGATAGCTGTCGAAATCGTTTCCTTTGAAAGACTTGCTCGACCGCCCGTCGATCACTATTTCACCGTCCGAAGGCGCGTCTATACCGCCGAGTATATTGAGAAGCGTGGACTTACCCGAGCCGCTTTTTCCGAGGACGAACACCAGCCCTTTGTCGCCGAAGTCCGCGGAAAAATTATCGAGCGCAACCGTTTCGTCGCCGTACTTCGTAGTGTATATTTTTGTTACGTTATTGACTTTCAGCATGGCTCACCTCCTCGCTTTTCGCCCGTTTATAATGTCTACGGGCTTTTTCGACGCCAAACGACGGACAGGCATGATCGTCGACAATACGCCTATGCCGAAACAAAGGACGAACAGTAACGCAACCACGGGAGCGGTCACGAAATATAACGCAACCGAAAAATATATGTTGAATACTATGCAGAAAATTATCGACAACAGCAGCGACAGTACGAAGTCGATACATGTAATAAAGAAACTTTCCGCCAGACAAATAAGCATCGTATCGCGCTTGCTTGCGCCTATCGCTCTGAGTATGCCGTATTCGCGGTTACGATAATCTATATTGGTCAGAAGGAAATACAGCATGAACATCGCGGCAAAAATCAGAAATACCGCCGCCGCGATGAGCGGAATGAACGAATACATTATGAGCCAAGCAGCGGCTTCGACCGGCGCGTCGCTGACAAGTTGTATCTGTGTATAAGCGCCGCAGGCCTTCGCATAATCGTCCAACGACCGCAAAAAAGCTATATCGACGTCGACATCGCCGCTCAATCTCAACATGACATTGCACGGATTACCGCCGTTATACATACTGCCTTCATTCAGAATAAAATACGGCAATACCGAAAAAGCGTAAAGATTGCGATAATCGTAATACAATTCCCTTTCGATCTCGTTTTTTTCGGAAGACGCAAAACCCATAAGGAGTTCTTTATAATAGTTCTTATCCTGCGCCGTCGAATATATACCGGTGACCGTTCTGCCGTCAAGCGATGCGCCTATAATCTCGTCTACGGAAGTCACCGTGATTTTTTCGCCGACCGAAGTGTCGTAAATCCCTTCGCCGTCATCCGTTTGTCCATAAACATTATATCCATATTCGAGAATTATGTCGGCGACATAGTCCGTTATGGCTATTTCGGTGTCGTCATGCGGCAGACGGCACGGCACCGACTGATCCAGACGGCTGTCGCGAATCAGTCCCGCGTCATGCTCGCCGGTAGTCGGATTGAGATATAGGGCGTTACTCAAAGAAACGTCGTAATACAACGGTGTCTGTAACAAATGTCCGTAAGAATCGTATCTCGGAACCGAAACCGATCTGTTCGAATACCACGATGTGTAAACGATAGCCGATCCGTCGTTATACTTTTCGTTGAAATCGGTTATCAGCTCCCTGTGCTCGTGCAGTAATATATAATTAGTATGATAAATGTAATTTCCGTTGTCGTCGACTTCATAGTAATTACCTGCCGTCGAAAGCGCAGGCAACGAAACGAACGCTATCTTTTGTCCGCTGTCCGCCGCCGTCCTGACCTGCGCGGATAATTCATCGGCAAAACCCGCGGTCAGGGCGATCGCGAAAATCGAAAAAGCGATCACGGACAAAAGTATGGAAACGGCGACGCGGAAAGGTCGGACTTTCAGACCTATCGCGCCCATGGAAAGTATGCGCTTTGCGGGCAGTTTGCTGCGCAATAATTTGCACCTGCCGTTGACCGATCTGTCCACCTCGGTTTTCTTGCGGTCGGAAACGATCTCGCCGTCGGCAAGTTCAATTATTCTGTCGCCGTAAGTTTCCGCATGATCTTCGTCGTGAGTGATGACAACGACGAGTTTTTCTTTAGAAAGTGTTTTGAGAAGCTCGAACAGTTCTTTGCCCGTCCTGCTGTCGAGCGCGCCCGTAGGCTCGTCGCAAAGCAAAATTTCGGGGTTCTTTATGAGCGCACGCGCGATCGCGACGCGCTGCTTCTGTCCCCCCGAAAGTTCGTCGGTGCGACGGTCGTACAGCGAATTGCCTTTTTTGTCGGTAAGACCGACTTTGTTCATGAGTTTTTCGACTTCGGTGCGATCGGCTTTCTTGCCCTGAAGCTCGAGCGCAAGAGAGATGTTCGCGCCCACGCTGTAATTTCCTATCAGGTTATATTCCTGAAAAACAAACCCGATATACGTATTGCGATAGCTGTCGTAGTCGCTTTCCTTAAACGTACTGCTCGAACGACCGTTGATTATTATTTCGCCTTCGGTCGGCGCGTCTATACCGCCGATTATATTGAGAAGCGTAGACTTGCCCGACCCGCTTTTTCCGAGGACGAACACAAGTCCTTTACTGCCGAGATCGACGGTAACGCCTTTCAGCGCCGTCACATGCACGCCCCTTTGGGATATATAAGTTTTTACGACGTTATTGATTTTTAACATACATTTTCTCCCGAATCGTTTCCCGTATTATAAGTGTAACATAAAACCGATCGTATTCAAAGTACTTTCGAAAAATATTCGGCACTTTTTATAACGATATTTGCCGTTTGGCGATAAAAACACGTGAAGTGTATGTGAAATAACAAAAACGCCTACGTTGTCAAACGTAAGCGTTCCGTATAAAATATGATGAATCGTCAGAATGTGAAGCCGTCGTCCTCTTCGTCTTCTTCCTCATCGTCGCCCTCGGAAGGGTATTCGTCGGGATTGATATATTCGAAGTCGTCCTTTTCGGGAGCCGCGCTCTCTTCTTCGTCCTCCTCTTCTTCCTCATCGTCGAGAATAATGAGCGGCAATTCGTCCTCTTCGGTGATGTCCTCGTTCTCCTCGTCCGCCCATTCGTTCGCTTCGTCTTCCTCGCCTTTTTCTTTTACCGCCTGCTCTTTCTTACACTCGATGCACATATCCTCGCCCTCTTCGCAATAGTTCGTATGGCAAATGGGGCAAAGCTTTCCGTCCGCATCGTCATCGTCGTCGGGCAGAAGAAAGCTGGCTTCGACAAGACCGAGCTCGGCTTTGCATATTTTACAATAATCTTCTTCGACCGAAATGTAATTCAATTCGCATCTCGGACAGATCTTGTATCTGGTTTCCATATAACTCTCCTGTGATGGTAGTCGTAATAAATTTTATTGCGTAATACGCAAATGTGTGCAAAATTCACGCAAGATCGATAATACGTTTTTTCTTCTTGACCGCATAAGCGCGGGTATTGACCGTACCTCCGCTTTCGGCATAATTTATGACAAGCACGACGTCGGAATTATCCACCATATAACGGTTGCGCTTGTTCATACAATATTTGCTGTAAACGTCCGAAATATATTTCACGTCCGAGCACTCGCGAAGCACGCGGTCATACCTGAACCTGTCCGACGCGGCAAGCCTGTCCCGCTGTCCGATATACGGCACGGCGGCTTCGAGCTCGAGATCGGGATATACGTCCTTTAAGTCGAGCACGCATTCGGCGAACCAGATATCCGAGCCGAGCGCCATACCCGTAATAAAGCGCGTGTAACCCTCTTCAATAAGGGTCGTCACCGTGCGACGCATACGATCCTTGAGTTCCGCGCATTCCCTGCTGTTTTCGGAAAACGGGATCTTCTGCGGACGGTTGCCTGTCAAACATACTCCGTTCATACCGCATATTATACACACCGATACACGTATTGTCAATAAGTTTTTGCAAAAATCTTGACTTTATTTCAAAAAGGAAATATACTATTGATATGTTTGAAGATCTCGAAAAACTCATTGCAATCGAAAGCGTACTTTCGGCTCCGTGCGAGGGCGCGCCGTTCGGAAAAAATATAGCCGAGGCGCTCGACACCTTCCTTGAAATCGCGGCTTCCTACGGGCTGAAAACGGGGCGCGACGGCGGTTATGCGGGTTGGGCGGAATACGGCGAAGGCGAAACGCTTGTGGGCGTTCTGGGGCACCTGGACGTCGTCCCCGCGGGAGACGGCTGGTCTGTCTCTCCGTTCGGGCTCACGATCGACGGCGGGAAGCTGTACGGTCGCGGCGTCAGCGACGACAAAGGTCCGCTCGTCGCGTGTCTTCATGCGCTCGCACGGCTTCGGGAAGAAAAAGCCGAGCTCGGTTGCCGCGTACGACTCATCGCGGGTTGCAACGAGGAATCAGGCAGCGAATGTATCGCGCACTATGTCAAGCACTGCGAGATCCCGACGGTATCGTTCACGCCGGATTCGGACTTCCCCGTTATCGCCAGCGAGAAAGGAATAACGCATCTCTCGATCGCATTCGACGTCAAAGACGAACTCGAAAGTTTTTCGAAGATCGAAGCGGGCGAAAGACCGAACATCGTGCCCAATCATGCGGAAGCGGTCGTACGAATCGGAACGGAATTATATGACCGTATCTCGTCTTACGGCGCGCCGCTCGAGATATTGAGGAGCGAAAACGTCGTTACCGCGCTCGCCGAAGCGGGCTGCGACCTGTCCGACTTCTCCGCCGAAATAAAGAACGACGGACTGCATTATTATGCGCGCGGTATCGCCGCGCACGGCTCTGTGCCCGAAAAGGGCGTAAATGCGGCGACGAAGATGCTTGCGCTCGTTTATGCGCTGACGGGCGATAAATCCGCGGCATGGCTGCGCGACAATACGGATGCCGCGCACGGGAGCGAAAAGCTCGGGATTGCGGCGGAGGACGTAAGCGGTAAAACTACGGTCAATCTCGGTATGCTCGGACTCGAAGATGGAAAACTGACTGCTACGATCGATCTGCGCACGCCCGTGTGCCTCGGACAGTCGGATATCGAAAACAGTATACGCAGTCTGTTACCGAATAATGCACGTTTGAATATCATTCACCGTTCGGAGCCGTTGTCTTTCGACGAGAACGATAAACTTGTTCGGACGCTTGTCGGCGTTTACGGTTCTGTGACGGGAGACCGCGATTCCGCGCCGCTTCATATCGGCGGAGGAACGTACGCGAAAGAACTGCCTAACTGCATCGCTTTCGGAGCGGTATTCCCCGGCGTCGATACGCATATGCACGAACCCGACGAGTTCTATCCGGTGGAAGATTTTTACCGATCGGAAGAAATATATTACAAAGCGATCAAAGAATTATGCAAAGCGTATAAAAAATAACGGACGCAAAACCGAAATGCAATCGAAAAAGGCAAAACCGCACATAAGGTTTTGCCTTTTTTGTATGAGTCCGCTTCAGACCGACGGTAAAACGATCGGGCTTATGATCGCAATGAGCTTTCCTATCATCTCTTCTTTCGGTATCGTCCTGCGGCGTTCGAACCACCACGCGAGCGACTCTTCGAGCGCGCCGGCGCAGAATGCCGCGAGCAGTTCGGGTTCACCGACAAAACCGCGCAGCCCGTTATCTCGGCGAAAACGCAACGCGATGTCTTTTTGCAAACGCTTGCCCGCAAGACCGAACATCGGGCGCAACGCATCGTCGTTTACGAGCGTTATGAGAAAATCCGTATTGCTTTCAAGAAAATCCAACGCACTGCGGATATAATAAGTAAAATAAGAGATGATGTCTTTATCGTCGTCCGAGCATATGCCGCGCGCGTACTTAACGCTTTCGTAATGCATCATCGATCCGAAAAAATCATACTTATCCGAAAAGTGGTGATAAAAGGTCGCCGTTCTGATCTTGGCTTTCGCGCATAACTCTTTTACCGCGATCTTATCGAACGGCTTTTCGCGCATCAATCCGCAAAAAGCGTCCCAAAGAGATGTAAATGTTTTTTCCACGCGAAGATCCATCGTTTTTCCTTTCGATGCCGTACGTCCGACCCGTCGGCATCCCGTTTTCGCCAGTATAGCATTAAACGGCTTCGATGTCAATCGATACGATCGAATCGGGAATTATCGATACAAATCATGATATAAGTCAAATATTTGACTTATCGGGCAAAGTGTTACGGTATTTATCTTTACATAATCTTTTATATTTGTTAGTATGACGTTGAGGATTGCGAAATCGCTCAATCTGCAAAGGAGGTTCCAGTGTATATGTCTGACAAAAATAACGGCGGGTTTGCATTACTGGCTTGTTTTATAGCGCTCGGCGCGTCGGCGGTAATCGCATTCATTACTTACCTGCTTCCCCTCGCGGGCGTGGAAGGCGCGGACGGCGTACTCAGAGTTTTGCAAATAATTTTACAGATCTCATTATTTATAGGAGTAGTGTTCGGAGCGTTCGCGTTTGCGGGCAGACGCGGGCTTATAACGAAAATACTGCTCTTTGCGTTTGTCACAGTTTTTGCGGCGGCGATCATACTCGGAATAATCAACATCGCAAACGCAAGCTGATCACGAATAATAATTTCGACTGTCGGTGACGCAAACGAATTTACGTCAATAAGAAAAATCAAAAACAGGATCTCTTTTTCGATCCTGTTTTTGCATTGTTCCGTGTGTATTATCGGCGGTCAGGAATTCGACCAAGCGACAAGCGCAGCCGCGCCGATTATGCCCGCGTCGTTTTTGAGCGTCGCTATGTGAAGTCCGACGTGCGGACCTTCGCCGAACGAATACTTGTTTATGTATTTCTTGAGCGGCACGAGGAGTACATCGCCCTGCGCGCATACGCCGCCGCCCAAAATTATAGCTTCGGGACGAAGCGCGTTGATTATATTGCACAGTCCTTCGCCGAGCATTTTTATGTACGAATCGAATACCCGTCTCGCCGTTCTGTCCTCGAGGAGCATTGCGTCGAAAACCGTTTTGCCGCTGACCTTTTCTATCTCGGGACTGACCGTCCAGAGCTTGCTGTCCGGATGTTTGAGCATGGCGCGTCTCGTATCTCGTATCAGCGCCGTTGCGGACGAATACGCCTCGAAGCAACCGCGTCTTCCGCAACTGCACGGTTCGCCGCCCGATTTTATGACTACGTGTCCGATCTCCGCGCCTTTGGATTGATTGCCCTCGAACATACGGCCGTCGATAATTATGCCGCTTCCTATGCCCGTGCCGATTGTGATAAACACGCTCGACTTATACCGTTTGCCCGCGCCGTACTTTGCTTCGCCGAGCGCCGCGGCGTTTGCGTCGTTGCATACTCTCGTCGGATAGCCGGTCAATTTCTGCATCTTTTCGCCGAGAGGAACGTAATCCCATTTGAGATTGTACGCGTGATCGACTACGCCCGTGCTCGAACTTACCGCGCCCGGGCAACCTATTCCGACGCCCGTGATTATCTTGTCCCCCGCTTCTTCTTTGAGCTGATTGACCATTTCCGCAATGTCGCCGATTATTTTATCCGCGCCTGCGTCTGTGTCTGTCGGTACGGAACGCCATGAAATTATGCGTCCTTCGCTTACCAGTCCGGCCTTGATTGACATCCCTCCGATGTCTATGCCTATCTGATACATTTCCTTTTTCCCTTCCTTCCTACAATTGATTTATTTTATGATTATCTTTCCGATGGACGAAGCGAGTTTACTGCGCTCGTCTTTATCCTTTTCGTTAAGATAATCATTAAACATATTTACCACATTCATTCTGTTCGTTATGACAAGTTTGCGAGTGACGGGCAACGGAGGCATTTGCACGGCAAGTTTCTCTTCCGTTTTCGTTACTTCTTCTTTTTTCGTCTCGTCCTTCTTTGCGTTTTCATGCTTGCTTTCGGGCGGTCTTTTCGCTACAGGTACGCCGATCGGGCTGTGCTTATACTCGGACGGATGGATCTTGTTCTCATAATTCTCGGGAAGCTGAAGCGCGGACGAGAATTTTTTATCCGACACCTGACCGCCAAGCCTGTCGGTATCCGCAAATTCAGAATATTCTTCAAAGCCGTAGAACGCTTCCGCTTCGCCCTGTTCGGGGAGTAAGTCGAAAACGGATTGCGTGTCCTCTTGCGCGTAATTCTCGCTTACGGACGCTTTCTGTGGCTCGTAAACGAATGCGGGCTTTTCTTCGGCGACAACCGGCGTCGGTTCTTCCGCACGTTCGGGCTCGGACTTCACGATACGCTCTTCGGCGGGTTCTTCCTCTTTACGGATAGTATATTCGGGGCGCGCGTCTTCGGCATGCTCTTGCCCGATCGTTTCAGTAACGACGGGACTACTCCCGACATCCGTATCTTCTTCGGCGACGATCGGTTCTTCTTCGGGCTGAGCCTCGGCATTGCCGTCAAACGTAAATCCCGGATCGAGCGGATCTTCGAACAACGCTCCGTTGTCAGATGTCTCGGATAAAACTTCTTCTTCGACGGGTTCCGATACCTCTTCCGCAAGCATAGGCTCGGACGCGGGCAAAGATTCTTCCGCGTCTTCGTTTACAACAGGTTCTTGTTCTTCGACGATTTCCCCCGAAGGCTCGACCTCCGTTTCTTCGGCAAGCACCGCATCGGGGATCGAAGCGGGCTCTTCTTTAACTTCGGGCGCGGGTGTTTCGGCGACCTGCAATTCGCCTGCGACGCGTCCGTAACCGCCGACTTCGCATTCTTCGTCGGTAATGACAAAGGACGATATTCTGCGGCGTCGCGCAAACGACAGTATGAGGTTTACAAAGATAAGCAGGGTCGACACGCCAAGAAGTACGGTCGCAAGCACGGTCTTTACCGTAGTCGCAATCGCACCCATTCCCGTAAGGATCAAAAGCGGCGTACCGTCGAGATCGACCACGAGATCGGAGCCGCTGTTTATTATCGCCAAACCGAATATGCGGAACAAAACGAGAACGTAAACGCACCAGGCAAGCAGAACGACAATAAACAAAATTATATCAACCGCGCGGAAAACTCTCGTGCCCGCCGTAACGGGTTTCTTCACGACAGCCATATAAATAAACGCGGCAAGCATCGAAACGATAAGCGCTCCGCATACTGCGGTGAACACTATTCCGACGATATTGAATTCGTAAAAAAACTCCATATTGAAATTATATAAGAATTACTGCGATTTGTCAATACTTTTACGATTTATTAACGATTTTCCGACAGCTAATTTTCGGAAATCCGCGCTTTTCGTCCCATACGCGACGAATAAGCCGCTCCCGCGGTCGCAATACAAACGAGCGCGAACGAAATTCCTTTGACCGCAAACAGCATGATTCCGGAAAGCGGCAAAAACGACAGCGGAAGCATTATCGCCGAACCGACGACTACAGCCGACAGCGAAACGAGCAGAGGACGCGCGGAAAGCCCTCTCATGTCGCCCGCCGCTGCAAGATCGAGCGCAAGCGTTACAGTATACGCGACCACGCCCGCGATTGCGCTCCCCTCTATTCCCACAGTCATAAGCAAAAGCGCGGTAAGAGATGCTTTGACCGCCCCGCCGACGAGCAAGTTCACGGCGGGAACGTGCGCCCTGCCCTCGGACTGAAGTCGCGTTGTGACTATCTGCATGATGCAAACGTATATCACACCCGGAGACGAAAGCCTGAGCACGGAAACCGCGACCGCGGTCTGATCTTCGGTAAAGCCGCCGTAAAGCAGGCTTACCAGATCGGAAGCGAAGAGAGCGAGCGCCGCCGCTCCGCAAATGCCGACGAAGCAGGCGCAAGCCATTCCGCGCCCCGTCAGCCGTTTTTTCTCTTCATCGTTTACGGCTGCCGCAAACTTGGGCATGAGCGCCGAAGCCGCAGCGGCCGTAAGAACGGTCGGCAGATTTATGAGCGCGGAAACGGGTGCGCCCGCAACTCCGTACAACGACGTAGCCGCCGAAGTTTCCATACCGCCTGCGACGAGAATATTGACTATCATTACGCTGTCTATGAGCTGAATAAGCGGCATCACGAGCGCGCCGAAAGAGATAGGCAACGCGCTTTTATATATGCCCGAAAGCAGGTCGGATGTGCGTGAAAGCTCGCCCGAAACCGTACGTTTTTTCATAAACAAAAAGCCCGCGCCGACGGCGACGAGAGCAACAAGCTCGCTCGCCGTTATGCCGAGAGCCGCTCCGATAACGCCGTATAATACGCCGTGCGGCATCATCAGCGCCGCAAAACCGAGCCCGGCGATAAGTTTTACGGCCTGTTCGATAAGCTGACTGACTGCGGTCGGAAACATGTTCCCGTGACCCTGCCACCAACCGCGGAGAGCCGCCAGCACGGATACGAGAAGAACGGACGGAGCGAGCGCAATATATGCGGGCGACGCGGACAGATTGCCCTGCGCTCCGGCTATCAGATTTCCGCACGCCGCCATGATTATACTGCCGATCAGACCGATCGCGGACAGCGACAGCACCGACAAACGCAGTATGCGGTTTGCGTCGCGAACGTTTCCGCTTGCGAGCGCACGCGCGGTGCTTCTCGAAACCGCCTGAGGAATACCGCCGCTCGAGAGCGTCAGCAAAGTCGTGTACACGGGGAAAACGAGCTGATAGACGCCTATGCCCTCCGCTCCCAACACCGCCACGAGCGGCACTTTGTATACAGCGCCGATAACCTTTGCGACGAGCCCCGCAAACGCGAGAAAGCCCGCAGACGTCAGAAAACTTTTCATCGGCGTTAGTATGCCACGAATCAGCCGCCGAAATTCGGGCAAAACTCCGCGTTCGCAACCGATTTTCGGCATGAAAAAAAGTCGGAAAGACATGCCTTCCGACTTTAATCGCAATCGAATGATTATCTCTTCGAGAACTGAGGAGCTTTACGCGCCTTCTTGAGACCGTACTTCTTACGCTCTTTCATACGAGGATCGCGAGTAAGATAT
>CAJUKR010000044.1 GCA_910587025.1 uncultured Christensenellaceae bacterium
AAATTCTTAAAAATTTCTAAAAAACTACTCGCAAACGCTTGACAAATTTACAAAATAAATACGGTCAACACTTTATTTTTGCCGAAAAGTATGATATAATAATTTTGTATATAAGGATTTTATTATGTCCGACAATAAAAACAATCAAATTTACATACGCAGTTCGGCGGCGGAATATCTTACTTACGTTGCGTCTGTCGGCGAAAGTAACCGCGATATCGAAGTCCGCTACGAGGACGAAAATATTTGGCTCACGCAAAAGGCAATGGGTTTACTTTATAATATTGAAACGAACACGATAAACTATCATATCAAAAAGATTTTTGCGGATAGCGAGTTAGACGAAAATTCAGTTATTCGAAAATTTCGAATAACTGCCGATGACGGTAAAGAATACAATACAAATCATTATAACCTGCAAATGATAATCGCCGTAGGCTTTAAGGTAAATTCCGAACGCGCCGTTCAGTTCCGTAAATGGGTCAATCAAATCGCATCCGAATATACGATCAAGGGTTGGGTTATGGATGACGAGCGGCTCAAGCGCGGCACATACTTAACAGATAAATACTTTGACGAGCAGTTGGAGCGTGTCCGTGAGATCCGCGCCAGCGAGCGAAAGTTCTATCAGAAGATAACCGATCTTTATGCTACGGCAATCGATTACGACATAAATTCGGCGCAAACCAAACGGTTTTACGCAACGGTGCAAAATAAAATGCACTACGCCGTTCACGGTCATACGGCAGCCGAACTCATTGTAGAGCGTGCCGATGCCACACGCGAACACATGGGGCTTACAACTTGGACGGATGCGCCTGACGGCAAAATCAAAAAGTCGGACGTAACGATTGCAAAGAATTATCTTAACGCATACGAACTCGGACAACTCAACCGTATGGTAACGGCGTATATCGATTTTGCCGAGAGTATGGCGGCGCGGCACATTCCGTTAACTATGGAAGACTGGGAAAGCCGGCTGAATTCGTTTATTCGAATGTTCGAATACGGTTTGCTTTCCGATGCGGGCAATGTATCCGCCGAAATTGCCAAATTGCATGCCGAAACGGAATTTGAAAAATATCGGGTAATTCAGGATCGATTGTTTATGTCGGATTACGACAAGTATATGCTTGAACTCGAAGAGCATATCAAAAAAGATAAAAAGGATTGAGTATTGTATTTATAAGATAAAAGCATATAAAAGCCACAAGATTTTTATTCGGTGGCTTTTATCATAGTATGTGGCGTCGGTGTTATATTTTCACAGCATGCTTATTATCTTTCTATTCAAACAGTGAATCCATATCTATTGTGTTTCTTCCTAAAATCGACAAAATATAAAGAATCGGACGCATGAAGATGACGTACGTTCGATTCTTTTCGTTCGATGCTTATGTGAAACAAAATCGCGAAAATGTTTGATTTTGTTTCACATTTTTGTTTTTAATTTATTCTTAAAGATATACTGAACAAAAATCATAAATAAATGAAAATCTTTCAGTAGTAGTGAAGGATTTTCGGAAATTTGCAAAATCTTTCAGTAGCAGTGAAAGATTTTCTTGACATAGGCAATAATGTTTAGTATATGTGAAACAAAATTATAAAGAATGCTTGATTTTGTTTCACATATTTGATATAATGCCGATATGAAAAACGATTTTTCCGAAACAGTCGAATTATTGCATTTGCGTAAAGATTGCGAAACACGGTTGAATTCTTTACTTTGGGGTTCGATCGAAGTTCGCGAGTCGAAAAGCGGCAAGTTCATTTATCTGCATAAACGCGTCGGTGGCTTGACGCGTACTTATTATGTGGGTGAGTTTGACGAAGAATTGTGTTCGCAAATACGGAAGAACAATATTACGGCGAAAGAAGTCAAGCGAAAATTGCGAACGGTCGAAAAACAACTGAAAGAACGAAATTACGTTGCCGGTGAATTGAATGAGTCAATACGTCTTAATATCGATCTGGCAAAACGCAATCTTGCCGATACTATTTATAAGCAAGCCGTTTTGGAAGGAGTTGCAGTGACTTTTCTGGACACGGAGACCATTATCGAAGGGGGGAAGATCAACGGCGTTTCAGCCGACGATATTCAGAAGATAAATAATCTTAAGCATGCCTGGCAATTTGTTTTGGACGAGGGCGTAGTCGCGTCCGAGTCCGATTATTCGATATTGTGTTTGATAAATCGGCTTGTGGTGGAAGGTTTTTATTATAATGCGGGGAAACTCAGAAGCGTACCCGTTTCCATCGGGGGGACGAAATGGACGCCCGAACTTCCGATAGAAAGCGTCGTAACCGAACAGCTTGCGGATATTCTGCGCGAACGCGACGTTTACGAGCGGGCGATAAACGCATTGCTATTCGTAACAAAAAAGCAATTATTCATAGACGGTAACAAGCGAACTTCGGTCATTTTCGCGAATCATATACTCATTTCGAACGGAGCGGGCTTGATAGTTATTCCAGAAGAAAAAGTGTCCGAGTATAAAAAATTGTTGATCGGCTATTACGAAACGGACAACACGCGCGAGATAAAACATTTCTTATATAAAGAATGTCTGACCGAGCTTCATTGAAAACTCGGTCGCAGAAAAAAGGCGAGCCGCTAAACGGTACGGATCGCCTTTGTCGTTTTTATTCGCTTTTTTTGAGTTTGGCGCGGTATTTGCCCGGGGGAGTGCCGACGGCTTTTTTGAAAAGTTTGCAGAAATAGTTATAGTCGTCTACGCCGACTTCGCGGGCGATGGAAGTGACGGTGGCGTCGCTTTCGTTCATCAGCTCTTTGGCACGTTCTATACGCTTTAGCGTGACGTATTGCGCTATGCCCATGCCGAACGACTGCATGGAGATCTGATACAGCTTGGTGCGGGAGATGAAGAAGTGGCGGCATATGGTGTCGCTGTCCAGTTTTTCCGAAAGATTCTTTTCTATGAATGCGTTTATGCGGTTGGAGATGTCGTCGTTTTTCCAACTTGCAAGGTTGGATATTTGTACATATGAGGCTATTGCGTCGAGAAGGCGGGCGGACGCCGTGATTTTTTCGAGCGAGCTTTTTTTGATCTTGCGCACGGCTTTTTCCGTTTCCTTTTTATCATAGCCGTATTCCGCGCACCGCTTTACGACTTCGGCGACCGCTTCTTCATAACCTTCCGCCGGCATCATGTGCGCGAAGATCGCATAGCCGATCACGCCGCCGCCCAGCCGTATGGGGGTTATTTCTTCCAGCAGTCCGGCGTGACAGGTGTACACGTGCGGTTCGCGAAGTTTTTTCGCGCGCTTGCATGCTTCGTTGTCGCAAGCCCGACACGCCGCCGCGCCTTTCGGCGTGCTTCGGATGAGCCTGCATATTTCGGGCATTTCGGCGGGGTATTCGGTGACGGTGCGGAATTCGTCGTCGAATACGGATATGCGTATGCCGACTACCGTATAAAAATCTTTGAGAAGCTCGGTCAGGCTGCTCTTTTCGAACGAACTTATCATTTTTTCTCCTTTTGCCCGAGCGGCGGTCGCTTTTCGGCGTATAACGTCCGTTTCCGTCCGAAAGCGTCGGCAGTGCGTTCGCTTCGGTCGAAACCGTCGCGATGCGTCGGAAAGCGACGGATATTGTATTCGTGCTACGGACAATACTTCAAAGTCTGAACAATTATACCATAAATGAGCGGATTTTGTCTATACATTCGGCGAGATTTTTTTTATAATTTTCTTGATATAAAGAAATTAAGGAATTATAAGGAAGGATCGGATATGGATAAGACCATGCGAGATGTAATCAGATCGGTAAGAGTACTTTCCGCCGAGCAGGTGGAAAAAGCAAAGAGCGGCCACCCGGGAACTCCGCTCGGGGCGGCTCCCGTTGCGGCGACGCTGTTCGGGAAGTTTATGAAGATTTCGCCGAACGATCCCGGATTTTTCGATCGCGACAGGTTCGTGCTTTCGTCGGGGCATGCTTCGGCGTTGTTGTATTCGATCCTGCACGTATGCGGTTTCGACGTCAAAAAAGAGGATCTCGAGAATTTCCGCGCATACGGCAGCCGCACGCCCGGTCATCCCGAGGTCGGCGTTACGCCCGGCGTGGACTGTTCTACGGGTCCGCTCGGTCAGGGCGTTGCGAACGCGGTGGGATTGGCGCTCGCCGAACGTATGCTCGCGGCGAAGTTCAACAAGCCCGGCTGTAATCTCGTCGATCATTATACTTACGCGTTATGCGGCGACGGGTGCATGATGGAGGGTATCGAGAACGAAGCGGCTTCGCTGGCGGGGCTGTGGAAGCTCGGCAAGCTCATAGTCGTTTACGACAGCAACCGCATTACCATAGAGGGCAATACGGACGTATCGTTCGTCGAGGACGTCGCCGCACGGCATAAGGCGCTCGGCTGGCATGTCGTACGCGCTGGGAACGCGGAAAACGTCGATTCGTTGGCGGACGCGATCGCGGCGGCGAAAGCCGAGGACGGAAGGCCGTCGCTTGTCATCGTGTCGTCTACGATCGGATTCGGAGCGCCGAACGCGGGCACGAGTTCGGTACACGGCGCTCCGCTCGGCGAAGCGGGGATGTGCGCGCTCAAAGAAGCGCTCGACTGGAAGTGCGAGCCGTTCGAGACTCCGGACACTGTCAAGGCGTTTGCCGAAGATATGAAGAAGAAGGGCGACAAATACGTCCGCGCATGGAAGGAAGAACTGGCGAAGGCGGAAAAACAGTATCCCGCGCTCGTCGAGGAGTTCCGCGGATGGTTGGACGGTTCTGCCGCTAAAGCCGCCGCCGAGTCCGAAGAGTTGTTCGAAGTCTGCACCGAGTCGGCTGCGACGCGCAATATCTGCGGCGAGCTGCTCGTTAAGACAGATAAGCTCGTACCCAATTTCGTGGGCGGATCCGCCGATCTCGCGCCGTCGAACTGTACGGCGATCAAGGGACGCGAATATTATTCTCCGACCTGTTCGGGCGGCAAGGCGATCCACTTCGGCGTACGCGAACACGCCATGGCGGCGGTGTGCAACGGTCTGGCTTTGCACGGCGGACTGCGCCCGTTTTGCGCTACGTTCTTCGTATTCTCCGATTATATGAAGTATGCCGTGCGCATGAGCGCGATTATGAAACTGCCCGTGACGTATATACTTTCGCACGACTCCATAGGCGTGGGCGAGGACGGACCGACGCATCAGCCCGTCGAACAGCTTGCTTCGCTCAGGAGTATACCAGGGGTTTACGTTTACCGTCCGTGCGACGGTACGGAAACGGCGGCGGCGTTCGCCCGCGCGCTGACGGCAAACTCGCCGACGGCGATCGTGACGAGCAGGCAGAAGCTCGCCGCGCATAATCTTTCGACAAAGGACGGCGCGCTCAAGGGCGGATACGTGCTGTATTCGGGTGAAAAGCAGACGCCCGACGTCATACTCATGTCGAGCGGAAGCGAGGTCGGTCTGTGTCTGGAAGCGGCGAAGCGGCTGGGAGAACAAGGCGTGTCGGCGCGCGTCGTATCGATGCCGTGCATGGATCTGTTCGAGGAGCAGAGCGAGGAATATAAAGAAAGCGTGTTGCCGAAAAAGGTGCGCGCCCGCGTCGCAGTCGAAGCGGCAAGCGGAATGTGCTGGGGAAGGTATGTCGGGTTGGACGGCGCGTACGTGTGCATGGATACGTTCGGCGAGTCCGCGCCCGCGGGTAAGCTGTTCGAAAAATTCGGGTTTACCGCGGAAAACGTAACAAAGGCGGCTTTGTCCGTCATCGGAAAATAAAAAACAAGAAATCAAAACAAGGAGCGAACCATGAAAGAGATTTTTAAGGACATCCCCGTCATAAAATACGAGGGATCGAAGAGCGACAACGAACTTGCGTTCAAGTACTACGACGCGGATAAGATCGTTCTCGGCAAGAAAATGAGCGAGCACCTGCCGTTCGCGATGGCGTGGTGGCATAACCTTTGCGCCTCGGGTGCGGATATGTTCGGTCGCGGTACGGCGGATAAGTCGTTCGGCGCAGCCACGGGAACGTTGGAACACGCCAAAGCCAAAGTGGATGCGGGCTTCGAATTCATGAAAAAGCTGGGCATAAAATATTTCTGCTTCCACGACGTCGATCTCGTGCCCGAAGCGGACGATATCAACGAAACCAACCGTCGTCTGGACGAAGTGACCGACTACATACTCGAGAAGATGAAAGGCACCGATATCAAGTGCCTGTGGGGTACCGCCAATATGTTCGGCAATCCCCGTTTCATGAACGGCGCCGGCTCGACCAACAGCGCCGACGTGTACGCGTTTGCGGCGGCTCAGACCAAAAAAGCTCTCGAACTGACCGTAAAACTCGGCGGGCGCGGATATGTTTTCTGGGGCGGAAGAGAGGGCTACGAAACGCTCATGAACACGGATATGAAGTTCGAGCAGGAGAACATCGCTTACCTTATGAAGATGGCGGTCGAGTACGGACGGAGCATCGGCTTTAAGGGCGATTTCTATATCGAACCGAAGCCGAAGGAGCCTATGAAGCATCAGTACGATTTCGACGCCGCGACGGCTATCGGTTTCCTCAAGGCGCACGGACTCGACAAAGATTTCAAGATGAACATCGAAGCCAATCACGCTACGCTCGCGGGGCATACGTTCGAACACGATTTGCGCGTATCCGCGATCAACGGGATGCTCGGGTCGATCGACGCCAACCAGGGCGATTTCCTGCTCGGTTGGGACACCGACGAATTCCCTTACGACGTATATACGGCTACCAAAGCGATGTACGAGGTGCTCAAAGCGGGCGGCGTTACGGGCGGATTCAACTTCGACGCGAAAAACCGTCGTCCGTCGTACACGGTCGAGGATATGTTCAAAGGGTATATTCTCGGTATGGATACGTTCGCGCTCGGACTGATCAAAGCCGCCGCGATAATAGAGGACGGCAGACTGGATCGGTTCGTGGAAAACAAGTATTCGTCGTTTAAGTCGGGCATAGGCGAGAAGATCGCGCTTCGCAAGACTTCGCTTGCCGAGCTTGCCGAGTACGCGGCGGGACTTCGCGCGCCCGAGCTTCCCGGAAGCGGCAATCAGGAAGGACTCGAGTCCATATTCAATCAGATACTTTTCGGCTGAGACCGGACGAAAGAAGAGAAGCCGCTTTTGCGGTTTCTCTTCGCTCCGATTTTGCGGAATTTGCGAGGTTTGAGACATGAATAAGTATATAGGAATCGATCTGGGGACGAGCGCGGTCAAACTGCTTCTCGTCGGCTCGGACGGCGGCATATTCAATGAGACGCAGGAAGAATATCCCGTATTCTATCCCAAAGGCGGCTGGAGCGAGCAGAACCCCGAGGACTGGATAAACGCGATCGTGCGCGGAATGAAAACGCTGCTTGTCGGTACGGATCCGTCCGAAGTGAAGGGTATATCGTTCGGCGGTCAGATGCACGGACTGGTCGCTCTCGGGCGGTCGGACGAAGTCGTGCGTCCCGCCATACTCTGGAACGACGGGCGTACCGCCGAAGAAACGGCGTATCTCAACGACGCGGTGGGCAGGGATAAACTGTCCGCGTTTACGGCGAATATCGCGTTCGCCGGTTTTACCGCACCCAAGATCCTCTGGATGAAAAAGCACGAGCCGGAAAATTTTGCGCGGATCGCGAAGATCATGCTTCCGAAAGATTATGTCGCGTATATGCTGAGCGGCGTGCATTGCACCGATTATTCGGACGCGAGCGGTACGCTTCTTCTCGACGTAAAGAACGGGAAGTGGTCGGACGAGATGTGCGGGATCTGCGGCGTGAAAAAGGAATGGCTGCCCGAACTTTACCCGTCGCACGCGGTCGTCGGCACGCTTAAACCCGAAGTCGCGAAGCGGCTCGGTCTGTCGCCTTCGGTCAAGGTCATAGCCGGCGCGGGGGACAATGCCGCCGCGGCGGTCGGTACCGGCACGGTGGGCGACGGCGCGTGCAATATCTCGCTCGGGACGAGCGGAACGATATTCGTTTCGTCAGGGTCGTTCGGCGTAGATAAAGCCAACGCCTTGCATTCGTTCCGCCACGCCGACGGAGGTTTCCACCTCATGGGGTGCATACTTTCCGCCGCGTCCTGCAATAAATGGTGGGTGGAGGATATACTCCGTTCCGATCACGGCGTCGAGCAGAAGGATATGTCCGCTCTACTCGGGAAAAACGACGTATACTTCCTGCCGTATATGATGGGCGAACGCAGTCCGCACAACGACGTGGACGCGCGCAGTATGTTCGTCGGTATGCGTCCCGATTCGACGCGCTCGGGTATGGGGCTTGCGGTCATGGAGGGCGTGACTTACGCTCTGCGCGACTGTCTGGAGGTTGCGAAAAGCAACGGCGTGAAAGTCGGACGCACGCGTATATGCGGCGGCGGGGCGCGCAGCGAGCTGTGGCGCACGGTTGTCGCCAATGTGTTCGGCATTCCCGTCGATACGGTTTGCACCGAGAAAGGTCCGTCGTACGGCGCGGCTCTGCTCGCCATGGTCGGCTGCGGCGAGTACGCTTCGGTCGCCGAGGCGTGCGACGCTTGCGTATCTCTCCGATCCGCTGTTTTACCCGACGAAAAGCTGGTCAAAGCGTACGAAAAAGGTTATAATGTATACAGGTCGCTCTATCCCGCGATGAAGGATGTGTTCAAACTCATGAAGAACATGGGATAGAAAAAAGAATAAAGAGGAAGATGTAATGAATAAACAGCAAGTATTTAATCCGTATCTGCCGAGCTGGGAGTATATCCCCGACGGCGAGCCGCATAAATTCGGCGACCGCATATACGTGTACGGGTCGCACGACAAGTTCGGCGGCAAAACGTTCTGCATGAACGATTACGTATGTTGGTCGGCGCCCGAAAACGATTTGTCCGACTGGAGATACGAGGGCGTTATATGGAAAAAAACCGACGACCCGAAAAACGGAAAGGGTAAGCGTTCTATGTACGCGCCCGACGTTTGCCGAGGTCCCGACGGGAAATATTATCTTTATTATTTCTGCGACTATACCGGGATCATAGGGGTCGCGAAGTGCGATACTCCCGCTGGCAAATACGAGTTCGTCGACTATGTGCATTATGCCGACGGCACTTTGCTCGGCAAGCGCAAGGGGGATATTTTCCAGTTCGATCCCGGCGTGTACGTCGAGGGCAACAAGACGTATTTGTACACCGGTTTCTGTCCGACTTTCTATCCGTTCTTTCTGACGGGCGGAAAGCCGCTCAGCCGCAAGGGCGCCATGGTCACGGTGCTTGCGCCTGATATGGTGACCGTCGCCGTTCAGCCGAAATATATCGGCGTACACTGCAAGCGCAACGCGAAGGGTACGCCGTTCGAGGGGCACGAGTTCTTCGAGGCTTCGTCGATGCGGAAAATAGGCGATAAGTATTATTTCATCTATTCGTCCTTTCTCGGTCACGAGTTGTGTTATGCGACGTGCGATACTCCGGACGGAGAATTCGAGTACGGCGGCACGATCGTAAGTATCGGCGATATAGGGCTTCGGGGGCGCATGTGTCCGAAAGAGGGAGCGAACTATACCGGGAACACGCACGGATCGATCGTCGAAGCGTGCGGCAAATATTACGTATTCTATCACCGTCAGACGAACAGACACCAGTTTTCGCGCCAGGCGTGCGCCGAAGAAATCGTTATAAATCCCGACGGCTCGATCCCGCATGTCGAGGTGACGAGCTGCGGATTGAACGGCGCGCCGCTCGAAGGCAAAGGGGTCTATGAAGCGCGCATAGCGTGTAACCTGTATTCCGCAAAGGGCGCGAGATTTTATTCCGTGTTCCGCGGAAGCGAGGGCGCGCATCCGTACTTTACGCAGACCGGCGGCGACCGCGAGAGTGACGGCGATCAGTATATCGCGAATATGCGCGACGGCTCGGTCGCGGGGTATAAGTACTTTATATTCGACGACGCGAAAGAGATCGGAGTTACCGTCAGAGGCAACGCGCGCGGACGTATGGTCGTATACGCGGAAGAAGGCGGCGAGCCGGTTGCGATCGTGGAGATCAAGCCGAGCGCGGAGTATAAGGAGTTTTCGGCGCCGCTTACCGTTTCGGACGGCAAAAGCTCGCTTTTCTTCAAATACGAAGGAAAAGGACGGCTCGATTTCACGAGTTTCAGACTGGATTGAATTCCGATCGAATGTTTATTTGACTTTTCGTAATGATCGTGTTTCGGTAATTCGATCGAATATAATTATGTAACTGCGAGATAACATAAAAACGCTCCGAAGTTTTGTCCGAACTTCGGAGCGTTTTTCGGTGTCGGTTGTTCGCCGTTTATTATTCTTTTTACTTTTAATGCCAAAAAAGTACAATAAATTTATAAGTTTTTACTTTTATATCGAAAAAACTATTGACAATGGTATAGTTTTTCGATATAATTCAAACTGAAAAGGAGGTTTATATGATTTACAGAGCCGATTATATCAAGGCGATAAGTCCTTTTATCGATATACCGCTTGTCAAAATATTATCTGGCGTCAGACGTTGCGGAAAATCCACAATACTCGGTATGATAAGTGAAGAGCTTATCGGTCGAGGCGTCGCAAAGGAAAATATCGTATTTCGAAAATATAACGAAATGGATATCGATGATGATTTTACGGCAAAGGAAATGTATTCCGAATTGAAGTCCGTAATCGAAGGTAAGGGCAGATGTTATCTTTTTCTTGACGAATTGCAGGAAATAGACGGCTGGGAAAAGGTTGTAAACAGTCTTCTCGAAGGTGAAAACGTCGATATCTACGTTACCGGTTCCAACTCAAAACTTATGTCGAGTGAAATTTCGACCTATCTTTCGGGTCGTTATGTTTCCATTCCCGTATATACTCTGTCTTTCAAAGAATATTTAATGTTCAAAGGCAAATCGGACGGCGACGCAAGAGATATGTTCGAAGAGTATTTGCAGTACGGCGGGTTTCCGATTATAGGCATAGGCAACTTCGATACGCAGTCTGCTTATCAGATAGCGGACGGAATATATTCGACTGTTATTTCGAGAGATATTTCCCGCCGTCATAAAATTCGCAATCGAGATTTGTTTGACAGGGTGGTTAAGTTTATTGTGGAAAATGTCGGTAAGACTTTTTCGGCAAATTCGATCGTTAATTTTTTGAAAAGCGAAAAAAGGACGCTTTCGGTCGAAACGATTTACAATTATATCAAATGGCTTGAAGAAGCGTTTATTGTTTATCCGTGCCAAAGATACGATATATGCGGTAAGGCGGTTTTGAAAACGCAGGAAAAATACTATCTTGCGGATATATCACTCAAATACGGTAAAATGGGATTCGACAGCAAAATGATTGCCGCTATGCTTGAAAATATCGTATTCCTTGAAATGAAGCGTAGAAAATACGAGGTTTATATCGGCAAAAACGGCACGAAAGAAATCGATTTTATCGGCGAAAAGCTCGGCGAAAAAATATATGTTCAAGTGTGCAGGGAACTGCCTGCCGATTCTTCGAGGGAAACGGATAATTTAATGGATATCAAAGATCATTATCATAAATACGTTGTTACGAAGGACGGTCTTGCAGTCGGAAACGAGAACGGAATAAAAATAATTCGTATAGAAGACTTTTTGCTTAAAGAGAGTTGGTAAGCCGAGTTTGACGTGTGTTTCGACCGAAAATAAAACAATATAAAAACGGCTATAAGAAAAAAACGGGAATTCGTTTCCCGTTTTTTTCAATACATGTCTTTGTACAGATTGATTATTTTTTTTGCGAACAAAGCGTCTTTCGCCGCCGCTTCGTCCGTTGTTATGCCGAGAAGATAGTCGGCGCTTACGCCGAATATTTCGGCTATGCGTTTGAGCTGCATGAGATCGGGCTCCTGTTGGTCGCGCTCTATTTTGCTGTAATTCGATTGATTCATCGGTATGAGTTCCGCAACCTGCGTCTGCGTCATGTCCGAATCTTCCCGAAGCGCTTTTATTCTGCTTCCGAACGTCATATTTTTGCTCCTTATTCTATATTTAACTCTTATTATAAATAATTATAACGTAATTAACTAAAATAGTTGACTTTTAATCGTAAATACAATATACTATAGTTAATATTTAACTAAAACAAAGGATGCGGATGACATGGCATTGATTACTTGTCAAAAGTGCGGTAAGCAAATAAGCGATACCGCAAAGGCATGTATACATTGCGGATTTTCTCTTGTTCGGGAAGAAAAGAAAGAAACCGCCGCGCGGGAGATCATCGATTACAATAAACTGTCGCTTGACGACAAGAATGTTTTGAGGACGGAATTTCTGAAGAAGAATCCCGCGTATGAGGTATGCGAAAAGAAAAGAGAAAGATTTTTGATGTTTATCAATGTTTCTTTTTGCTCGGGTGTCATATCGTTATTTTTGTTTGTCTGCTTATGGGGCGGCGGATTCATATACCATCAGGTAACCAAAGAAGATACGCCCGTTTTTATCCTTATAATTATGCTTGTTTTATTTGTGTCTGCGATAATATCTTCTATAGCGAATATTCTGCAACGCAAAGTATTTTATAAAAAGCACAGGCATAACGAACTCATAATAAACAAAAATATGCGGAAATGGCTGAAAGAAGAAAAGAACGTATCGTATACGTTGCTGTTCAGTCCCAAGCAACGGAAAGACAAAGACTTTTTCGAAAGTATAGATATACTTAAAGACGATATAGAGAGGTAGGATGAAATGGCGCTTATAAATTGTCCCGAGTGCGGGAAGCAGATTTCTTCGAGTGCGAAACAATGCGTACATTGCGGTTGTGCATTCTCCGTTTGCCCCGAGTGCGGCAATGTGACGGTAGGTTCGTTCGAAGTCTGTCCGTCATGCGGTTATTCGTCTGCTAAGCCCGAGCGGCCGCAAAGATACGAGCAGACGCAAAAATCGGAAAGTTTTTTCGATGCCGAGCCGGCTCCGCGCGAAAGCGCCGCCGCGATCGTAGAAGACCCGCTTCGCGTATGGCAGAAATCGTCGCCGGTCGACAGGTACATGATGAAAAGTTTTAAGTGGCTTAAAATATTGTTTCATGTTCTTGCTTTTTCTTGCATTGTGGTTTTCATGATATTTTACGCAATATGGCTTCAGAAATCTCCGTTAGAAAAATTTGCCGAGGCGGACGGACTTGTTGCGTGGGCAAGAGTCGTTATTGCGATTGACAGTATTTTCGAAATAATAGATGCTCTTTTCGATCCGCTCCGTGAGGGATTTGTAAAGCTCAGATGCAGTAACTGGATAAATCGGAAAAAGCTCGATGCCGTTACATATCTCAAACAGCATTGCGGAGAAACGGGCTTCGGCGAGGCTATAGATAATTTCGACTTATTTGCGGAAGCTGCGTTTCTTTCAAAGAACAGCGGAAGCAGGACGACGGTGATCGTCGGTATGGCTGTCAGATTTGTATGTGCAGTGGCATTTTTTATCTTCATGGGCTATGCTTTGATACAAAATTTGATTGCGTTTATGGCTATGGATTTATTCGGAATAGATTTTCAGTTCCGGTTCATTATGCTTATCCCCGCGGGAATAGTCGGCTTGATCTGGTTTGTATCCACTGTCGTAATCGATTCTGTTTACGACAAAAAAAATAAAGCGTGGTTTAATAAGAACGTGACGAAAAGCAATGTGATTGCGTGAAAAAACAAAACTGCCGCGGCGTTTCCGTTTTGTGCGGAGCGCCGCGTTTTTTTATGCCCGAATATCGACGCATGCAATTCGCACGCGATCATTACTTTTCTCAAAATCATTGCTTTTTTGCGGGAAGTATTATATAATTGAAGCAAATATAATTCAGTGTCGGAAAGGCGATATAAAATTTCCGAAAGATGGAGAAACTTATGGACAGAAAAACTCTTATATCCGCGGCGGCGGGAAGAACGGAAGCGGACGTCGTCATAAAAAACGCGACGGTAGTCGATGTTTTCAACGGGCGCACGGTCAAAGGCGACGTTGCGGTTATCGGCGATAAGTTCGCCGGAGTGGGCGAGTATTCGGGCAAGACCGAGATCGACGGAAGCGGAAAGTTCGTTATGCCGTCGTTCTACGACGCGCATCTGCATTTCGAGTCGGTCATGGTGAGATCGGAAGAGCACACGTCTGAACTCCAGTCACCATACGGA
>CAJUKR010000045.1 GCA_910587025.1 uncultured Christensenellaceae bacterium
GGAATCGCCTATTATTTGCTTGTCACGTTCTTCGCCGCTTGCGAGCATTTTCTGCACGACGAAAGGGGGAAGATCGATGACGGCTCTGCGGTCGTCCGCTTCGTAAAGTTTGCCGAGTATACGCGAGGTGTCCTCGACTCCGAGTTCGCGCATAAAGTTGTCTTCCTGATCGTCGCTTATCTCGCAGATTAGCCGCGCGGCTTTGTCTTTTCCGAGTGTGAGAAGCGCGTCGGCGCGGATCTCGGTGGGGATATGTCTGAGGACTTCGTTGATTTCCGCAATGGAAAGTTCGGAAAAAAGTTCGGCGACCTTTTCCGTTTCGTTTTCCCTTATGTTCGCGGTAATGTCTGCCGCGATTGCTTCGCAAGCGGTAGCGTCAAGCTTGTTGTTTTCGTCAGCCATGGCTACCTCCTTTTTTCCCGTTGTTCTATTATACCGCGCCGCCGTATTTTTTGCAACCGTTTCCGCCGCACTCCTACGGCATAATCTCTTAAAATTTTCGCGTATATTTTCGCGCATAATAATATTAAATAATTTTAATGGTTCAATCGCCGAAAATCGTTTGCTTTTTCATTGCTTCGTGTAGTATACTTTCTTAAGTGGTCACAGCGGATAAAACAGAATCGCTTCTCGATTATATGATATCGGTGCGTCGGCACATTCACGCCGATCCCGAGCTGTCGAGCGAGGAATACAGTACGAGCGCGTTCATAGAACGCGAACTCGCCGCTTTCGGGCTCGTGACGAAGAAAGCTCATACCGGACTTATTGCGGACATAAAGGGCAAAGGAAAGGATACGGTCGCGTTTCGCGCCGACTTCGACGCGTTGCCCATTGCCGAAAAGACCGGTTTGCCGTTCGCTTCGTCAAACGGGAATATGCACGCCTGCGGGCACGACGGTCATACCGCTATGCTCCTCGGCGCGGCGAAATATCTTTCCGCCCATACGCCGGAAAATAACGTCAGACTGATTTTTCAGTTCGGCGAAGAGGGCGACGGCGGCGCGGAAACGATGATCGGACACGGCGCGACGGACGGAGTGGATGCAGTCTACGCGTTTCACTTGTGTCCGGAACTCGACAAAGGCAGGATCGGAACGAACGATTCCACGCTGTTTGCGGGTGTTGCCGAGTTCGATGTGATATTCGAAGGAAAAAGCGCGCACTGCGCGAGTCGGAGCGAAGGCGTCGATGCGCTCGCGGCGGCGGCGGAGTTTTATAAAAAACTGGATTCTTGCCGCGGAAGCAGGGCGAATACGCTTCTTCACGTCGGCGCGCTCGCGGCCGGTACGGCGCGTAACGTAGTCGCATGCGCGGCGGAACTGAAATGCTCGTTCCGATTCTTCGACAAAGCGGATATGCCGCCTGTTCTGGACGATGTGCGTCGATTGATCGAAAATACGGACGCGGCGTTCGGGACGACGGGACGGCTGGACGTCAGGTCGGTATATCCTCCGCTCGTAAACGACGCAAAGTGTGTCGGACGGCTCGGAAAACTGACAGAGCTGACGAAAACGGACGGGCGTTATACCGCGGAAGATTTCGCATTTTATCTCGAGCGCGTGCCTGGCTGTATGGCGTGGCTGGGCGTTAGGGACGAAAAACACGATTCGGCGCTTCACAGCGATACTTTCGATTTCGACGAAACGGTCATGCTGACGGGCGCTGAACTGTTCATAAAATTGGCAGATACAGGAGTTTGAATATATGGCTGAAGAAATAAAGAGATCCGTATTTTCCGTCGGCTCGAAAGCGGGGCGGAGAGATGAATTTACCGCCGAGCAGTTGCCCGGGAAGTGGACCGCGTTCAAAGCGACGTTTTCCTGCGGTATGTCCAAAGTGCTCATGGCGAGTTTGTTCTGCGTGCTGTTCTGCACGCCGGCTATCGCTTGGGTCGTTTTGTTCTCGTCGTTATTTCTTTCCCGCGTCGGCGCGTCGTTCCCTTACGGGATTTTCGACGGCTTGGGATATGCGGGGCCCGGCGCGCTCACCGAAGGGCTCAATTCTGCGTATATACTCGGCGCAATGCGGTATTACGAATACGCGCTCATTGAGTTCTCCGTGCTTATTCCGTGCATAGCGGTCGGCGCGATCGGACTGGGCGGGCTTGTATACGTCGCAAGACTTTCGATGTTCGGCGGCGCGGACAGCCGCAATATAAAAGTAATACGCACGTTTTTCACAGGTGTGAAGTATACGTGGTCGCGCGCGCTTGTCGGCGGTTTCCTTGTCGGCGCGAGCGTTTTTCTCATGATATTCTGCGCGTATGTGTTCGACGCTTATGCGCTCGGTTTGGGCGGCAAGATCGTTACGATGATCTTCTCGATCGCGCTTATAGTGGTAGTAAGTATTTACGCGTATTATCTTGTCACCATTGCCGCGAATTACGAAAACCCGTTCGGTTCTACGCTTAAGGACGCGTTTACGCTTACGTTCGTTCGTATGCCCGCAAATCTGCTTTGCGCGGCGTTCGTGGCGCTCGTCGTCGGACTGGCGTTCCTGCTGATACTTTTTCTCGGCAATTCCACTTTCGGCACGATATTCTGGTTCGTATTGTTTTTCATCGGGTTTTACGCCGTTTGCGGTATATTCGTTGCTTTCAATCAGGCGTCGTTCGCGAAGAAGATAAACGACGGTATGTCGGAGCGCGAAAGCAAAGCGCGCACCGAAGAATCGTATGCGGCTATACGCGCGGCGAAAGCGGCGGGAGATCGTCCCGCGAAAAACAAGCAGGCTCAGCCCGCAAAGTATGTCAATCCGAAAAAGAAAAAGAAGCAGACCGAAAACGAGAAACCCGTTCCCGTGCAGAAGAAGGCGGCGGGCGGATACTCGGAAGCGGAGCTTAAGCAGATGGAAGAAGACAAGCGCAGACTTCTCGACGAAGAAACCGCAAAAGAGAAGATCGCAACGGAGGACATGTCGGTTTACGAGGACGACGAATGATAATCGGTTTCGAACAATCTGAAGAATATTATCTTTCGGGCTCGGAGGAGAGCAGCGCGAGGGGCGACGGTTTTCGATCGCTCCTTTACGCGCGTAAGGCGGCGGACTTCGGGAACAGAGCGGGCAAACTCCGTATGGCGGTAGCATTGTACGAAACGGGCAATCTTTCCGATGCGCTGAAAGCTTATATGAGTCTGTACCTCGACGGCGACAAAAGCGGCGAGGTGCTTGCCGGTCTTGTAAAGACGCTTTGCGCAATGACCCGATACGCTTCCGCTCAGGCGTTTATTTACGAGGGACGCGAATCGGGTATATTTCCCGAACCGTCTTTTCGTTTGTATTCCGATGCCGAAGCGATCGAGATGAACGGCAAAATATCTCAGCTGTATCCCGATAACGCATCCGACGTCGAAATGGCGGCGGCTATTTATATGTTCAACCGCGGCGACGTTCTGAACGATAAGATGTATGTTACGGATATGTTGCTTTCGAGTAAAAGACACGGTTACGGTTCGCGTATATTCGCCGCGGCGAGCATAGCCACGCCAGACCGCATGACCGTTCAGTCGGCGCAGTCTTATTTGAATATGTATAACCGTCTTTCGGACGGCGAAAAACTTTTCCCTCCGCTTCTCGCAACCCGCATAATAGCGTTGGCGGTGCTCGGGCGAAAAGGAGAAGTCCAACAGAGCGTGGACGAAATGGCAACGGCGGAAATGCCTGCGGAATCTCATGATATATACAAGTGCGCCGTTGCGGCTATGTGCGTGGGCGACAGCGTCCTTGCCGCGGATTATCTCGAAGAACTCATAACAATAGTACATGAAAAAAGTTTGCTCATATGCGCCGCCGTGGCGGAAATGAATATAGACGAAAACGACCGCGCCGCCGAGCTTTTCGGCAGAGTGCTCGTGATCGACCCGAATAACTATATCGCCAGATATTGGCTTGCGCGTCTGCATTCGGGAGAAAAGTGCAGCGCGGACTTTGATGCGATTCTCCCCGCGGAAGAAGAAACGGCATTACGCGAAGTGCTTGCCGAGGTCATAGCTTCGCCCGAAAAACACGAAACGGGCGATGCGGAAACTGAGAAAAAACTCACCGATCTGATCGAGTACGGCAATCGTTCGTTTGCGGTATATGCCTGCAAGGCGCTTGCGTCTCTCGGAGTATATACCGATCTTGTGCGCCGCGAACTTCTTTCGCCCGAACATCATACCGATTTTGTCCGCGAAGTGGCCGTGGAGCTGATGCTCGGATATCCCGACGAGCCCGTCGAAGTGTTTGCTTTCGGTATAAAGGAACTCAAAAATCCGATAGATCTCGAAAAAGAGGGTTGTCCGTACGAAGTGGCGCGCGCATATCTGCTCGCTTACGTTACTTCGAGACTGTTCGAGGTCGGAAGAGAAGAACAGATCACCGATATTATGCGCGAGCATATGAATCAGCTTGCTTCCTGCGAACTGTCCGGCGACGCCAATGTTCAGAGCGCGGCTGCGGCGATCTTATATGTTTCGGGCGCGCCTGGGATAAAAAATCTTCAGGAAGCGTCGTTGCTGTTCTCTCAGGCGACGGAGGAAATCACTGGAAATTTCAGTCGTATGCTCGGCGGCAGATCGACAAACAGAGGTAAAAAGTCGTGAATCTCGAAGCACTTTTCGAAAAAGAACTGCGCGAATATTTTTCGACGCACAGAGGTATAGACCCCGATAAACTCGACGATATTGCGGTTTCGGTTTACGGGCAATGGGCTGATAAGCCGTGCGCCGAGCTGGAAGGCAAGACGCCGCGCGCTTACGTTTCGGAGATCGACGACCCCAATGCGCTTATTGCCGGCGCTATGGAGAGCGTGGAACGCGGAGGGGAGCCTTCGCCGCTGTTTGCCGAACGCATAATAGGTATGCCGTCGGCATTGCGCGGACTGATCGAAATTCTGTCGGACGCAAGCAAGCCCGAAGCCGTACGCACGGCGGCGGCTCAATTGCTCGGTCGAACGGAAAAATTGCCGATTAACGAATTTACGGATCTGATATTCGATCCCGACACACCGACAGAACTCCGCGAAACGCTGATCGACAGGCTGAAGTATGAGAAGAATATCGGAAGCGTGCTTATCGAACGTATGGCGGAAACGGACGGAGAGGGCAGAAAGATACTCGCGGAACTTCTCGTCCGATCGGGAGAACGCAACGACGGTATACTCGAAATGCTTTTGAGCCTGCTCGACGAACGCGGAGCTTTGCCGTTCGCGGCTCAGCTTCTTGCCGAATACGGCGATTCGCGCGCGATAGAAAAACTGAGCGAGCTTGCCGAAACGTGCGACTATGCCGATTATACCGAACTTCGCAACGCCGTGGAGATGCTGGGCGGAGAATTGACGCTGAGATTGAACTGGGACGGCGACAGGACGTATAAAATCATCAAGGGCGAATAAATTAGGGGTATGGAGTATAAAACCGTTACCCTTGACGACGTAAAAAACAACGACGAGTTCAACGCGCTCGTTTGCGGACAGCAGGAATATCTCGAGCGGCTCGGCTACACCGAACACGGACGCAGGCATATAGGATACGTTTCGCGCGTGACGGCGAATATTCTCGAAGCTACGGGATTCGATAAGCGCACGGTGGAACTGGGCGCGATCACGGGCTGGGTGCACGACATAGGCAACGCCCTCAACAGGAAGTATCACGGACTGACTGGCGGCGTGATCGCGTATAACGTGCTCGTACGCATGGGTATGGATCCCGCCGAAGCTACGATCGTGGGCAACGCCGTCGGCAATCACGAGGAGGATGTCGGCGTCGCCACTAATCCGATCTCTGCGGCGCTTCAGCTTGCCGACAAATCGGACGCGCATCGAAGCCGTATAAATCGCAGTAATTACGACGAGCACGATATTCACGACCGAGTGAATATGTCTATAAAGAAGAATTATCTTGTCGTTGATAAGGAAAAGCAGGTGATGCGGCTTGTTATAATCATGAGTTCGTCGTCCGCGCCGATGGAATATCTGCAGATATATCTGTCGCGCATGGTAATGTGCGAAAAAGCCGCGACATACCTCGGTTATACTTTCGAGCTTGTTATAAACGGCGTGCTTATAAACCATCATCGCCGATCCTTCGGTACGCGTATCAAGCTCCGCGGAGCGGAAAAAGAACTCACGCCGTCCGAACAGGAATAAGACGGCGTTACGGAGAGAATATGAACGATAAAAAAGTAAGAACGAGATTTGCGCCCTCGCCGACGGGGTATCTTCATATCGGCGGAATGAGAACGGCGCTTTACGCGTATCTGTTTGCGAAACAGCACGGCGGCGATTTTATTCTCCGTCTCGAAGACACCGACCGCGAACGTCTCGTGGGCGACGCGGCGGAGATAATATACGATTCGATGAAAGAAGCCGGACTCGTTTACGACGAAGGTCCGGATGTGGGCGGCGCGTACGGACCGTACATTCAGTCCGAACGCCGCGAAATATATCTCGAATATGCGGCTCGGCTCATAGAGAGCGGCGACGCGTATTATTGTTTCTGCACCAAAGAGCGACTGGACGAGATGCACAAATCGGGCGCGACCAAATACGACAAATCGTGTATGCGCATTCCGCTGTCCGAAGCCAAAGCCCGCGTGGCGGCGGGCGAGCCGTACGTTATCCGTCAGAATATCCCGCTTGACGGCGAGTATACTTTCCACGACCATGTTTTCGGCGACGTGACCGTACCTTATGCCGATCTCGAAGATAATGTGCTTATAAAGAGCGACGGGCTTCCCACGTACAATTTCGCGAACGTGATCGACGACCACCTTATGGGCATAACTCACGTTATCCGCGGCGTGGAGTATCTTTCGTCCACTCCGAAGTACGATTTACTGTATCGCGCTTTCGGTTGGGAACCGCCCGAGTACATACACCTTCAGCCGATTATGCGCGATGCTCAGCATAAGCTGTCCAAGCGTTACGGCGCGGCAAGTTATAAGGATTTTATAAACAAAGGTTATCTTAAAGACGCGATCGTCAACTATATAGCGCTACTCGGTTGGAGCCCGAAAGACAACACCGAAAAATTCGGTATGGATTACATGATCGAAAACTTTTCGCTCGGCGGATTGTCGAAATCGCCGTCCATATTCGACGAAACGAAACTTCGTTGGCTTAACGGCGTGTATATCAAGGATATGACCGACGAGGAGTTTTACGAACATGCTTTGCCTTTTATGGAGCGCGTCGAGTACCTGAAAGGGTACGACCTGAAGTATCTCGCATCTTTGCTTCATTCGAGAGCGGAATCCTTCGCCGATGTGGGCGCGAGCGAGTATTTCGAAAATATGCGTACGTCGGACGGCGATCTTTCGGTCAATCTGACCGAGTTCCTGACCAAGTTCGACGAACTTTCTCCCGAACTTTTCGTCCATGCAAAGAACAAGACGGACGCCGACCTTGCAAAAGCAATGATCCCCGACCTTATGCGCATAACGCGGGAGAACTGGGGCGAGGGCTTATATCCCGCGCTCGAAGCCTACGCGGCGGAAAAGGGAGTAAAGAAGGGCGCCGTGCTTTGGATATATCGTATCGCGATAACAGCGTCACCCGTTACCCCCGGCGGCGCGACCGAAATGGCTGTTCTTCTCGGGCGGGAAAAGACCCTCGAAAGATTTGCCAAATCGCTCGAAATTCTGAATAAGCAATAGTATGATTTACAAATAAAAGAAACCGCGCGAACTCGCACGGTTTCTTTTATTTGTGATTTCATCTGTCTATTTTTCTTTTACGTCGTACCGCTATTATAATTATTATCGCGATCGCAACAATGACGGCGGCGGCGACGATAAACATGATCACCTGATACCAACCCGCCTCCGTGTGCTTCAGATATTCGGTTTTGACATAGCATGTGGTAGTCGCGCCCGTTTCTTCGTCGCTGATGTATGTTATTTTCGTGAATTCGTTGCTGTGCAGGAATGCTTCTTCGAGCTGTACCGGTGTGCCGTCCGCGACGGTGCCGAGCTTCGCGCTTTCGTCCGCGGCATAATATGTTTCGACTTCCTTGCCGTCCGAGCGGATAACCGCGTCGGGGACTATCTGTTTGTGTTCGCCGCCCGTGGATCCGTTGATAGCCACGCTTGTCCGAAGCACATAGCCGGCATAGGTGTTGTCGCCTATCGCAAACGCTATTCTGCACCATACCTGTCCGTTCGAATCCTTATAATCGCGAACGAAGGGGAGAATGGCGTGGCTCGATCCGAGCGTCGCCGTACCGAGATGCGGCGAGTCTACGGTGGGGAATTTATAAATCGGCGCGGAACTTACCGGCATACACAGATCCTCCGCGTACAGATTTTCGAGAGGTCTTGTGTCGGACAGATTTTTCGCATTTACGAAGCCGTACGTTATCCTCGGCGACGTATCGACGAGCGCGTAATAATAATCTGTGCCCGCGTATTTGCCGAGAACGATCACGTTTACGCCGCGCGCTGCCGAAAGCCCGACGGTAGACGGCATTTCCGTAGGCACGCCGTATATGCCCGTGACTGCGGTCGTAAGCCTGTAATCGGGCGTATACGAGGAGAAATTCGGTTGAGAGGTGTTGACGGAGTTTACGAAACTCGCATAGTCGTCGGGATTATCCGCCATGTCCGCGCCCGAAACCGATCGCGGTATGATCTCGTTCGAACAGCTCTGAGAGCTTACGGAGATTATATCGCCGAAACCGACGGACGAATGCCCGGTCATTTTCGTCATGGACAAAGCGATCTCGCTTATGTCCGATTTTTCGTAAAAGGGAGTTGCGTCGTCATTCGCGTATATGCCGTCCGACGCCGAACGGAATACGTTTCCCGCATTGTCTGCGGCAAGGTCGGTGAATTCGCCCGCGCCGAGAACGGCGTCGAACGCGCTTAAAGATTTGTCGTATCTGCGCACGCTTCCGTCGTCCATCATTACGTATATATCGCCGCGCGACGTGGTTTCCACGCTTTTTACTCCGGTGAGAATATTGTCAGTTGCGGTAGAAAGCAGACGTCCTTCGTCGGTCACCGCGTATATCGCATTGCCTGTTATGTCGGACAGATCGACTTTTATTTCACCGAAATATTCGACGTTGTTTTCGAATGTGATTTCTCCCGTTTTTGCGAGCGTTTTGTCGTATATCAGCACTCTGTCGTAAGACGCCACGAAAACCGTGCCGTCATAGCCGATCGCAATACCCGCGGGCTGTTCGGTTACCGTTTGGTACGATGCGCTTTCTCCGATTATCTCGACGCGGTCGTTACCGTAGTCGGCAAACGCCGCAAAATCTCCGCGCGCCGCCACCGAAATTTTTTCCGCGGCGCAAAGTACGGTCGTATTTCCTTCGGGCGAGAATGTGCATACTTTACCCGATCTGGTCGTGAAATAGAGTTTTTCGCCGTCCGAAGCGAGGGAAGTGATCCCGCCGATCTCAAACCCTCTCGTGCGTCCTATGCGGTACAGAGAGTAAGACGTTGCATAGTAAATAGTGTCTTCGCTTTCGACGTAAGCCATTGCCGTTATGTCGCCGTCGGTGCGGATTTCGCGTCTTATCAATGTTCTCGGTTTATCGCCGTCCGAAAGATCGTAAGCGTAAACCGATGTTCTCCCGTCCGTTCTTTCCGCGACGTACAGCGTGTCGCCGTGAGCCGTTCCGCCCGTAAATTCCGCTCCTTGAGTAGGGGTGACGAACGTACGGTCTTCGTCGCCGTAAATGTATACGGCGTCGCGGGCGACTTCTCCCGCAACGCTTCCCGCGAACACGAAACCGTCGTATTTGTCGGTATATATCTTTCCGTCCGAAACGGCAAGACCTTTCGCTCCCGAGCCGTCGGTTATGTATTCGATCCCGTCCGAAATTTCGGCGACCCTTCCGCGCTCGGTCAGAACGTAAAGTTCGTTTCCGTCGGCGGCTACCGCTATCGGGCTCGACATTATATAATCGTAAGAGAGCCGCCCGTCCGTTTCTGCGGCGTACGACGAAATACCGACTGATCTTATCGGTAAAAGGCAGGCGGCAACGATGACTGCCGCAGAAATTATCGGCAAAAGTTTTGCAGAAATCTTCATCTTTCTAATTATAGCCTAAAAAACGACCAAAGTAAACAAAAATACAAAATATCTGCAAAGAAATTTTCAAAAAGGTATTTACATTGTGAAAATTTTGTGATATAATTACATTGGTTATTCGTGAAAATATAATCGCTACAATAATTTATTTGCTTTAATAAGGAGTTATATGGAAAAAATTGCCGTAATTGACATGGGCAGCAATTCAGCAAAGCTTATACTTGCCTATGTTCTTGAGGATGGACACAACGACGGACACTTCGTTGTTTTCGACGAACTTCGCGAAACGGTCAGGCTCGGTCAGGATATGGAGCGTGATGGATACATAAAACCGTCGAGAATAGCTCAAGCGGTCAAAACGCTCAAGATGTTCAAAAAACTCTGCGACACAAACAATGTCGATAAGATTTACGCGGTGGCTACCAACGCCATTCGCAGAGCGAAAAATCAGAAGAGTTTCCTCGAAGAAGTTAATTCCACTTGCGGCTTCAAACTTCGCGTGCTTACGGAAGAAGAGGAAGCCATGATGATCTATCACGGCGTTATAAATTCGCTCGACTGTCCGAAAGGCGTGATAATAGATCTCAGCGGAAGCAGTCTTCAGCTCATACAGTATAACAGACGTAACGTACTCAACCGCGCAACGCTCCCGTTCGGAGCTATAACTCTGAGCGATCTGTTTAACGACGGCACGCACGCGCCCGAGGAGTCGGCGGCTCTTATCGAAGAATACGTCACGAATCAACTGTCGGAAATACCGTGGTTGAAAGAGATCGAACCCGACGTGCAGATGATAGGCGTGGGCGGGTCTTTCCGCAATCTCGCAACCATAAGTCAGCGGCTCAGACGTTATCCGCTTTCGGTGATCCATAATTACGGCATCGGAAAAGAAGAATTTGCGAATATTTACGATACGATCAAGGTTTTGCCCGTGGACAAGCGCGCCAAGATAAAGGGGCTTAACGAAGAGCGCGCGGACATATTCGTTTCCGCGCTTGCTACGATGAAATCGTTTTTCGACTGCAGTCCGTTCGAGAAGATGATCATTTCCGCGTCCGGTCTGCGTGAGGGCATTATGTTCAATCACGCCGTGCCGACTACGGCGGAAAAGCCGATCAGCGATATAGTCGCTCATTCCGTATATACGCAGCTTCATTATTGCGACCAGAATATCAAGCATTGCGAAAAGGTCTGCAATCTGTCGATAATGCTGTACAAACAGCTCCGCGTGCTTCATAAATTGCCGAGAATGTACGTCAAAGTCCTTCGCGTCGCGGCGCTCATGCACGACGTCGGTTCGCGTCTGAAATATTATGCTCACAATAAGCATTCGTTCTATTTCATACTGAACTCGACGTTATACGGGCTTTCTCACCGCGATCTGCTTCTGGCGGCTTTCGTGGCTCAGGGACATCATACAAACGAATTCAGTATGCAGGAATGGTCGAAATACAAGGACGTGCTTCAGGAAGAAGATTTGTCCGCGGTCATGAAACTTGCGGTGATACTCCGCATAGCGGAATCGCTCGACCGTTCTATGAGCGGCGGCATAAAGTCTATCAACTGCGACGTTCTCGGCGATTCCGTTATAATGAAGACGGAAGCGGACGGTGATTGTTCGCTCGAGATCAAAGACGCACTCACGGCGCGCGCGGAGTTCGCAAAGGCGTACTCCAAAAACCTGGATATACTTTGATATGAAACTGACGCTTGCGTCGGCGTCGCCGAGAAGGGCTGAACTTATCAAAAAAATCCCGTGGCTGGAAGTGACCGTGCTTCCTTCGGGAGCCGAAGAGTATACGGACAAGTCGGATCCGAAAGACGCCGTTATCGATCTTGCGACGCAGAAAGCGTTTGCAGTCGATGCGCCGGGGCTCGTGCTCGGCGCGGACACGATGGTCGTTGCGGACGGGAAGCGGCTCGGTAAACCGCATTCGCCCGAGCAGGCGAGGGAAATGTTCGCTCTTCTTTGCGGCAGGACGCATTCGGTGATTACCGGCGTATGTCTGCGACTCGGGAAGCGGTACGAAACGGCGTGCGAGGAAACGTTTGTCGATTTCGGCGAATACGACGGGAAAATCGTGGAAAACTATATTGCGAGCGGGAAACCGTTTGATAAAGCGGGCGGGTACGGTATTCAGGACGAGGAACTCGCGCCGATGATAAAAGGAATTACCGGAGATTACGACAACGTTGTCGGACTGCCTACGCGGCTGGTCGAAACGCTTGCGGAGAATTTTACATGACAGAAGAACTTGCCATCGTTATAGGGACTTCGAATACGGGCATATATATGCCTGGTAACGGTATCGTACTTTACGAGCCGACCAAGATCGCGTACAACGGCGATCCCAAGCTCGGTAAAGTTCGTGCGGTCGGTCACGAAGCGGCGGCTATGACGGGGAAAGCGCCGGAAAGCACGGTGCTTTCTTTTCCTGTTTCCGACGGGTTCATAACCGATCCCGACTCCTGTCGCGATATGCTGTACGAGTTTCTTTGCCGCGTTTTGCGTCCGAGACTGTTCGCCCCGAAACTTCGCGTAATTGCAGGTGTTCCGACGGGTATGACGATCGAAGAACACAGGATCTACGACGATGTTTTCGCAAAGGTCGGTATACGCGACGCGATGACGATCGAGAATATCATGCTGTCCGCAGTCGGTATAGATCTTCCCGTACACGCTCATAAGGTCAGTCTGATTGCGAATATCGGCGGAGGAATAACCGAAGTCGCGGCGTTGTCGCTCGGCGGCATAGTCAAAGCCTGCGGCATAAATATCGGCGGAGGAATGATCGATCGCGCTTTGTGCGATTATATTCTCGGCAAATATAATTTCAAGATCGGTCCGATCACTGCGTCGCACGTAAAAGAAGAGATCGGAAGTCTTTATTCCAACGATCTTACTACGATGCCGGTGACGGGCACGGACGTGTCGCGTCGCGCGCCCACGGTAATAAACATAAAAGCGACGGACGTAATGGATTCCGTAATGCCGTACTATCTGCGTATCGCAGACGCGGTGGAGAGCATAATAAAATCGCTCCCGCCCGAGTCCTCTTCGGATATTACCGTCGACGGTCTGTATCTGACGGGCGGCGGCAGTAAGATCCCCGGACTGGATAAACTTCTTTCGGACAGATTGCATATACCCGTGACAGTTCATCCCGATGCGGAGTACGCCGCGCTTCTGGGCGGCGGAAAACTGTTGTCGAACGCCGTTCTTCTGAATGAAATTCTGAGCAGAAAATAATATTAAACGACATGACCGAATATAATTAAAACGAATCGACAAGGTT
>CAJUKR010000046.1 GCA_910587025.1 uncultured Christensenellaceae bacterium
CCACCGAGATCTACACTCTTTCCCTACACGACGCTCTTCCGATCTGAAAATAATATTAAACGACATGACCGAATATAATTAAAACGAATCGACAAGGTTCGTTTTTTTATTATGTTTTATCCCGACGTTTTACAATGCGAGTGTTGTAACATTGTTATGTTATGGCAAGGACAATCGTAATCACAAGCGGCAAGGGCGGTGTGGGGAAAACCACCGTCACGGCAAGTCTCGGACGCAGTCTTGCGTCTATGGGAGAGCGCACCGTAGTACTCGACGCCGATATAGGACTGAATAATCTCGACATCGTTCTCGGGATAGACAGCCGCATAGTGTTCGATCTCGTCGACGTCATAGAAGGACGCTGCCGCTTACGGCAGGCAATAATAGAGGACGTCGAAACGCGAGGACTGTACGTGATGCCGTCCGCTCACAGTTACGACCGTGCCAAAGTGACGGGGCAGAACGTAAAGGAAGTCGTACGCAGACTCGGACAGATGTTCGATTACGTTCTCGTGGACTGCCCTGCGGGAATAGAAGCCGGATTCAAGCGCGCAGTCGCCGCCTGCGACGAAGCGGTGCTTGTCACGACTCCGCATATAAGTTCGGTACGCGACGCCGAAACGGTCATGAATCTTCTCCGAAGGGACGGAATATCGCGCATATATACGGTTGTGAACCGTGTGCGGGGCGATTTGATCGTTTCGGGCGAAATGTTGTCGAGAGGGGATATAGAAAGGCTCATCGGCGCGGAAGTGTACGGTATGATACCCGACGAAGACGAAATGAATTTACTAAGCAACTCGCTGTATTCGGGGGTAAGCGAAGGTGCGGAAGCCTGTCGCGCGCTCGCGCGGGGGATCATGTCCGGAACTCCCGAACTTTACGATCTGACGAGAAAATACCGCGGGGCTTTCGGGCGAATAAGAAGGGGGTTGAAACGAAAATTATGAGAACTACGGTTTCCGACAGTCTGAAAAAATATTTGCTCGGTGCGCGTACGAGCGCGCTTTCCGGCGTAATCGCGTCGATCAGAAGCGATATGATATCGTTGCTTTCCGATTATATGACGCTCGACGGCGACATAAAAATAAACGCCGATATAGATGAGATTACCGGCGACGTTTTGTTCGGCATAAAATTCGCGGCGACCGAAATTTACGATTCCGGCGACGTTTTGAGGTAATATGTCAGACATAATATACATAGCTTTTATATGTGAAGAATAAAAAACCGCAAAAACAGTCGAAATCTTACGTTTCCGTTTCGCCGCTTACGCTTATCTCAGTCGTTGCGGTCGTGCTTCTCGGACACGGCATAGAACTGCTTGCGTACTCGGTCACTCTTTTGCTTCACGAATATGCCCACGCTTTTGCCGCCGAACGTTTCGGTTACGGACTGAGAAAGATCAAGGTAATGCCTTACGGTATATCGATGAGTCTGGAAGACGGCATGGATCCCGAGCATGAGATCGTGATCGCCGCGGCTGGGCCGGCGGTGAATATATTTACGTGGATCGTGCTTGCCGGGATATGGTGGCTTGCGCCGACGACGTATGCCGCGACACAGCCTATTGCCGACGCGTCGCTGTTTACGGGGCTGATCAATCTTTTGCCCGTGTGTCCGTTGGACGGCGGGCGTATTTTGCGTTGTGCGCTGTCGTTGAAACTCCGTCCTTCTACGGTCGTGAAAATCATGCGAGCCGTAGGTATGGCTTTCGGCGTGTGCGGAGTCGCTGCGTGCATAACGCTTATGGTGCTCGGAGCGAATTTCACATACGCGACGATAGGCATGTTTGTCATCGTGTCGCTTGCGATCCCGGGCGACGGTCGTTACGAACGTCTGTACGCCAGGGCGGCGACGGGTAAACGGCTCGGCCGCGGACTGAAAGTCAGGGAGCTTATGGTAGATAAGGATCTGACGCTTTTCGAGCTTTATAAAATGCTCAGACCCGATTGCTATACGAAATTCGTCATAACCGATATTTCCATGAAGCCGCTGGCGAGCATGACGGAAAGCGAACTCGATATCGCCGTTACGCAATTTAATGCGTCCGAAACTGCGATTTCTGTTGCAAAACGTAATCTTATATGATATAATTATAAAAAGCATTTTAATCAGTAATCGAAACATAATGTATACCGACGATACAGACAAGAAGAAAAACATAATATTGGTTGACAGCGAAGCAACCTATACTACGGTCGGACTGATGGAAAACGGCAGGCTTTCGGAACTTTACAGCGAATCGGTCGACGAAAGGCAGACTTCGGGCAACATATACAAAGGAAAAGTAACAAACGTCGTGGACGGTCTGCGCAGCGCTTTCGTGGACATAGGCGGTCCGCGGACGGGTTTTTGGTATATCGACGAAGCGCTCGATCATAAATCGGAAATAAGCGAAAAGAATTTACCTAATAAGATAGTCGCCGAAGAAGGCGAGTACGTCATGGTGCAGGCGGTCAAAGAAGGTACCGAACTCAAAGGGCCGAAGCTTTCGTCGAACATTTCCATTCCGGGGCATTATGTCGTATATCTTTACAATCTCGATTTCATCGGGGTCTCGGGCAAAATAACGAGCGACGCACTGCGTGCGCGGCTGACGGGATTGCTTTCGTCCCTCGCTCCCGAAGGGCGCGGGTTTATTGCGCGGACAAGCTGTCTTACCGCCACCGACGAAGAGATCATGCAGGAAGCGAAATTCCTCATAAAAGCGGGCGAGCGCATTCAGAAAAGGTGGGAAGAAACGGACGGCGTCGCGCTCATTCACAACGAAGGAAATATCCTGTACAGGACGATACGCGATATGCTTTCGGACGATATCGACGGAGTCGTGTGCAATAACAGATCCATGACGGAGGACATACGTCAGATGATAGATACGTTCTGTCCGCTGTTCACAGGAACGGTCGAGTTTTACGACCGCGAAGAGGATATTTACGATTATTACGATATAGGATCCGACATAGTTGAGATATACAGCCCGAGGGTGGAACTGCGTTCGGGCGGTTTTCTCATTATCGAAAAGACCGAAGCGTTGACAGCTATCGATGTCAATACGGGCAAATTCCTCGGTACGGACAACAGAGAAGACACAGTATTCAGAACGAATCTCGAAGCGGTAAAGGAAATCGCGCGACAGCTTCGTTTGCGTAATATCGGCGGCATAATAGTCGTTGACTTTATCGATATGCTGGACGACGAACATAAAGTTCAGGTCGTGGAAGCAATGAAGAACGAACTGTTTTTCGACCGCGTGAAGACCCGCGTTCTCGATATGTCGGGACTCGGGCTTGTGGAAATAACGCGCAAAAAGATGGGCAAGGAACTCGGCTCGGTGAGTCAGAACAAGTGTCCGTATTGCGGCGGTACCGGAGCGTTGCTCCTCGATGCTTACGTATCGAGAAATATCAAATACAGACTCAAGGGTTTGTTTATGAACCATAACGTTTCCATTGCGCTCATATTTGCGCATCCCGTGCTTGCCCGTCACCTCATAGACGACAATACTTTTTCGAAAGAGTGTTCGGGCATATGGTCGCATAAAAGAATATACGTCGTTCCGGACGGGAATATGGAGTTCGGACGGTATAACGTTGTTTCGGGTATGGGCGGCGTGCCTTCTTACGGGGAACTGCTTACGTAAAAACGGGCTTCGTTACCGAACGCGAAAACGCCGCATTGAAAAAATATAAGATTATGTTTTGCGACAGTACGCATCCTTTCGATTAAGTCGCTTGTATGCCGATCGGAAAAGAAAGTTATAATAAAAAATGAATAAATACATCGGAAAAATCCTTCGGCACAAAACAGTCGATTTCGGAAAACTCGAACCTTACGGTTTCGTCCTCTGCGGTGATTTTTACGAATACGTTGTTCCGATCGCCGACGGCTCGGTGCGAATGACCGTCCGCATAGATTCGGACGGCGGCATCGACGCAGAAGTTACCGATTGCGAAACGGGAGAACCTTATACTCTGTTTTTGGCTGAAAACGCCGTCGGAGGTTTTGTCGGAGAGGTAAGAACGGATTACGAAAGGACGCTTGCCTGCATCGCGGACGAATGCTTCGAAACCGAGGTGTTCAAAAGCATTCAGGCAAAGCAGGCGATCGAGTACGCGCGTACGAAATACGGCGACAGTCTTGAATTTCTGTGGAAGAAATACGACGGAAACGCAGTATTGCGCCGAAAGGACACCGGGAAGTGGTACGCGGCGTTTCTGACGGTCTGCGGCTCGAAATTCGGCAGATCTTCCGACGAATTTCTGGAAATCATCGATCTCAGAGCGTTGCCCGAAGAAATAGACGGCATCGCGGATAACCGCAGATATTTCCGCGGTTATCATATGAACAAAAAGCATTGGCTGACCGTTTGTTTCGACGGCTCGGTCGGAACGGAAGAGATATTAAGGCGTATCGACGACAGTTATTTACTTGCCGAAAAGTAGCGGATCGTCGGAAAAAGTCCGTGCGTCGAAACGCTTGCGCTTTCTCGGAGTTTGTGCTATCATTATAACAACGACAAAGAGTTATCGGGATTTTTCCGACAACTCTTTTTTACGGAGGCGATAAATATGTCTTTGATCTCGGTGCGTAATCTTTCTTTCGGATACGGCGATACCGACGTTTTCGAAAACGTAAGTTTTAATATAGACACCGATTGGAAGCTGGGACTTGTGGGGCGAAACGGGCGAGGAAAAACCACGTTTCTGAATCTTCTTATCGGAAAGTACGAATATAAGGGAAACATATCGTCGAACGTGAAGTTTTCGTATTTTCCTTATTTCGTGCCGAATAAATCCCGTTTGTGTCTCGAAATATTGTCCGAGATATGCCCGAATGCCGAAGAGTGGGAGATCATTCGCGAACTGTCGCATATGAATGCGGACATCGAATCGCTTTACCGTCCGCTCGATACGCTCTCGAACGGCGAACGTACGAAGCTTATGCTTGCGGGACTGTTTTTGCGCGAGGGGGATTTCCTGCTGATCGACGAGCCTACAAATCATTTGGATCTGCCCGCGAGAGAGGTGGTGTCTGAGTATCTCGGGCGGAAGAAAGGGTATATCCTCGTGTCGCACGACAGGGCGTTTCTTGACGGTTGCGTCGATCATATAATGTCGATCAATAGAACGGACATAGACGTTCGTTGCGGGAATTTTTCGTCGTGGCTCGAAAATTTCGAAAGACAACAGGCTTTCGAATCGACGCAAAACGAAAAGCTCAGGAAAGATATTGCCAAGCTGACCGAAGCGGCAAAGCGCGCTTCGGGGTGGGCGGATAAAGTCGAGGCTTCTAAGTACGGGAAGACGAGCGCGGGATTGAAACCGGACAGAGGATATGTGGGGCATAAGTCCGCCAAGATGATGAAGCGCGCGAAAGTGACCGAAGAAAGGGCGAGGCAAGCGGCGGAAGCGAAGTCCGGACTTCTGCGCAATACGGAAACGGTAGGCAAACTCAAATTGTCGCCGCTCGAATATCATTCCGACAGACTTCTGACCCTGCGCGACGTAGAAGCCGTTTATGACGGAAGAGCGGTGTGCGCTCCCGTGGATTTCGAACTTATGCAGGGCGAGCGCGTAGTTCTCGACGGACGCAACGGCTCGGGAAAAAGCAGTATACTTAAAATGATCGCGGGCGAAAATATCGACCGTCGGGGAAAACTGACTGTCGCTTCGGGACTGAAAATATCGTACGTACCGCAAACGACGGAGCATATAAAAGGCAGTCTTTCGGATTTCGCAAAGTCAAACGGGATAGACGAGAGCCTTTTTAAGGCTATACTCAATAAAATGGATTTCGGCAAAAACGATTTCGACGGCGACATCGCCGCGTTTTCCGAGGGGCAGAAAAAGAAAGTGCTCATAGCGGGCAGTTTGTGTGAAAAAGCTCACCTGTATATCTGGGACGAACCGTTGAATTATATAGACATCTATTCGCGTATGCAGATAGAAGAACTTTTGACCGAGTTTAAGCCGACCATGTTATTTGTCGAGCACGATAAAGCTTTCCGTGATGCGGTCGCGACGAGAACGGTATTGATCGATAAAGTATAAACGATTTTTACGAAAAGATTCGAAAAGACGTGCGGTTTATTCGATAAGCCGCACGTCTATTATTTTGGAAAGAAATCCGCCGAGATACAGTTTCATCATTTCGCCGTATTCTTCGGGCTTTATATTGCCTCCGATGCCCATAACTCCGTAGATCACCGATGCTTCTTTTATTTTGCACGGCAGATCGTTAAGTCCGCATTTCGAATAAAATTCATGTCGCTTGACGCGTTGCTCATAGTTCGGCGCCTGTTCGTCCGGCAGTTCCAGTGCAAGGAAAAGTCGCATGCCCGCATAGCGCTTTTTCAATTCGTTTATAATCTCCGTACCGTATCCTTTGCCGCGCTCGTCGGGTTGAACGGCAAGATAAAAAATATAAGCCAAATCTTTATTCTTGACTATATAAGTTATTCCGATGAATTTATCTTCGTTATACAATGCCCAAAAATCCGCGTTATCCGATTTCGCTCTTCGTTTCAAAAGCCGGAACGGAGCGCGTTCGTTTGACGGAAACGCCTGCTTATATAACTTTTTCATTTTACGATAGTCTTTCGTTCTTTCGGTCGCGTTTACGAATTCCATATTTCCGCACCTTGCGTTCTTATATTATCTTGATAATAGTATCATAAGTTCGGCGCGAAAGCAAGCGTATTTGTTCGTTTACAGACTTATCGAAAACTCTGTAAAAGTCGGAACAAAGCCACCGTTTTCGAAATCGAGCGTACGGACGATATATCCGAGCCTGTTTACTTCTGCTACGGCAGTGACGGAGCGGTACGTCGTAAGTCTGTAAATACCGCTTGCGGGATTCAGCGCGGGTGAGACGAACGAAATGTCGTTCACATACGGTTGTTCGTTTTTAACGCCGCCGTCGGGCGAAAAGATCATATCGTAAAATGTCCGATCCATATATCCGACATATACGTCGAGTTCGTATCCCGTTCCGTCGTTTCGAAGACGCATAAAACCGTTCGGAATGAACTCCGCGCCGAAAGCCGAGTTTCGGCTGTCCGTTTTGTCGTCGTAAAGCAACATATACGAATCGGTTTTTAAGCTGTAAACACGATAGTTGCCGTATCCGCCGCTTCCTCCCGTCTGCGACGAACAGAACAGAAGTTTGTTCTCCGCGCCGAAGTCGAATGCGGATATAGACGGAGAATATCCGTCGTCGAGCTCGATATCGTACGGCTCGTGATTTTCGAATCTGACGGTAACTTTTACGTCGGTTACGTAGTTTTGTCCGTTTCCGTATAGGCTTGCCGTTCCGACCGTGTCGCCGTCCGCCACCGCAACCGTGTCTATGGGCTGTGAGGCCGAGTCGGAGCATACGATGCTTTGCGTCGCCGCACGGGGACATGTCGATACCGCGGTTATCAAAATCAAAAACGCAAATATTTTTTTCATAAGTTCATTATGTGTAATATCGCGCCGTAATATGAAACCGTTCGGGATTTATCCGTTTTTGTTTTTTACGACTTCTTCGCGTTTCTTGAACACCCTCGGGAATGTTACGAATATCACGACGGAAGTAATGATACCCGCCGCGAAATCCGCAATACCTTCGGACAAATATACTCCGACAAATCCCGTAAAGTGCGTGAGCGTAAAGCAAAGCGGTATCAGAATTATGACCTTTCGTACCACCGCGAGAATGAGCGCCGTTTTCGATTGTCCCAAAGCAACATTGACGTTTTGCAGCGTCATCTGTACGAAAAACATTATCGACCCCATAAGGAAAAACGGGGTATATGCCGTGACGATTTCTTTTACGCTGTCGCTCGCCGAGAAAATGTACGCGTATAATTGCGGTACGGCGAGCGAAACCGACCATACGGTTACGGCAAAGACGAACGCTATCACGGTGACGTAGCCTATACCTTTTTTCAGCCTTGCGGCATCGCCCTTGCCGTAGTTATAACTTACGAAGGGCTGCATTCCGTAACCGAGACCGTTGAGCGGCAGGGAAATGAGCTGAAGGGCGCTGAGCATTATCGTCAGCGCCGCGGTATAATTCTTGTCGCCGCCGGTCGAGTTGTTGAGATTTATATTGAATACGATCTGTATGGCGCATTCGGTAACGGTCATGACAAACGGCGTAAAACCGAGCGAAAGTATACCCGCTATTCTTTTCGGGTTCGGTTTCATATCTTTGATTTTCAATTTGAATATGCTTTTTTTCGAAAAGAAAAACAAGATTATCCAGATAAAAGACAAGAATTGGGAAATGATCGTTGCGAGACTTGCGCCGTTCACACCCATATCGAAAGCGAATATAAATAGGGGATCGAGAGCAATGTTTGCGACGGTGCCGATCAAAACGGAAAACATCGCCGTCAGTGAATATCCCTGCGCGGTTATAAACGGGTTGAGTCCTTGCGCGAGCAATACGAACACCGTGCCGACGGAATATATCTTGAGATACGATACCGCGAAATCCGTCGCGCTCGGCGGACAGCCGAAGGCGATTACGATAGGTCGCGCCAGAACAAAGACGGTTATGCCTATCAGTACGCCGATGCCGGAAAGCATTACGAATGATGTGTTGAAAATTTTGTCCGCTTCCTCTTTGTCTTCTTCGCCGAGTTTGATGCTCGCCCGCGGAGAACCGCCCAGCCCTATGAGATTCGCAAACGCCTGTATGATCAATGTTACGGGAAGAACTATCCCCAGCGCCGCAAGAGCGTCCATTCCGGAGTCCTGAATTTTTGCGACGAACATTCTGTCGACTATATTATACAGAAAAGTTATGAGCTGTGCAATAACCGCCGGTATCGTCAGTTTGAATACCAGCGGCAGTATTTTGCCTTCGCCCAATCTTTCGGTTGCGCCGTTTTCGAATTTATTTTGTGACATATCGATTACAATTTACCGCATGCGAAAAAACGCAAACGATATCGGTTTCTGTTTTATTCCAGGTTGATCGTTTCTGTTTTGAAATCGCAATAATATTTCGCCGTCTTGCCTATGAATTTCAATACGCAATAATCGGGATCGGTTACGCCTTGTTTGTAAAACAGCCTGTCGCCGAAACGCCATATCTCGTTTTTTGTCGCTTGGTCGGTGCAGACCTGCATTTCGCCTATCATCGTAACGCCTTGATATTTGATTTTTCCGCGCCGATAAAAATAGATGCAAGCCTTATTGTTTGCCGAATACTGTTTGATTTTATCGGACGAGGTGTTGGTAGAGAAATAGATTTCGTTTCCGTCTGTTTTACGTGGCGCAAGCATAGCCCTTATTACGGGATAACCTTGTTCGTTGACTGAAGCGATAAACGCCGTTTTTTGTTTCGATATGAATTTAAAGATCTGTGTTTTATCCATTGTACGATTCCTTGATTATCTTTTTCTTATCGGATGTCTTATGACTGTTTTCAACTTCGATATATCGCATTTGCGAGGATCGCTCAGGTATATTTCGTGATGACGGCGTATGTCGGTTATGTCCGATTCGTATCCGACGGTTCGTATATAATCGTTCATGAGTCCGATCGTTTCGGGTTCGTTATCGTAAGAGCCGATGTGCATACATTGTACGCAAAGACCCTCGTCGTATTCCATTAACTCGACTTTGGAAAAGTCGGTTTTTTTCTTGACGGTCGCTTCCTTTATCGCCCAGTCGAAATCGTCTTTCGTTATAAAATCGGGTAATCGAATTACGGAAACGAAATCGAAGTTTTCTTTGTGCGCATAATCTATGTCGGCACTGCCGTCCTGCTGCCAAAAACCTTCAAGGGGAGGCACGACGTATTCGAAATAACCGTCGATTTCGTGACCGACTCTGTGACTCATTTTCAACGTGAATGCGATCGCATATAAAAGCCCGATGGACTTTTTATATTCGCCGTCTTCGTCGTTTGGGTCTCCTTTGCCTTTGACCGCAATATAATTCATTTTCGGAATCGTCACAATGGACGGTCGATTTTTCGGCAAGTAAAATTCTTTATACTCTTTTTTGTAATCAAACGGCATATTCGATACTCCCGTGCTTGCATTATGGCTTAAACCGAATATACTTCGGAAAAATAAAAAACCCGAGTCAAACTCGCGGGAGTTCGTTTCGGGTTTTGGCGGAGAGGGCGGGATTCGAACCCGCGGATACGTTACCGCATCGCACGCTTTCCAAGCGTGTGCCTTCGACCACTCAACCACCTCTCCGAGTGTGAGCGCTCTCATGATTTTTATATCGACAGCTCGATAATAATACAATATCGGTAAAAAAAAATCAAGCGTATTGCCCGATAATTGTATGCAAAGAATATATTTTTTTTATGCCTTGCAAAAATCCGATTTATGTCTTTGACTTGTTTGATAAAATAGTGTATTATATTTATCGAGGCAAAGAAATGGTAAAGCGCAGATTGCTCGTATCGTTATTCGTCATACTGACCGTGTCGGCTGTCGCGACGGTATTTTTCGGTTGCGCGCAGGGCAAACATTTCGTTACGTTGTACGACGGCGACGAAGTTTTGACGACCGTTCTGAGCGATGCGGACGGCAAAGTGGTATTGCCGACGCCGGAAAAAACGGGTTACGTGTTCGACGGTTGGTACGTCGACGACGTTCTGAGCCGCAGATTCGAATCGGACATACGCATCGGCTCGGATACCAAACTGTATTGCGGCTGGATCGGTCACAAGTATACGGTCACGCTCGACGTCGCGGGAGGGGACAAACTCAACCGCACGGAATACGAATGCGGTTCCGGCATAGCTTTGTCTTTCTTGCCCGAACCGACGCGGGAGCATTATACGTTCCTCGGTTGGGTATGCGACGGCGAACCCGTCGACATTGTTTCGTCATTCGAATACGCGACCGACGTAACGTTTACGGCTCGTTGGAAGCCCGATACTTTCGTTGTGACATATTACGGCAACGGCGGGGTATTGACCGACGAAGAAGGACGAAGTCTTGTCGGGAACTATGCCGTTCAGACGGTGGAGTACGACGCTCCGTTTACGCCGTATTCGGCGAAAAAAGACGGATCGACGTTTATGGGATGGCAGACCTCGGACGGCTCTTTGTTTGCGGCGCCGTCGGTCTGGCGGCTCGGCGATGATGTCGAGCTTACGGCGATATACGGATAATTTATACCTGGAATAGAGAAAATGGATTACATAGTGCTTGATGTTGAAACTCCGAACAGTAAGAACGACAGTATCTGTTCGATAGGCGTTCAGTTGCTTACGGACGACAGAGTTACCGACGAATGGTATACTCTCGTCGATCCCGAAGACATATTCGAAGACTTCAATATATCGATACATCATATAACGCCCGACATGGTGGAGGGCGCGCCTAAATTCGAAGAAGTATGGGCGCGTATCGCTCCGCATACGCTGTCGCGTGTTTTTGTCGCGCACAATGCCGAATTCGACCTGACAGTGCTTGCAAAAGCTCTCGAAAACAGAAAGATCGGCGTGCCTCGGTTGCGGTATCTTTGTACCGTCGATCTTGCGCGCCGACTGCATTTCGATTATAAGAATGTAAAAGGGGATCTCGTGCTTTCGAACCTGTCCCGTACTCTCGGCGTCGAACTGACCGAACACCATAACGCTTTATACGATACCCGCGCCTGCTCGGGTATTCTGCTGCGGCTCGGCGAAATGTACGACTTCGATCCGTCCGCATACGTTCGCAACTTCAGATATCCGAAAGTGCATACGCGCAGGTACGGCAGTAAATTCAAGTCGGAGCCGCACGGACGGAGCGACTGAGTCGTCAGTCGTCGTACTTGCATTCGAGGTAAAGCCTGAAAGTTTCGCTTCCGCCTCCGCCGACCAGATTGTATACGAGCTCTACGCGTATGCCTTGTTCGTTCTCTTCGTAAAAGACCCGTTCGGGTACGACTTTCATATCAATATCGCCGAACGGCGTGGAAACGGTGAATTCGTCTTCCTTGCCTTCGCAAAGAATAAGCGAGTAATCCTCGTCGCTTTCTCTCGAAATGGATACGATGCCGTCCGATATTCCTATGGTATAGAACGCGCCTTCCTGTCCGTATATGATATTGAGACTGCCGCCGAGACGAATGATCTTTCCCGTGGTCATGAGAACGGGCTCGCCGTCCGCGGATTCTCTTACTTTTATAATAGCGTTGCGTTCCATGCGTAGTATTATACAACCGAGCGCCGCCGTTTGTCAAGTGCGGCGCGCATTCGGCCGAAAATTTCCGTATGTGCATAAAAGCGACAATATGCGACATAATACTCGTATGAAAACAAACGGAATCATAAGAAAAGTTGACGGACTGGGCAGGGTGGTTATTCCCAGAGAATACCGCAAACTGCATCGGATCTCGCTGGGCGATCCCATGGAAATATCGTGTTTGGACAGCGGCGAGATCGTACTTAAAAAAATGGACATGACGCTTGCCCTCGAAGAACTTTCGGGCGAAGCGCTCCGCGTCCTTTCCGAATGCGTATCGGGTACCGTACTGGTATCCAATCTCGATAAGTGGCTGGGCGGAAGCGGATCGGACAAGGGTATGTTCATCGGCAAGGACATTCCGCAGGCGATCAAGTCCAAACTGATGCGCCGCGAGGACTATTCGATCATCGATATAAACGAGATCGGCGACGCTTCGCTCAGGTGCGACAGACGTATGGCTATCGTTGCGGAACCTATCGCAGGCGACGGCGACGTATTCGGCGCGTTTTATGTCACGGGCTCGGATTCGGTAAGCGAGCGCGATATAGCGCTTATCCGCGTCGCGGCGGTCATACTCGGCAATTCCTTGCAAAAATTTTAACTTATATGGCAAAATAAAGCCCAAACCGCTTGCATATCCGCTTTCTATATGATATAATAATCAAG
>CAJUKR010000047.1 GCA_910587025.1 uncultured Christensenellaceae bacterium
TGAATGGTTGCGGTAAGCGGTATAGGAGTACCCCACGAACGGAACGTAAACATAAGTATGACGAACACAAAAAGCACCGTTAAAATACTGACTTTCAAATTATCGGTACTGAACGATTTATCCAAATCGTAAGAGCTCATAGAATCGCCGGCAAATATCGCTTGCGGACAAAAGGCTTTTACTTCTTCACGCATATTTTCAATCATAGCGAAAGTCTGCTTACTCTCTATATCGCTATCCAGAATAAACAGAACGCGCGTGTAATTAGTTCCTATAAGCTGTGCTTCGGCGTCGTTAATCGTATCGCGTAACGTTTCGTAGGTATCAAGTAAATCGTCATTGCCGTTTAAAAATGCCGAAATGAAATCGTCATGCCCGAAAGCACAGTCGCAGATATCGAGAATGGAAGCGGTATAAATATCTTTATTTGCTTCAAACAGTGCCACTTCCGAAACACCGTCCTGACTGTCGCTCTGCGAAAAATAAGCATACGCTCGGTAAATGCTCACGGCGGTTGAGTCGTCCGTACCGAGGAGCAGCGCAAACTGTCTGTAATTAAGTCTGTCGGTAAGATAATGCGTTGTACCGTTGGCGGTAATTTCCACGTTTGAAATTCCTATCGCTTCCTTTACTTCTTCGTGGGTGCTTACGGTATCTATAACGCGCTTTTCCAAATTGTAATCGCCTTTGGGTACGAGAACCGCAAGCTGGTTTGAATAACCGAATACGGCTTCCGTTTCGCGCTGGGCTATCTGCGTTGCCGAAGGGCGGGAAGTATCGATACTTCCCGTCGAATAAACGTACTCCGTCTGAAAGGAAAAATAACCGCATACGATGACTGTGACCAAAAATACCGCAGGAATGACGTAACGAAGTTTGACGTCGAATTTGCCGACAGCCGAAATTTTGGGGACGAAGCTTTTATGTGCGGTTTTATCGATTGCTTTACTGAAATAAAGCGTTATGCACGGCATAAACAAGAAGACGGTAATCATACTGCAAATAATGCTTTTTGCAAGCACGATACCCAAATCGGCGCCAAGCCCCAAAGCCATTGTCGTGAGTGCAAGAAGTCCCGCAATCGTCGTCAAGGACGAACCGGCTATTTCGGGAATAGCCTTTGCAAGTGCCGCAGCCATAGCTTCCTTCGGCGACAGCCCGTTTGCCTTTTCTTCCGAAAATCTATGGCAGAGAATAATGGCATAGTCGATGGCAAGCGCAAGCTGTAAAATTACGCAGACGGAATTGGATATAAACGAAATAGTACCCAACCAATAATTCGTTCCCATATTGAGTAAAGCCGCTACGCCGAACGTAAGAATAAATACGGGTATTTCCCCGAAGCTTTTCGTGGTAAAAGCAAGAACGGCAATAATAATTACAATCGCAAGTATCAGAACGAAATTAACGTCGTGCTGTAACTCTTCGGCATATGTATCTGTCAAAGAAGCCGAAACGAGTAAATCATATCCGTCGAGAAGCTCCAACGTTTTATTATAGGCGGCTACGGATAATTCGTCGTCTGCATCGCCGTCAAACGTAATATTGAAAAGCGCACAGGACTGTTTATAATAATCTTCGGTATTGTGGAAGTCGAAGCTCTTTACACCGTCAAGCTGTTCAATCTCGTCGTGCAAGACAAGCGCGTCCTCAAAAGAGATATTGCGTAGTATAATTTTCGTCGTGCCGAACGTTACAAATTCCTCTTCCATAATATCGAGGGCTTGCTTCGTATCGGTATTCGATGGTAGATACGAAGTTATATCATACTCTATTTTTACTTGTCCCATTCCCCATATGCAATAGGCAATAAGAGCTATAAAAAGAACGATGATATAATTCTTTTTATTTACAATAAAATTCGTTAACTTTTTCATTTTCAACGCTTCCAACTAATAATATAAGTGTATTATTATCTTGACTTTCGTATTATTATATGTTATGCTGTCTAATAAAGCAAGCTGTGTGCTATTACAGAATAACGGGAAAGTATTGCTACTTATACAAAAAAGGAAATTTATATTATTATGGAAAAACAGGAAGATATCAGGATAACCAAAAGTAAACGTGATTTATGTAACGCCTTGGTAGAGCTTATGAAAAGTACGCCCTTCAAAAAAATTACAGTCGGCGATATTTGTTCCACCGCTATGATAAACAAGATGACTTTTTATAAGCATTACGCCGATAAATACGAACTTTTGAACGACGTTTTTTTGAACATAAAGCAGTCTATTATCGCCCATGCGGAAGCCGCCATCCCTACGCAGAACGTGAATGATACCGCACTTGACTTAACGTTTCGCGTGTTGGATGCAGTAATCAACGAGTGCCTCAATCAAAAGCAGTTTTTAATGGATATTTCTCACGACGAAATGGTGCTTACTATGATTTCGACAACGATAGAAAAATCCATTTACGAATTGCTTGCAAGTATCAGCCGTCATCATACCTTCAAATATCGTTTGGATATTCTTACTTCGGCTGTAACCGGCGCGGCGACTTTTTTAATCCGCTATTTGCTCCTTCACGAACAATCTATCGGGAAGGAACAATTTCTTGAAAATACAAAAGCCTTCCTGCGCGACTTGTTTAATTCTAAAATTTTATTTGAATGAATAAAAAATTTTTAATATTGTTGACAGCTTTCGTCAACAATACTGTGTTATCATGGCACTATGAAATACTACTATAACAAGGCACAACCGAATATCGAATACGGAATGTTAAGCAGTCGCTATCTTAACAATCCGAAGCGCAAGCCGAATGCGGACTGTCTTGTTACATACTATTACACTTCCGTATCTGAGCCGCTTGGTGGAACGTATTACCGTAATCGGGACTACTATATCATTCCCGTAAAGGTAACGCCAAAAGTCTATGCCCAGCTGATGAAGCGGGATAAGAAAGAACACAATAACAATCATAAGCACGACAGGCGTTATTTGGATGTGGAAAAATATTACCGTCAGCGCGGTGAAATCGACGAGGATGACAGAGAAACAAATGCTTGGGGATGCATTGCGGACAAGAAAACGCTAAACTTTGAAAACGATATTATAGAAGAATTAGACAAAAAAGCGTTACTCTCTACTTTCTCGAAATCGGATAGACTAATCGTCAAACTATACGAAGCGGGTGTCGGTCAAAAGCATATTGCAAAGAAAATCGGCAAAACACAAAGCTATGTATCAAAGCGATTGGAACGGTTGTTAGACCTAATTGAAGCAGAACGGCTAAACGACGGAAGCCGCACGAAGAAAGAAATCGAATTTGAGCTTGCGTGGAAAAAGTTTATCTACTCTCATAAGATGCCGAAAGATATAGATGTAATCTTTGAAACATTTAACTACCTTATCGGCGAGAGAATGTTGGAAGAATTGCTTATTTACTTCTACTCTTTTCGTGAGTATTATTACTATGCTTACCGCTTGCTTTATCTTTACGAGTACAACCCTGCCGAAGATAATTTAGGATGTATAAACGAACTGCCGCTTATCTTCCGAAAGATATTCTACTACCAAAAGTTGAACGAACAAGCGGACGTATTTATATGGCTCTACTACTGTCTTGTAACGGAAATGGAACGGCGCAAAAAGATAACGCCCGAACCTAATCAAGAAGTCTACGAACAGCTTTTAGACGAGCAAGAAAAAACTGCAAAGCGCGTTAAAATGACAAGCGAACAGTTTATGGAAGAACGCTTTATTCCGAAGGTCGCGCCACTACTTAAAAAGCGAACGGACGATTTTTTACAGGCAAACAATATTTACGTTTTCGACGAGGATGCCGACATCGAAGCGGAACTCAAAAAATTGTTTGGAGATCCGAAATAAAAAAATTCAAAATTTTTTTGCGATATTGGAATATATCGGGTGTTTTGGAGTGTATATAAGTGAGCGGTTAAATTCTACGCTCTAAAAATTAAAGAATAACGGATAGGCTCACGGCAAACTGCCGTGAGTTTTTCGTTGCTCGGAGGTGGTAATTATGGACGATTAAAAGACTTTGCGGACGGTCTATAAATGTTCGCGTGTGGACTAAAAACTTTGAAAGGCTTGACTGTAAGGAAATGAAGACTTGATACAAAGTATAGCCCACACTTCGCAAGCGAAGTGTGGGCTCTGCGAGGCTTTTTGTCCACTACACAAAGACGGAATATATTATAAGGAGGAACAAAACATTAGCTATTTAGTGTGCCATATGGAGAAGTATCATAAGACGGATATTTACCCTGTGGAAAAAGAAAACGAGAGAGATGAAAACTATGAAGCAAGCAATCCGCAGATAAACAGCGAGAGAACAAAAGACAACTATCATACCTTTGCGAGATACTGTTCTTACACGGAGTTTATCAATAAGCGAATAGCCGAATTGAATTTACCGACCAAACCGAGAAAGGATGCTGTGCTTATGGCGTCGTTTGTAATCGGCTCAGATGGAGAGTTTTTCAAAGGGCTAACACTGGCGGAACAAGAAGATTTCTTTGCGCAATGCACAAGGTATTTTGCGGACAAATACGGCAAGGAAAATATAATATCCGCAGTCGTCCACAACGATGAAACTACGCCGCATTTGCACTTAAATCTTATGCCCATAAGGAATTGGCGACTGTGTTGTAAAGACCTGTTCAACCGTGCCGAGCTTACCAAATTGCAAACGGATTTTCACGAAGCTGTCGGCAAGCGTTGGGGTTTAGAACGAGGGCGCGAAGGCAGTCCGAAAAAGCATTTGTCCACAGCGGAATACAAAGCAAAGAAAATTGTATTGAACGCTTGCACCGAAGCGGCGGACATTACGGAAACAGCTCAGTCTGAATTGCGGCAAATCAACCAAGCCGTGAAGAAAGCCGAAGAACACTTTGACGAAACTATTGGGCAGATACATACCGCCAAAGCCGAACGAGATAAAATCGTTGCGGAACGCGATTCGGAAGCCGACTATTCGCAAGCGTTGGAACAAGCAAAGAACGGCGAAATCGCTCACGGCAAGAGCGAACTGAAAACGCAAGTTGTTGCGCTCACGGTAGAGAACAAAAGTCTAACCGAAGAAAACACGCGGTTAAAGAAAGACAACAGTTATCTATTCGAGTCCTACCAAAAGGAAAAGAAAACACACAACGACCACGACAAAGCACTACGCGCTATTACACTATTCAGAACGCAAGAACCCGAAGCATTTGCGCGAGTGTTCTACCGTGCTACTTCGGTGTTACAACCTTTCTTACCCATCGGCGAACAACCTGCACCGTTTAGTAGAAACCGTTTACGAGAAATCGAAGAAGAAATCCGCAAGGAACAAGAACAAAATAGCCCTACGCCACGCAAGAACAATTACGGCAAAGCAGATTAAATTTTCATAAACGCTTGACTCCAAAGCCGTATCGTGCTAAAATATATTCAATCGTATATATACGACGAATATATTTTACGGAGGTTATTATGGAAAAGAAAGACAGATCGGTTAAGGACAAGCGTTATGAAGAACGACACAGAGAAGAACGTAAAGCCAAATGTATGATTTGGGGAACGAGCGTACCGCGTGAGAAAGCCGAACAGATAAATGAGTTTTTGAAAAGATACGGCTATACAAAGGTACAGTTAATCGAGGCGGGCTACAAAGCATTATTAGACGATGCCGCCGAACACAACCTATCGTTAGGTAAACTAATGGATGGGTATGACGATTTTTTCGGTTTTGAGGAAATCGATAAAAAGAAAACCGAATAACTATTAAATCTTTTCGCATAAGGAGGAAAACGCGATGAAGAGAGAACATAGTATTCAAAGCTATAAGGACAACAAATAATTGTCTGAATAAGTGATATTGGAGAAAAAACAATTTGAATACACTACTTCCTTCGGCGGTACGGAGTACGCCGTAATAATACGCGAAAGCGATACCGCAAAGGAAACCGTAAATAACAAACTGAAAAAGATTTTACTAAATGACTTGTCTGATAAGGTGTATTCGGGAGGAGATTCCGAATGAACAATTTATCAGTAACCAATAACAATACCTACTATAACGGAGGTGATATAACCGCCCTGTATTGCAGATTAAGTTGTGACGACGATTCGCAGGGCGACAGCAATAGCATTAAAAACCAAAAAGCCATATTGAGCAAGTATGCGAGCGAACACGGAATGAGCAATCCGCAGTTCTATGTGGACGACGGGTATTCGGGAACGAACTTTAACCGTCCCGATTTCCAGCGTATGATACGCGACGTGGATGCAGGGCTTGTAAAGACGGTCATCGTAAAAGATATGTCGCGCTTGGGCAGAGATTACTTAAAGGTCGGTTATTACAGTGAAGTTTACTTCAACGAAGCCGACGTACACTTTATAGCAATCAACGACGGCGTGGATAATCAATTTGAAAACGACAGCGACTTTACTCCCTTCCGTAACATCATCAACGAATGGTACGCAAAGGATACAAGTAAGAAAGTCCGCGCCGTGTTCAAAGCAAAAGGCAATTCAGGGAAACACTTGTGTACCTGCCCGCCGTATGGCTACAAGAAAGACGAAAGCAACAAAGAACAATGGATTGTGGATGAAGAAGCCGCAAAGGTTGTAAAGGAAATATTCTCACTCTGTATGAAAGGTTATGGTCCGACGCAGATCGCAAGAATACTCACCGAGCGCGGAATTGATACGCCTACCGTCCATAACCGTAAGTGCGGTTTGCCTGCAACTTCGCTTAAAATGGAATTCCCGAATATATGGAATACCGAAGCAGTCATACATATTCTTGAAAATATGAATTACTGTGGGCATACCGTGAACTTTACTACCAAAAAGAAATCGTACAAGAACAAAAAGAAAATTCGCCTGCCGCGAGAAGATTGGGTAATATTCAAAGACACGCACGAAGCATTGATTGATGAAGATACTTACGAAACGGTACAGCGAATACGGAAAGCAAAAAGGAAACAAACGGATATGGGCGAAATGAGCGTATTTTCGGGAATAGTCTATTGCGCCGATTGCGGCAAGAAAATGTATCTCTGCCGTTGCTCGAAGTCCACGCAGAAAGAATACTTTAACTGTTCTACATATCGCAAGAAAAGCAAAAGCCTTTGCACGTCACACCAAATCACTGTTGAAGCCGTAGAGCATATCGTTCTAACTGACTTACAGCGCGTATTGGGAATGGCAAAGGACAATGAAAAACAGTTTGTGAATATGGTGCAAACGGCTAAGAGCAAAGAAATCCGCAAGGACTTATCTGCCAAGACGAAAGAATGCGACGAAGCCGAGAAACGAGTAAAAGCACTTGACCGAATTATTCAGAGTTTGTACGAGGACAAGGTTTGCGGCAATCTTACGGATGAGCGATTTGTAAAGATGAGCCAAGCCTACGAGCAAGAGCAAGAAACTTTAACTGAACGGATAAAGGTTTTACGCAAAGAGCTTTCTACCGCAAAAGAAGATGCGGACAATGTAACAAAGTTTATGCGGCTTGTAAAACGGTACACCGAGATAACAGAACTTACGCCCGAAGTCGTAAGAGAGTTTATCGAAAAGGTAATCGTTCACCAAGCCGAGAAAGTAAACGGCAAGAAACGCCAAGCCGTTGAAATCATTTACAACTGTGTGGGAGTGATTCCAAACCCCACGCAAGAGTAGCTAAAATATCCCGACAACGGAAAAGTGGCATAGCTTTTCGCTATGCCACCATCCGAAGGGATTAAATAATCCCTATGAAAGACACCCTAATGCTCGGTTTTTTAATATTGGTATATGTAGGTTTACAGACTGCGCACGGGTAGGACGAGATAGATATACTCTTCCACGCCGCCCGCGGGGGAAATGACGCAAGCCGAAGTGGCGTTGGTCAGATTGAGCACGATCGCTTCGCTGTCCATGCAGTGCAAAAAGTCGGTGAAGTAGCGCGCATTGAACGAAATGGAAATATCCGCGCCCTCGGTCTTGACGGGCAGATTTTCCTCGACATTGCCCGCGTCGCTGTGCGATTTGACGGTCATATTGGTCTGCGAAATATCGAAACGCACGAGGTAATTGTTCTTTTCGAAACGTGCCATGAGCACCGCGCGATCGATCGCGTCCTCGAACAGCGCTTTGGGGATGTATACGTGCGTGTCGAAGTGCTGGGGTACGATCTGGCGGTAGTTTACGAACTCGCCGTCGATAAGGCGTGTGGTGATCGTAGTCGCGTCGATGCGGACCATGAGGAAGTTTTTGTGCATATAGAACGTTACAACGTCGTCGTTGTCGGCGACGAGCCGCGACATCTCCATGATGGCGCGCACGGGCACAACGATGCTGACCGCGGCGGTCGTGGCGATTATCGGTTTGACGCACTTTGCGAGACGATAGCCGTCGAGCGCGACCGCAACCACGTCGCCCTCGTTTATTTCGAGCAGTATGCCTTTAAGCGTAGGGTGCGCGTCGTCCGTGCATACCGAAAACGCGACCTTGGAAACGAGATCTTTGAGATCGGAATTTTTCATCTCGAAATGCTGCGTATCGTCGATCTTGTTTATAACGGGGAATTGCTCGGCGGGGAAACAGCCGAACTCGCCCTCGCTGCGCGCATAGTCTATCTTGAGCCGCGAGCCGATTGTTGAAAGCACTATATTCTGCGAGGTCAGTTTTTTGACGAAGTCTCCGAACAGTTTGCCCGGAACGACAGCCTCGCCCGCCTCGATTATTTCGGCGCGGATCATATGTTCGATGGAAAGCTCGAGATCGGTCGCGGAAAGAGTGAGCGTGCCGTCCTCGGCGGAAAGCTTGATGCCTTCGAGCACCGCATTGGGCGAGCGCACAGAAACCGCTTTTATAACTCTGCCTACCGCGTCGCAAAGATCGTTGCCGTTACATTCTATTTTCATTGCGTTTTTCTCCCGAAAAATTTTATAGTTAGATTATACCATGTATAATTAAAATTGTCAATATTTATTAGAGCAGTATTTTCTCTTGCTTGCGAATGTCGGGCGAAAATCAATCTTCCAAGCCTATCAAAAAATCGGCGCTGCATTCAAAAAATTTACAGAGCATCGATAAACTCTCTATATTCGGAATACGCAAATCGTTTTCCCAACGATTGATACACGCCACGCTTACGCCTATCAGTTTCGATAATTCGTTTTGCGAAAGATTTTTTTCTTTTCGCATTTCGGTCAGTCTTTCCGCAAATATGCTCATATCGTCACCTCACGATTATTTTATACCAAACGGTAATAAAATGCTTGACTTTTACCAAACGGTAATGATATAATGTTTTTACCAATTGGTAAAAAGAAGGAGTAGTTATGAAGAATTTGATAAATATCGAAATAATCAATACATATATCAGGGAAAATAAATTGACGAAAACGGGGTTTTGTAAAAAATGTAAGGTCGGTTTATCTACCTTTAACAAAATCATATCCGGAAAGAATTTTAATTTGATATTTCTTTTTCGTATCGCCAAAACAATGAAAATCGGGATAGCCGAATTATTTGTTTCCGAAACGGAATAAATATGCGATCGAATTGCGCAATTTTCTTTACTTTGGTTTTCAAAAATGTTACACTTTTATTGTAGACGGGCGGCGCGGCGGCGCCGCAATTTCGGAGGACAGGATGAAAGATCACGAATCGGAAGAAATGTATCTCGAAACAATACTTTTGCTTAAAGGGCGCAAGGCGGCGGTTCGGTCGATCGACGTGGCGGAATCGCTCGGGTACGCCAAGTCGAGCGTGTCGCGCGCGGTCAATCTTTTGCAAGACCGCGGTTATATTGTTATCGATGCGGACGGATTTATAGGGTTCACCGACGAGGGCGAGCGCCGCGCCGAGCGTATATACGACAGACATTTGACTCTTACGCGGTTCTTTTCGGAACTCGGCGCGAGCGACGCGGCGGCGGAGCGCAATGCGTGCCGCATAGAACACGTTATCGACGACGAGATTTTCGAGCTTATAAAAGCGCGGCTCGGTAAGTAGCGCATGGCGGTTTGCAACGACTGTCCGCGCGCGTGCGGCGTCGACAGGCGCGTAAAACGCGGATACTGCGGTTGCGGGGCAAACGCGGTTGTGGCGAAAACAATATCGCCGTTCGAGTACGAAGAGCCGTGTCTCGGTAGGCTTTCGGCGGTGTTTTTCGGCGGGTGCGCTCTGCGCTGTTCGTACTGTCAAAACGTTAAGATAAGCCGCGGCGCGGTCGGCAGGGAATATTCGGACGCGGAGCTTGCGCGACTGTTCGACGAAACAGACCGTGCGCTCGATCTCGTCACGCCGTCGCATTTTTCGAGCGCGATAGAACGCGCTTTGGCGTTGTGCGAAAAGCCGCACCGCATAATTTACAACACGTCGGGCTATGAGACCGAAAGCGCGGTCGAACGCGCGGCGAAGTTTACCGACGTATTTTTGACCGATCTCAAGTATTACGACGGTGCGATCGCAAACAGGTATTCCGCGGCGTCCGATTATTTCGAGCATGCGTCGCGCGCGGTAAAGCTTATGCGCGAGCTTATTCCGGACGATCGGGAAACGTCGGACGGCGCGAAAATACTCAAACGCGGGCTTGTGATACGGCATTTGGTGCTGCCCGGGCATAGCGCGGATTCTATGAAGATTCTCGATTTTATAGCGGAAAACATCGGTATCGACGCGGTTGTTTCGATCATGAGTCAATTCACGCCCAACGGGATCGGCGAGCCGAGCGCGCGGCTCAAAAAGATAGAGTACAAGCTCGTGCGTGAGCATGCGTTAAAACTCGGATTTCGCAACGGCTACGTACAGGATTTTTCGTCGGCGAGCGCGGCGTATACCCCTAAATTTTGATTGCGCGTTTCCCGATCTGTTCGGTTGCGCACAGCCCCGTCTAACATTAAAATCTTGTTAAAATCGCGACGCTTGCGCGTTTGCCGTTGACATTCTCGGGCAAACTTGTTATAGTGAGATAGCGGCGGAGAATTACGACCGCTCGGCTGTCGATATTACATGGCGAAAAAACTTTCAAAGGGCACTAAAAAGCTCATTATAAACATATCGGTCATCGTTGCGCTCACGGTGATAACGTTAGTCGTACTGTTGTTGAGCTACAAAGAGCTTAACTTCGAGAGTATCGGCGCGTTTTTGCGTGCGGGCAACGCTTGGATATTCGTCGCGGCGGTCGGGTGTATGCTGCTAACCGTGTTTTGCGAGGCGATCTCTATTTTCGTGATCTCGCGCCGGCTCGGCGAAAAGCCCAAACTTCACTCGTCGCTTGCGTATGCGTCTGCCGACGTGTACTATTCGGCTATTACGCCGTCCGCGACGGGCGGACAGCCCGCGTCCGCGTTTTACATGGTCCGCGACGGCATGAGCGCGGCGAATGCGGGGTTTACGCTCGTGTTCAACGTGATGGCGTTCGCTACGTCGATATTGCTGATGGGCATATTCTCGTTTATAGCGCGCCCGTCGTATTTTGCGCGGCTCGATTGGTACACGATAACGCTCGTCATATTCGGGTTTGTTGTGCAGGCTTTGTTATTGGGGTTTGCGCTGATGTGCATGCTGTGGAGCAAAGCGATACTCAAGTGCGGCAACGGAATAATATCGTTGCTTACAAAAATGCGCATTGTCAAAAAGCCCGAGAAATGGCGCGAAAAGCTTTCCGCCGAGGTGGAGAAGTACAGAGCCAACCGCGGAATAATAAAAAAATATCCGCTGTTGTTTTTTGCGGCGCTGTTTTTCAATCTTATAGAACGCGTTTCATACAATATGATCACGTGTCTTGTCTGCTATGCCGTTGCTCCCGACGCGGCGTCGTTCCTCGATCTTTTTGCAATGCAAACGTTCGTCCTCATCGGGTTTTCCGCGATACCGCTGCCGGGCGGCGTGGGCGCGTTCGAGTTTATGTATATAAACGTATTCGGTATGTTTTTTAACGACAACGCGTTCATAATGTCGGCGATGATGGTGTCGCGCGTGATAACGTATTATATGCGTATGGTGATTTGCGGACTGTATACGCTTATTTATCATGCGGTCGGAATAAAGAACAAAAAGATCAAGCCGAACGAAACGCCCGACGATTATCAGCCTCGGTCGGAGACGGAACCGTTAACGGACGGCGGCGAGCCTATCGAGCCGAGCGCGGAAAACGCCGCGGCACAAGTCGAGGACGGGGAAGTTTCGCCCGCGCCCGATAACGCCGCGTCGCCGACGGAAAGCGAAAAGGGAGATTCGGGATTGCCCGAGCCGTGCGGCTCGGACGAAAAAGAAAAATCCCCCGAATAAATCGAGGGGATTTCTCGTCGCTATTCGCGAGGGATATAAGACGCGTATCGGCGTTTTGCGCCTTACAATATTATTTTGCGTCGCATCGGGAATTTTATGCGCCGTCGAACGAATTGACTTAATTTTTTTATTGTGATCTGCGGAGAGAGAAATGCCTCAAAAAAACGTTAAAAGAGCATACATGATTTGCGAAACCCCGAAAGCGCTCGAGGCGCTCGGCGTGGACGAGGAGACCGCACGGATGTTTGCGGATAAGTTTTCGTCCGTGCGGCTTACCGAAAAAACGCGCGCCGCAA
>CAJUKR010000048.1 GCA_910587025.1 uncultured Christensenellaceae bacterium
TCCCCGAAAGCGCGTTCGAAGCTCTGAACGGACGGTATCTGAAAGTAGCGATAGGCAAAGGGATCATAACTCCAGAGCGTATCGCATACCTTGCGGAACGCTATGCGGAGTTCTTCTGAAAGAATTTTGTAAGAGCATGATACTTTTATATACATAATGTTAAAGGGCTGTCGCGAAAAGCGACAGCCCTTTATTTTAATAAAATATTTATACTCAATAAAAAATCGAAAAAACCTTATTCGTTGTGTGCGGGCGAGATGTCGTAGTCGCGGTCGCCCGTGAGTTCTTTTACGAACAGCGCTCTGATATATCCTTTGTCCGTCCTCGTCGAGTGCACGAAGAAACGTTTTCCGTAATAGTAGCGGGCGAGCGTATAGAAGCGCGCATTGGTGTGAAGCGCGATCGCTTTATATTTCTTTTCGGTGCAGAAGTCGCAGGCGGCGGCGAGCAGGCGACTGCCGACTCCGATATTCTTGATCTCGGTGCGGACGCCGAAGCGGTATATATACGCCAGTTCTTTCGTGAGCTCCTTGACGCGGATAGCGCCGAGCAGTTTGTTTTTTTCGTTGACAGCCACGAACACGGCGTGATTTTTTATATCGCTCAGAATATCGTCTACCGTTTCGGTGAGCGCGTGCAAGTTGACCTCGACTTTGTCGAGTTCCGCCATATAGCTTCTGAACGCGTCGTGCATGATGTCGCGTACGGCGATCGCGTCGTCGGGGATCGCATAGCGCACGTTTACTTTTACTTTTTTCATACGATCACTCTTTCATAAGCAGATACATGACGGCTTTTTGCGCATGCAGTCTGTTCTCGGCTTCTTGGAATATCCACGACTGTTTGCCTTCCATTACTTCGTCCGTGACCTCTTCGCCGCGGTGAGCGGGAAGACAGTGCAGGAAAATGGCGTCGGGGTTTGCTTTTTTCATCATTACCGAATTGACCTGCATGGGCATCATCGCCGCTTCTTTTGCGGGGTCTTTTGCCTGACCCATTGAGAAGAAAACGTCGGTATAGACTACGTCCGCGCCTTTGACGGCTTCGTCCACGTCGCTCGTTACAGTGACTTTCGCACCGCCTACGGCGCTCTTTTTCGCCGCTTCGACGACGGCGGGGTCGGGCTGCAGATCCTCGGGCGCGCATATACATACGTCCATGCCGACTTTCGCGCAACCGAGCATGAGCGAGTTTGCCATATTGAAGCCTTCGCCGAAGAACGTAAGTTTAAGTCCTTCGAGTTTGCCGAACTTTTCGTATACAGTGAGCAGATCGGCGAGCACCTGACAGGGATGGTATTCGTCCGTCAGTCCGTTTATGATCGGAATATGTCCCCATTTCGCGAGCTCTTCGAGGTCGCTTTGTTTATAAGTCCTGATCATTATACCGTCGATATTCATTCTTTCGAGTACGCGTACGGTGTCGCGAATTGGCTCGCCGCGTCCGAGCTGAATGTCGTTGGTGGATAGAAAGAGGGGAGAACCGCCGAGCTGTTTGAAACCCTGTTCGAAAGATATTCTCGTCCTTGTGGACGACTTTGCGAATATCATTGCCAGGGTTTTGTCCTTGAGATAAGGATGCGGCTCGCGCGCGTACTGTTTTTTCTTGAGCTCGATCGCGCATTTGAGTATCTCCCAGATCTCTTCGGTCGAGTAGTCCATGAGCGTGAGCATATGCTTGTTGTTTATTTTTCCGGTCGCTTTGTATTCGTTGAACGTCATTTTATTTTACTTCCTTGAAGAATTTTCGTCAGATATTGATGCCCGACAGTATGGTTTCGAGCTTGTCCGTCATGTCGTCTATTTCCGCATGAGATATGATGTACGGCGGCGCAATGCGGAGCGTGTTGTGTCCGCACGTCCCGATTATGATACCGAGGCTCATCATTTTGCCTACGATGCTGAGCGCGGGTATACGTTCGTCGAGCTGTATGCCTTTGAGCAGACCTTTACCGCGTATATCGAGCACGAATTTGTGCCGAGCGAGTTTTTCGTTCAATTTATCGGAAAGGTATTCGCCCGCTTCGGTTATGCGGTCGAGCAGGTCGGTTTCAAGCAGCTTTTGCACGACTACGTTTGCCGCCGCGCAGGCGAGCGGATTACCGCCGAAAGTCGTGCCGTGATCGCCGGGTCTGAATGCGTCCGCGGCTTCTCCGCGAGCAAGACAGCACCCGATGGGAACGCCTCCGCCCAGACCTTTTGCGAGCGTTACGATGTCGGGCGTGATGCCGTAATGTTCGAAACAATAGAATTTGCCGGTTCTTCCCGAACCCGTCTGCACCTCGTCGAGTATGAGCAGAATGCCTTTCTGTCTTGCGAATGCGTACGCCCCGACGAGATAATCGTAAGAAGCGGGGGTTATGCCGCTTTCGCCCTGTATGCACTCGAGCATTATCGCGCCGACGTCGGGGGTTACAGCGCTTTTAAGCGCCTCGAGATCGTTGAACGGGACATACTTGAACCCGCCGGGAAGGGGAGCGAAAGGCGCGGAATATTTTTCCTGACCGGTAGCCGTGACGGTGGCGAGCGTCCTGCCGTGGAAGGACTCGCGTGCGGTTACGATAGTGGATTTGCCCGAGCCGCTCTCGCTTGCGAGTTTGCGCACGATCTTGATCGCGCACTCGTTGGCTTCCGCGCCGCTGTTGCAGAGGAATGCGCGCTCGAACGTGCTTCCGTCCGCGAGACGGTCGATCAGTTCGGCTTGCGGAACGCTGTAGTACATATTCGATATGTGCATGAGCTTTCCCGCCTGCTCGGAAACCGCTTTGACGAGATCGGGGTGATTGTAACCCAGACAGTTTACGGCTATGCCGCCGAAAAAGTCGGTGTATTCGTGCCCGCTTATATCGTAAAGTTTACAGCCTTCGCCGCGTTCGAAACATACGTTCTGACGGCGAAAGAGCTTCATATATTTTTCTTTTTCTATTTCCTTGATTTTTTCCAATTGTTCCATGATATTATCCGTATTCCGTTATTCGAGTATAAGCGTGCCGATACCTTTGACGGTAAACAGCTCCACGAGTATACAGTGGGGGATCGTGCCGTTTATGATGTGCACGTTCTTTATCCCTTTTTTTACCGCGGTCACGCAACCGCGCACCTTCGGGATCATTCCGCCCGAGATGATGCCCGATTCGATCATGCTTTCCGCTTCGCCGATACGCAATACGGGAATGAGCGTGTCCTCGTCGTCCGCGTTGCGGCGGATGCCGTCAATATCGGTCAGGAACAGCAGCTTGTCCGCTCCCACCGCAGCGCCTATCTCGCACGCCGCCGTGTCGGCGTTGATATTATAGCTTTCGCCGTTTTCGTCCACGCCTATCGACGCGATAACGGGAACGTAATCTTCCAGGCAGAGCCCGCGGAGCATTTCGCCGTTGACCGAAATTATGTCGCCGACGTAGCCGTAGTCCACGCCGCCTACCGGCGGCTTTTTACGGACGCGGATGAGTTCGTTGTCTTTGCCGCTCACTCCTATGGCGCGTACTCCCATACCGCTTAGATTGGACGCTACATTCTTGTTTACTTTGCCGCACAGGATCATCTGCACGATCTCCATCGTTTCGAGATCGGTCACGCGCAGTCCGTTTACGAACTCGCTCTTTTTTCCGACTTTACCGAGCATGGCGTTTATTTCGGGTCCGCCTCCGTGCACGACGATGGGGTATACTCCGACGGTCTTGAGCGCGGCGACGTCCTGCAGAATGGTTTTAATGATCTCGGGATCGTTCATTGCGTTGCCGCCGTATTTGACGACTACGAATTTGCCGCTGAACGCGCATATGTACGGCAGCGCTTCCACGAGCGTATTTGCCTTGTGTATGATGTTATCGTAATTGGCTTTCATTGCCTGCTCCTTATAAATGGAATCCTACGCGGGGAAGCCCCGTCGTTTCGGGCAGACCGAACATGATATTCATGTTCTGCACCGCCTGACCGCTCGCGCCCTTGATGAGGTTGTCTATGCAGGACACGACGATGAGCCGACCCGTTTTTTCCTCGTATTTTGCGCCGATATAACAGCAATTGCTTCCCGCCGCCGCCTTTATGTCTGGCAGTGTCGATCCGAGATAGTGTACGAACGGTTCTTTTTCATACCGCGCGTATGCTTTTTCCGCGTCGTCGGGCGAGCCTTTGAGGTCGCAGTATATCGTCGCGAGTATGCCGCGTTTTACCGTGAGCAGGTGGGGAGTGAATGTGACCGTCGCGCCGCTCTTTTCCTCGATCTCGGTCGTGTGCCTGTGCGTGGTGACCCCGTACGCTTTGAAATTGCCGTCCGTTTCGTTGAAATTATATGCGACGTCCGACTTTCTTCCCGCGCCGCTCGTGCCGCTTTTCGCGTCGATAATGACGGTCTTTTTGTTTATGACGCCCGCGTCAGCCAGCGGTTTCAATGCGAGCACCGAAGCCGTGACGTAACAGCCGGGATTGCCGATCAGTCTTGCTTTCGCGATCTCGCGTCTGTTGTATTCGGGCAAGCCGTATACCGCTTCTTTTGTAAGATCCTTTCTCGGGTGATCGATCTTGTATGTCTTTTCGTACAGGTTTATGTCGTCGTATCTGTAGTCAGCGGAAAGGTCGATCACCTTCGCGCCCGCGTCGATCAGTTTGCCGCAGATCTCCGCGCTCTGTCCGTGGGGCAGGCATGCGAAAACCACGTCGCATTCCGCGGCGCGTTCGAGATCTACGTCGGCATAACTCATATCTCCGTAATAACCCGACAGCGTGGGATAAGTTTCCGCGATCTTCTGTCCGGCAAGCGAGCGGGAACTCGCAAAAGTGACTTCGGCTTCGGGGTGAGCGGCGAGAAGACGCATGAGCTCGAATCCCGTATAACCGTTTGCGCCGACAATTCCGACTTTTATCATAAAATACGCCTCTTTATGTATTGATATTGTATATTATACATTTAATTGTATAAATATGCAAGCAAAAACACATATAAACTATAATTTATATGCAGAAATATTATACTCCAACGGCGTGCGTAAGTCAACTTAAATTATACGGAAACGAATACTTGCTTTTTGCCGTTGCAGGCGTTATAATGACTGTATGGCGGAGATCGAACTTAAAAACGTAAGCAAAGAATACGACTTGCATACTCTCGGCGTGCGGGACATAGAACTCGTGTTCCCCGACGGATCGATAACGACGGTGGTCGGCGCGGCGGGCGCGGGAAAATCCACTTTGCTCGATATGATCGGCGGAATAGTCGACGTAACGTCGGGCGGGATTTTTTCGGACGGAAACCGTATAGATACGCTCGAGCCGAGGCGTCGCGATTTTTGCCTTATGCGAAGCGGCGAATGCGCTTGCTCGGGCAGTGTGCGAAAGAATATTTCTTACGGGCTCAAGCTCAGACGGTACGCCGCAAGCGAAACGGAGGTGAGGACGAAAGAAGCGGCGGAACTTTTCGGCTTGACCGAGCTTTTCGAAACCAAAGTGAAGAAACTGTCCGAACTCGATCGCAGGCGCGTTTCTCTGGCACGCGCGGCGGCGCGCCGACCGCATGCGTTTTTGGTCGACGATCCGTTTTTCGCGCTCTCGGAGCGGCGCGAGCTTGCCGACGATATAAAGAAACTAAACGAGGTTACGGGGATCACCGTTATCGTTGCGAGCAGTTTCGGCGAAGACGCGTTTCTTTGCGGCGGGCGTGTCGTAGTCATGAAAGAGGGGCGCGTGATACAGACCGGGAGCGAGCGGGAGCTTATTGACGCGCCTGCCGATATGTTCGTTGCGGCGTTTGTCGGCGAAGATCCGGTCGGGTTTATCCTCGGAGAAGAGATTACGGGTTTCCGAGCTTCGGAGTCGCATCTCGGAGGGGAGTACAAAGGGCTCGTGACAGGCTCGGACGACGGCGTTCTTACCGTAAAGCTAAACGCATCCGATCCGCCGGTCAGAGTGCTCGGCGTCGCTTCTGTCGGCGACGAAATAACTTTCGGATTCGACCGCGGTTTCGTTTTCGATAAGGTAAACGGAGCGCTTGTGCAAAATAATGTAAAAAATATTGTTCAAGGCTCTTGAAATTTATACGAATATATGTTATACTGATTAAAACAAACAAGGGGGAATAAATAATGACCGACAGCGAGTATCAATATTACTTCCATTCCGGCACACTTCAGACGGCTTACGAATACATGGGCTGTCACTACGACCGTACGACCAAACGTGCGGTTTTTCGCGTTTGGGCGCCTCACGCTCAGAGCGTATCCGTTATAGGTGATTTCAATTATTGGAACCGCACCGCAAACTATATGTATCGCATCACGGACGGCGGTATATTCGAGGGCATAATAGACAACGTCGAGGAATTTCAGACTTATAAATACTGCGTCCTCGGGCGGGACGGCGTGGAACGGGAAAAAGCCGATCCTTACGCTTTCTTCGGCGAAACGCGGGGAAGCACCGCGAGCAAGGTCACCGCTCTCGATAATTTCTGGTGGAATGACGAAGAATGGATGAAGAAGCGCGCGGCTTCCGAGCCGTACGGCTCGCCGATCAGCGTTTACGAGTGCAATATTGCGTCGTGGCGCAAATACGCCGACGGCAACAATTACGATTACCGCAAGTTCGCCGACGAGATAGTTTATTATCTCAAGTTCATGAACTTCACTCATCTCGAGCTTATGGGTATTTCCGAGCATCCTTACGACGGCTCGTGGGGGTATCAGGTGACGGGATATTACGCGCCTACGTCGCGTTACGGCCGTCCCGAAGATTTCGCTTATCTCGTAAACAAGTGTCATGAGAACGGTATTGCGGTCATTCTCGACTGGGTGCCCGGGCACTTCCCGAAGGACGAGCACGGGCTCGTGTCCTTCGACGGCGAGCCGTGTTACGAGCCTTCGCATCCGCTTCGCGCCGAGCATAAGGAATGGGGCACTATGTGTTTCGACTACGGAAGACCTGAGGTCAAGGCTTTCCTTGTCGGCAGCGCGATGATGTGGTTCGACAAATATCATATCGACGGTCTGCGCGTGGACGCGGTCGCGAGCATGCTCTATCTCGATTACGGTCGGAGCGAGTGGCTTCCTAACGCTTACGGCGGGCGGGAAAATACCGACGCGGTCGATTTCTTCCGTACTCTGAATACAGCCGTATTCGGGCATTATCCGAACGTACTCATGGTTGCCGAGGAATCCACTGCGTGGCCTATGGTGACCAAACCCGCGGACTGGGGCGGTCTCGGATTCAATTTCAAGTGGAACATGGGCTGGATGAACGATTCGCTTTCGTACATAAAATCCGACCCGTATTTCCGTCAGTACAAACATAATCAGATCACGTTCTCGATGAATTACGCGTTCTCCGAAAACTACGTTCTGCCCATTTCGCACGACGAGGTCGTGTACGGAAAAGGCTCGCTTATAAACAAAATGCCCGGCGATTACGAACTCAAGTTCGCGGGAGTGCGGAACTATCTTACGTATATGTTCGCGCATCCGGGTAAAAAACTGTTGTTTATGGGAAGCGAGCTCGGACAATGGGCGGAATGGGACTGGCAACGCGAACTGGACTGGGTACTTACCGAGTTCCCTCAGCACAAAGGCTTGCAGGCGTTCATAAAGGAACTCAACTGGCTTTATCGTACCGTTTCTCCTCTCCATGAGATCGAAAACAGCTGGGACGGTTTCGAATGGCTCGTAGCCGACGATGCGAGCGCGAACGTGCTCGTATTCGAGCGCAGAGACAAAAAAGGCAACCGCGTGCTTGCCGTAATCAACTTCGCGCCGAGCGATTGGTACGGTTACCGTATTCCCGTCAATCCCGGTCGGTATAAGCGCATAATGCGCACGTCGTATTACGGTTGGGATCAGGTTCCCGTCGAGATCGTCAGCGAGCCGATCGCGAATCGTAACAAAGAAGACAGCATCGTCATAGACGTCGAGAGTATGAGCGCGTATCTGTTCTATGCCGACGCCGCTCCGATCAAAAACGTGATCGCGAAGTCGGAGAAAACTTCCGAGCCCAAACCGAAAGCGGCAAAGAAACCGACCGTTAAGAAGAGTTCGGGTACGGCGGCGAAAAAGCCTGCGGCCAAAACGGCGAAAACGAAATAAGAGAGGGAAAGAATATGGCGGAAAGTAAATCGAAAAAGACTGCGACCGCTTTGGAAGCGGAAGAGAAAAAACCGAAAAAGACCGCGGCTGCTTTGAAGTCGGAAGCTAAGCCCGAAGCGAAGTCAGAATCCAAACCGAAAGCGGCAAAAAAGCCGATTGCGGGGAAAAGTTCGGGCGCTAAGGCAAAGAATACTGCGAAAAAAGCCGAGCCCGCGGGACCAAAAAGATACGGTCGTCCGCCCGCCGACGGCAAACCGAGAGTGCTTCTCGTGGCGGCGGAAGTCAATCCGTTCTCGCAGACGGGCGGGCTCGGCGAAGTCGCGAGTTCGCTCCCCGTGGCGGTGAACGCCATAGGCGGCGCGGAAGTCGCGGTCGTCACTCCGCTTTACGAGTGCGTCAAAGACGAATACCGCAAAAATTTCGAATTCGTCTGTCACATAAGCGTGCCCGTGGCGTGGCGCAATCAGTACGCCGGACTTTTCAGATACGTATACCGCGGCGTAGTGCATTATTTCATCGACAACGAATATTATTTCAAGCGTCCGAATCTGTACGGTTATTACGACGATGCGGAGAGGTTTGCGTTCTTTTCGAGAGCGGTGCTCGATCTTATGCCGTATATGGATTTTCAGCCGAATATCCTGCATTCCAACGATTGGCATACGGCGCTCGTCCCGATATATTACAAACTGTACTATATGTATGCCGACGGTTATAAGGACATACGCAACTTAATTACGATACACAATATCGAATATCAGGGCAAATACGACGGACATCTTCTCGAGGAAGTATTCGGTATTTCCGGATTCAAGTATTATACGCTCGAGTGGGGCGGCTGCGTAAACCTGCTTTACGGGGCAATCGCATACGGCGATATGGTTTCCACCGTGTCGAGAACGTATGCGCAGGAACTTCGTACGAGCGAGCACGCTTGCGGGCTCGAGAATGCCATCGACCGTTATGCGGGCAAACTGACGGGTATCGTCAACGGCATCGATACCGAAGTGTACGATCCGTCCGCAGCTCCCGCGCTTTTCGCGCACTATTCGGCCGATGACACGAGCGGCAAGCTCGAGAATAAGCGCAGTCTGCAGAAATTGCTCGGGCTTCCCGAACGCGACGACGTGCCCATGATCACTATGGTGACGCGGCTTGCCGGTCATAAGGGACTGGATATTCTCAAGGCGGCGATGCCGAGGATAATCAAAGAGGACGTACAGTTTGTCCTGCTCGGTACGGGCGAATGCGAGTACGAGGGCTTCTTTGCCGATCTGCAGGCGACTTATCCCGACAAGGCGAGAGCGCTTATCACCTTCGATAAAGTTATGTCGCAGAGATTGTTCGCCGCAGGCGATATTTATATGATGCCGTCGAAGAGCGAGCCTTGCGGACTCGGTCAGATGATGGCTATGCGTTACGGCACGATCCCCATAGTTCGTAACGTCGGCGGGCTTAACGATACCGTCGTCGAAGGAGAGAACGGTAACGGATTCGTGGTGAAAGAGCATACGGCCGAGGCGCTTACCGCGGCGACGCTCCGCGCGATCGGAATGTACGCGGATAAGAACGCGTGGAAGAGTCTTATGCGCCGCGCTATGACCGAGGACTGGTCGTGGAACAGAAGCGGCAGGGAATATATCGGACTGTATAAGGAATTGCTCGCGAAACCGATATACTGATAAACCGATCGGAATAAATTACAGGCGCCCGAAATTTTACTTTCGGGCGCCTGTCGCGATTTAAGGTGTTTGTTTTATGTGACGCTTATTTCTCGCTTCCTGCGGGAAGTTTGGTCATGGGATCGATATAATCCCCGTTTGCGTCGGTAAGTTCGAGGTGCAGATGCGCGCCGTCGTTCTGTTCGCTGGTCATCGAGTCGGAAACGTAACCGATGGGCGTACCCGTGGTAACCGTCGTTCCTTCTTCGACGAGCGTATCCGCGGACAGCGACTTATACTTTGCGATCAGTCCGTCGGACTGTTCGATCGTGATCACATAACCGTCCTGAGTGGTATATTTCACGCTCGTTACTTTGCCGTCGTATACGGCTTTTACCTGCGCTCCGGCTTCTGCCGTGAAATCGGTGCCGTTGTGCGTGGAGAACCAGTGCAGGGTATTCGACCATACGAGTTCGGTCAATACGCATTCCTGTCCAAGTTCGTACGACGCGATGGGCATACCGTATTCGGGCTTCGTGGTCGTAGGTTCGTCGGGCTCGTTCGGCTCGTCGGGCTTATTTGTATCGTCGGGCTCATTCGGCTTGTTCTTGTCCGGATCGGTGGGATCGGTTATGCCCGGGGTGATCGGATCTTCGGGTCCGGACGACGACGTAACGCCGAGTATGATCGAGGTTGCGATGATTGCGATTACCGCAACGACCGTGCATATCAGCAGAGCGATATACAGCTTCTTGTTGGCTTTCTTGTTTTCGTTGTTCATGTTTTGGACTCCTCCGTTAATTTGCATATCGATTATCGACCGCTTGCGGCAAAATATACACACGGATATAAAAACATTTGCATTTTGTCCGAAAATATGGTAAAATACAACCCGAACATACGAAAGAGTCAGAACGGGGGCGCGGCTTTTGCCGTTGCCTTTATGTATATCAAATACCGAAAAGGAGGTCGATATGGCAGATATTATGAATAATTCCGGTTCTTCGGAGATCAGACGACTTGCGGCTATGTGTGTGGAAAGTTCGACCATAAATCCTCAGCTCTTTACCGATTATCATGTTTACAGGGGACTGCGCGCGCCGGACGGCAGCGGGGTTCTTACGGGCTTGACCGACGTGGCGGACGTAATGGCGAACAAGACGGAAAACGGGAAGTTCGTTCCGTGCGCGGGCGAATTGTATTATCGCGGATACAATGTCAAGGATATCGTCAACGATATGATAAGTCACAAGAGGTTCGGTTTCGAAGAAGTAACGTACTTGCTTCTTTTCGGTCGCTTGCCCGACAGCGTGGATCTGTCCAGTTTCAAAGACCTGCTCGGCGTGTATCGCGCTCTTCCGACGTCGTTTTTCCGCGACATAATTATGAAATCGCCGAGCGGCGATATGATGAACTCTATGGCGCGTTCGGTGCTTACGCTCTATTCGTACGATAAGCATCCGGACGATCTGTCGCTCGAAAACGTGCTGCATCAGTGTTTGTGGCTGATCGCTACGTTCCCGCTTCTCGCCGTATACGGCTATCAGGCTTATTCTTATTATAAGTCGGACAGTAATTCGTTCTTCATTCACGATCCGATACCCACTCTTTCCACGGCGGAAAATATTTTGCATATGCTTCGCATAGACAGCAAGTATACCGACCTCGAGGCGCGCGTGCTCGATCTCGCGCTCGTGCTTCACGCGGAGCACGGCGGCGGCAATAACTCGACATTCACTACGCGTCTGGTTTCGTCGACTGGTACGGATACATATTCGGCGATCGCCGCGGCGCTCGGCTCGCTCAAAGGACCCAAGCACGGCGGCGCGAATATCAAGGTATGCCGCATGTTCGACGATATAAAGAGCACGGTAAAAGACTGGAGCGACAAAGACGAAATACGCGCGTGCCTTACGGATATTCTCGACAAAAAATCGTTTGACAAATCGGGACTTATATACGGGCTCGGCCATGCGGTTTATCAGGTTTCCGATCCGAGAGCGGACGTGTTCAAAAACTCGGTGGAAAAACTTTCGAGAGAAAAGGGAATGGAAACCGAATTCAATCTCTATCGTTACGTCGAGGAGATCGGCGCGGAACTGCTCAAGGAACGTCGCAAGACGGAAAAGGGCGTGTGCGCGAACGTCGACTTCTACAGCGGATTCTGTTATCAGATGCTCGGACTTCCCAGCGAGCTGTTCACTCCCATCTTCGCGGTATCGCGTATTTCGGGTTGGAGCGCGCACCGACTCGAAGAACTTATTTCTTCGGGCGGAAAGATAATGCGTCCCGCATATGCGTACGTCGGAGAACATCTCGATTATGTCCCGCTCGACGACAGAGGATAATTATTATATAATACAGAATATAATACAGACGAAAATCACCCGTTTCGGCAAATATCCGAAGCGGGTGATCTTTTATTTCCGACAACGGCGATAAGGAAGCGTATTGTTTTATAAGCCGCGGCGACGACTTCGGAAGCTCTATCGGCGGGTGGGGCGGAGACGCGAAAGAAAGCATGAAAAAGGCTGTCGGCAGTCGTGACGACTCAAAACAGCCATTTATATACGACGCTTTATATGATGAAAATACCGTTGCGCCGAATGGCAGAGAAGGAGTACGGATTGTGCGGCTTTTAAGCGCGATTGCGACCGAATTCGCATAGACATAGGCGAAAACGTGAGATAAGAAAAAAGGGCGTAAAATACGCCCTTATATATCAATGGTCGAGGTGACAAGACTTGAACTTGCGACCTCTGCGTCCCGAACGCAGC
>CAJUKR010000049.1 GCA_910587025.1 uncultured Christensenellaceae bacterium
GAGTTCCACACTGCCCGAATAATGACACGACGTGACTATCGGTAACGTTCTGTTACCCGACGCCATGTATGTGTATGTATATTTGCCGTCGGGCGCATTGTCGTATCTGTTTGCTTTGCTCGTTACTCGCCCCAAAGAGTCGTATCCGTACTTCCACGAATGCACCGCATGGTTTCCGAACACTTCATCGTATTTGTCTTCGTTTCCCTTGTATACGTAATTCCGTACGCCAGCGATTCTCGGCGTGACCGTAACTTCTTCGTCGTATACAATACTCGTTATGTACTGTCCGAAATCCGTCCCGATCGTATACTTCGTATCCGTAGATGACAATTGCTCTATCGCAAGACCTACCGAGCTTCGCTTTACCGCATTGCCGTCCGCGTCGTAAACGTATATATACTTATCTCCTTCGTACGGATCGTATACCGATGAAATAACGTCGGTTGCGTGCGAGCCGCCGTCGGTATTCGTATAAGTGTATTCCGCCGTTTTTCCGCCAGAGACCGCTTTCGTTATACGTCCGTACTCGTCCGTAATCGTTACGATCCCGTCCGTTGCTTCGCCGCGGAAGAACGTGTCCGTACGCTTTGTTTCACGGTTTGCGGTCGTTTCCGTTTTATGTTTCTGTACGACCGATTCTTCGTCGCCGTCATACTCGCAAAACGTAATTTCGTCGCTTGCCGTGTCGTAGCTTGCTCCGTACTTTGCCGTACCGTCGGTGACCGTACGCAGTCGTCCGTTTTCGTATTCGAGCGTATTCGAAGCCTGCGCCGCGCCCGAGGTATATGCTTCGACTTTCGTCATTCTTTCGCCGAACGCGTCATAAGCGTACTTGTTATACGGATAGCCGTCCGCAGTAGTGTATACGTCCGAAACGAAATCGTACTTATCGAACGCTTCGGTCTTCGGTACGGCGTTCGGCTCGTCGTAAGCGAACGACGAAGATGCGTATGCGCTGTCCGTACGCGATACCGTGCCGTCTTCGTTCGCGGAAACGTCGTAAAGCACCGTATGTATTCCGTCACGATCGGTTATAACGGCACGCTTCGCGCTTCCGTCGTTATGGTATTCGTAGTCCGTTGTCACACCGTACGCGTCTATCTCTTTTATTACGTTACCTTTCAGATCGTACAGCGCGATCGCGACGCTTTTCCTAACGTCCGCTCCGCTCGCTTCGTCTATGCTCTTGTCCGCGGCTACGCTTACGGATGTGACCGTCGCAGTGCCTATCGCGCCTTCGCTCGCGATCGGAAGCGCGACCGTTCGGCTTCTGTTCTCGGGTGTTGCCGTTTCTGTAAAGCACGTAGCAATCTCACACGATACGGGTAATGCAAAGTCGTTGCCGCAAAGGCTCTCGGATAACTCTGCGGCGGCGTTTCCGGACAGATAGTTTATTACGACTTCTTTTTCGTCATTGTCTTTGTCTCTGCCGTTGACTTTCAGAGTTTTGACGTTCGCGATCCTTTTTTCGCCGTTATTGCACACAACGTCGAAACAGGTTTTGCCGCATGTCGTATAGCTTTTCTTCATGTTTTTGAGCGTCTGCATTATATCCGATTCCGTCAGATATATTGCCGACGCAATTTCCGTGCTTATATTCTCGGTTCGTTCCGCGCCCGTCTTCGCGTCAATGCTTACGATACCGAACGATCCGATATTCTCATAACGTAATTCGCGGTTGCCGAAATACGTTATCGTACGCGGCGCTTTTACAAGTCGCACGTTGCTTATATCGGCAAGCGCGGGTTTTCCGTCCGACGACTGCAACGTCATGTATATATTCGATATATCGTATCTTTCCGTTCCGTTTTCGTCGTACGAAAGGATATCCATAGGGAGTTCGACAGTTTGCCACGCCTCGAAAGCCGACGCGTCGATCTCTTTCTCGGATATATGATTCGAATGGTCGAAAAGAGTATAATTTATTCCGACCTTGACGCGCTTTCCCGTCGAGCGGTTCCGCATTGCGAAACGGAGATTATAATACCGACAGTCTTTATAATAATTGTCGCTCTCACTCAACTTGCCGAAGTACAACCCCGTGCCGTTTGTCATAACGCTTCCGGCGCGGCGTCCGTTTATCCCTTCGTCGTCGCCGCTTAAGACAAACTCGTGACCCCGTTCTCGCGTCAGCGTTTTAAGACCGGAGCCGCTCCCCGTGCACTCGTATACACCTGTTATACGGCCTTTTCCGTCCAGTTGCACCGATACGTTTATACCTTTCTCGTTCAGCAATCGCATTTCACGCACTGTCTTATTGTCCGACGACTGTACGGAATATGAGGCGTACCGCACGAAAGTTTTTTCGAAGAACTCTCCGCTTTCGTCGATTATACCGTTCGATACGGAATATACCGTATTCCCCGCATAAACGATCCTTACGGCGGTTTTTCGCTCATCGTCCGCGATCAGTTCGAGTTTTCCGAGCGCGGAATACGAGTATTTCGATACTGTCTTTATCGACGTGCCGACGGTCTTTTTTACTTCGATCGGTCGGTTATCCGAATAAGTATATTCCGTTCTGTACTTTTCTTTGCCGTCGTGAACGGCGGTTATCGCCGAAAGCAGTCCGTCGGCGCCGTAAGAAAACGACAGATATGTCATCAGCTGCGTCGCCGACATCGTACGGCTGTCGTATATGCGTGAAAGCCTGCCCGAAGCATATTCGTAAATATTTTTCGCCGTACCGTCATATCCCGAAATTTTTGCCGTCAGCCTTCCGTCTGTGAACTTCAGCATATTGCCGTTTTCGTCCTTTACCGTCTTCGCCGCTGGGTCGAGCTCCAGTCCCAAACCGTCCGCGTCGCAATACCTCGAAGGATCGCCCTCAAACGGCAAAAACACGTGAACATATCCCGCGCCGTCTATATACTTGTACGCGGAAATATCTTCGCCGACCGTATCGTCTTCGATAAGAAATTGATGTGCGTCGGTTTTCCACCCCGACGGCATGCCCACGCAAAGCGCGGTTATGCCGTCTTTCATGTCCGTATCGTATACGAGCGAAACCGAAAGCGCATGCGACCCCGCGCCGACGGTTATATCCGGCTGTACAAACAACAATCGTCTTGTCCGAAGATTGACTTTCGGGTTCTCTCCGTAATCCGAGAAACCGAGGTATCCGTCTCCGTACTCCCGCTTTTCCGTTTGTCCGCAGATAATTCTCCCGCATATACCTCGCCCGCATACCGCGGGCGTTATTTGTTTGTTCATCTCTTTTTTACTCCTTTTTATTGTATTTACCTTAAGCGGCGCGGTGCCTGCGTCGCTTTTCGGTTTTTAGGGTACAAAAAAGGACAGACCTCGCCTGTGCTTTTCAGGCGATAGTCTGCCCCGCTCTGTATCCTCGCTTTCGGGATTATGATTCCGGTCGGCACACTTGCTTTTTCGTCTATCCTTATTTGTGATAATATAATATCACATTATTTCGGAAGTGTCAAGCCTTTTTTATATGTTTTTTTAATTATTTTTCATATAAAACGCGCACGGAATTTTCCGTGCGCATCGCAAATCATTGTATTGTTCTTACGATCATTCTTCTTCCGTCTTTTCACGGTATTCGTCGCTCGTCGTCCCTATGCCGACAAGCGCATCCACGGGCATGGAAAGCACCACGCCGCTTCCGTCCGTTTTAAGACCGGCTACCGACTGTACCGCTTTCATTATGTCGTTGCGCAATTCGCGCTTGGTAAGAATAAGCAGTATTTCGGTTTCGGCTCCGAGCGTCACGCCAACGAACTGTTCCACACCCGCCGAAGAAAGCGTGCGCGCGTGAACAAGCGTGCCGCCGACAGCCCCCGCCGCGCGCGTGGCTTCGAGAACCGCGTCAGACAATTCCTGTCTGTAAACGGCTGCGATAAGATCGTATTTATTTGCTGTCGACATTTTGTTTCCTCCTTTTGCGGGGATCTTATCCGCGACCACGGCGTTTGCGATAAGCGACGACAATGCGGTCAGCGGAACGGTAAAGGCTATGCCCTTCCCGACCAGATAAAGTTTCAACGAATTTACGGCAACGGACAGCAGTCTGCGCTCCATGGATTCGGGGATCACCGATACCACTATATTTTTTTCCGCGCCCGACAGTCCGAAATATTCCATGACATTGGACTTTGCCGTACCTCGGGCAAGAAACGTAAAGTGCAGACAACGGGTCTCTTCGGACAGCGCTTCCGCAAGAACGGACGCATCGTCCGGGCTTACTATGCTTATCATGAGCTTTGCTTTGTCAGTCTGTTTCTGTGGCATACTTCACCTCGTATTCCGTAAGACCGTCGTCGACGACCGTAAGCCTGCGACGCGCACGCTCCATTTTGCGGTGGTGCATGATTCCGAGCACCTGTATGGTAATCAGCGGAGTGAGCGCGACAAACGCCACACAACCGAATGCGTCTGAAAAAATATCTCTGCAGAGCATCGAACATGCGCCTATCGCCATAGGCAGTATAAACGCGCTTACCATTGCTCCGGACGCTACGCCGCCCGAGTCGAAAGCTATGCCCGTATACATCTTAGGTGTAAAGAAAGTAAGTATGATCGCAATCGAATAACCGGGTATCAACACCCAAAGAATGGATATGCCCGTAAGTACGCGCATCATTGCAAGACCGAGCGATATGCTCACGCCTATACACAGACTGAGCTTCATAGAACGTTCGCTTATCGCGCCCGCGGACATCTGTCGCACCTGTTTCGTAAGGACGTATACGGCAGGCTCCGCCGCGACTACGAAGAAGCCGAACAGCATGGCGATCGGAATGAGCAACGCGCCGTCGGCAAACCTCGCAAGCGCCTCGCCGAGCTCGCTGCCGACGGGCATGAAGCCGACGTTTGCGCCGGTAAGGAATATAGTCAATCCTATAAACGTGTAAATGAAACCGACCAGAACTTTGAGAAATCCGCGTTTCGAGAACGCGCGCGTCATCAGCTGAGAAAGCAGAAAGAACGCTATTATGGGCGAAATCGCTATCAGAACTTCGAGAGCATACCCGCCCAGTCCTTCTGCGAAATGCATGAGCGCCTGTTGCGAATCGGCTACGACGGTTATGTCTTGCGGAACATACTCCGCACCGCCGATCTGAAACATGATGCCGAGTATCTCTACGGCTATTACCGGACCGACGCTAGACAAGGCGATAAGACCGAACGAGTCGTTTCCCGAGTTTTTACCGCCGCGAACCGACGCCACACCGATACCGAGGCTCATTATAAACGGAACGGTCATCGGTCCCGTCGTTACGCCGCCCGAATCGAACGCTACGGCAATAAATCCGTTGGGTACAAACGCCACGAGCGCGAATATTACGGCATAGCCGATTATGAGCAATATGTTGAGCGGTATGCGGAAAATGATGCGAAGCATCGCGATCACGAGGAAGAACCCCACGCCGATACCGACCGCAAGCATGAGTATGAATTCGTTGATTTCAGAAGAAACGAGCGACGCAAGTATCTGCAGATCGGGCTCGGCAAGAGTGATCACCATGCCGAGAATAAAACTTACAAACGCGATAAGCCATATCTTACGCGTACCGGTAAGCCTCGAACCGATCTTGTTTCCTATCGGAAGCATCGCCATATCCGCGCCGATATTGAACAGTCCCATGCCGACAACCAACGCGGCAACGCCCAAGATAAAAAGCACCACGGTACTCACGGAAAGCGGCGTGAAAATCACGCTCACCGCAAGAACGATAAGCGCGATGGGAAGCACGGACTTCAAGCTTTCCAATATCTTTTCTTTGATCGACGACATCATATATTTATTTATATCACAAACCGCAATCTAAGTCAATTTCAAGAATAATACAATTACAATATCACTATAATTTTATATGATTTTTTGGTCGATATATGATACAAATCGCATATATGTATGGTTAATTCCTTTTATCGGTAATAATATCACCATTCGAACTCAAAAATCATATGAGAATAAAAAAATAAAATCGGCAAGAATATTTGACAACTAACGCCGCTTGTGATATAATCCATATTGCTTGCGGTTGTGGCGGAATTGGCAGACGCGCTAGATTCAGGTTCTAGTGGGCGACCGTGCAGGTTCAACTCCTGTCAACCGCACCATTACGAGCCTAAATTGAACTATTCGAAAAATAGTTTGATTTAGGCTTTTTTCATACATTGCAAAAATGTTACACTGTAACTACTGTTTATGCGCTACGAACGACTGCTATTAATATGAATTGCAGTGTGTAGTATTATTTGTCTATAAAAACACAACTAAAAAGTCAATATCTATATTGAATCAATAAAGAATAGACAACTAAATGCAAAAATCCAAATACAACGGTTTTAATGCTTTTTGAGTTAAAATCAATTTGAAATTATATAAAAATATGATATAATTATCCTATTATGATTATAAGAAACTTAATTATCAACCCAACAGCAAAACAACCGGAAATTTATGCCGCAAAAGTTTTAAAATACTGCATTTTTTCAGATACCGTATTAGTTGTTGGCGATCAAACAGAATTGAAATTACCCGATATATATTCCGAAGATTTATCTATCGGATTTGAAGTAGTGCAAATGGAAAAAGATGAAGATTTGGACACAAAATATATATGGGAAGAAATCGAGAGAAACAATGGAAATTTTGCTCTCACAAAAAAATTCTGTGATGAAAAATTTCCGGATAAATATATTTTGGGAGAACACGACGGAAAAGTACGTTACTTAAGGACAAATGGAAAGTCGCATAGCATTGATTGGATGAAACCAATCTATGATAGAGAAATAAATAAAAAACTAATTAAATTAAACAATGATAATTATAGCGGAATAACCAATGAAATTAATTTATGTATAAGTATAGTACATCGAGCCAAAACACTATATGATGCGGAATTGATAGCGTATTCTTACAAACAAGCTGTAAAAAATTATGAAAAGACATTTAAAAAATTATATATTATCGAAAGCGATAAAATCTTTATTATTCATACCGATAAAATAGAAAATATTAAACCGATAATTTGGCAAAATTGCATATGTGATTTTGAAATTACGGGAAAGGATTACATAGAAGAAATTAAAGATATTCCGTATGGAACAATTATTAGGCTACAAACAGAATAATACAAATCGAGCACCCTTCAACTTACGTAATAATCCATTTGTAATATTTGCACCTATTAAGTAAATATGTTATAATGATTACACGATAAACATTAAGTTGAAGAAAAAATCATGAAAGATATAATAATTAAGATTACTACTTCGCCTAATAAAGTCGAATACTTTTTTCGACAGTTTGATTTTTAATGCAAAAATAACGCACTCCAATTCAATATTCGAATTAAATTGCGTATGGTGCACCAAAGTAAAAAACCGATACTTGAAGTATCGGTTTTTTTATATCTCGGTTGCAAAGCAGTACCAAAAAGTTATATAAAGATCGGCATTATCCGGATTCGGGACGGTGAGGTCTGCGGGTACGTCGGGCGCATCGAAACGGATAAACATAAGCGTTTCCCCTCCGGCATTGATTATTTCGGTTTCCCATGACGATACCGAAGTCGTTTTTACCGAATTTTTATTCAGACATATCCATGCCTGCGACTCTTTATTTTCCGCCGGGCAAACACTGTATCTTCCGCTTTCGATATCTACGCCGACCTTATACTGTCCCGGCGGCAAAGCGCCGTCGGCATTCGGAACGGGCGACGGAGCAGAACACGACTTATAGAGTTTCCCGCCGACGAACGAAAGATACTCGCCGTCTTTTACTTTGAGATATACCCTGTTTTCGCAATACCCGAACGACAACATATCCGGCGAATTGATCGCCGACGTGCCGTACAGTTCGGCTTCGGGCTTGCTCGTAATAAAATACTGCGTCTGTTTGTTATTGCCTGCTATCACGTACTCTCCCGCCGCGATATCGACGCCGACCTTGAGTTGAGCCGGCGAATAGCCGTCCGCGTCGAGCGGCTTAAGCGTCACTTTATCGGGCAAATACAAAAGAGAGTGTTCGAACGCTATATACTCGCCGTTGTGAAGATTCACATACTGACGCATATAAAATTCTTTTCGATACAGAAAGTCGGACTTATTTGTCGCGGCTTCCCTTGTCTTACGAACCTCGAGCACAGGCGTAACGTCGCCGTCCTGCTTACTCACGTTCGGATATAGGATATACTCGCCTTCGGGAATATCCGTGCCGACGAGATAAACTCCCGCCGCCTTATAAGCTCGCGGATCGATCGGATCGCCGCTCGTGACGGACAGTATTATAACTGCCGCAGCAACGATCAGAACAGCCGCAATAATGCCGAATACTATAAATGCCTTACGGTTAAATTTGCGACGAACGACAGTTACTTCGGCTTCCGTACGCGATACGGCGACCGTTGCGCCGCAATACTCGCAGACAGCCGTTGCGCTGCCTTCAGTCACGGTAAACGTCGCGCCGCAATTGGGACACTGAAGTTTTATAAGTTTCATTTGTCACCGTCCGCAAGCAGAAGCTCTACCGAATACAAATAGATATAATCGCCGTTTTCGAGATCCAGATATCCGTCCATGGTGCTCGGCTTTATTTTTTCTTCCTCGCCGAAGAATGCGGAACCCGACTTGTTATGAACGAACCACGCGATAGTTCCGGTATTGCCGCAGTCGAGCCTATAACGCCCCGAAGGTATATCCGAGCCGACTTTATACTGCCCGGGAAGAAATTCATCCTCAGTCCCTTTTACGGGCGTCGGAGCGCGATCTTCCGCAAAAAGTTTGCCGACGGTAAGATAAACATAATCGCCGAGACCGACGTTCAGATGGATACGTACGCCGAGAGTCTTTTTATACTCTTTGCCGCCGATAACGCATTTCACTGTCGCATACCGCATATTATTGTCTTCATTGTGTATGACGTAATTTCCGACCGGTATGTCCGTACCGCCGCGGAGTACCGTATTACCCTCGAAACTGCCGTCCGAAGTCGCGTCAACAGTCTTATCCCCGATACGGAAGATATTACAGTCCTCGACCTTTACATATAAACCGTCATCAACAGTAAAATACTCGTTATTGGCAAAACGGTATTCGGCGATGCATGCCGACGTTCCCGCGCTTGCTTTGGGATCTGTCAATATCAATACCCTGCCGCGTTCTTTCGCCGGGTCTTTGAACGCAACGAATTCGCCTGCCGTCATATCTTCTCCGACAAGATACGTTCCCTCGTACAGATACGCTTTTTCGTGCATGAACTTTCCCGAAACGGGCGGCTGATCACCGCCGAAAACTCCGGAAAAATAAAGCGACAGTATTACTATCGCCGCCGCAAGTACGGCGACAACGGATATAGCCAAAACAATCCTTACGGGCGTTATTCTGACATTGCCGAAATAATGGTGAACTTCCGCGGGCTTTTGCGTATCGATATAATAAACCGAACCGCAGTATTCGCACTTGCCGCTTTCGGCATTCGCATCTATTACCAAATCCGCGCCGCAGTTTTCACATGTATAATGTCGCTTCTTCATATAAATATTTTACCGCGTTTAGACCTCGATGTCAAGAAAATATATAAGACTGCACAGTACCGCGGTTATGTTCTTCATCGGGTCATAAACTTTCCGTTTCTTCTTTCTTTACTTTCAATGCGAACAAGAGCGCGATTGCGACCGTTAAAGACCGGATGCGATCATCTCAACGAGTATCCGAAATTCTTTCCCGATCTTGCTTGCAAATCGACGCGATAAACCGAAAAATATCGAACAAGTAAAACCGAAGACCCCGATATATTCACGTATCGGGGTCTTTGATGCAATTATATAAAATCTGTATCTTCGACGCGCATTCCTTTCAATACAATGCGACAACTTCGGAGTTACATTTTACAGCCGCCAATTTTCCATGCTCCGGGCAACCGTTTTCGTCATTATTTATCGCCATGGCATTTTTTCAAAAAATTTTCCAAACAAACATTGAATTCCCGCGGGGTATCCATATTCACACAATGTCCGGCGCCTTCGAAAATTATCTTATCGCAATTTTCGTATTCCGCCCATTCGTTTACGATTTCGATTTCCGTGGGTATATCGTGCTCGCCGCAACCGATCAACAACTCATATTGCCGTTGTTTTTTGGGGTATTGATTTACAAGTTTCTGCAACCCCGCCATGTATCTAAACGAACTTTTCCTGAATTGAATATTCAGATTGTAAAATTCCGTCTGCGCATCGCTCGTATATGCGGAGATCTTTTTATTCGCTTTCGAAAACCACTTTATGGAAAACAATGCTTTCATCATCATTTTCATTTGACTTTTCGAATTTGCCTTTTGCCTTGAAACATCAAAATTATTGATGTCATAGCCGCCGAAACAAGCAAGCGACAATACCTTACTTTCGTATTTATTTGCAAAGTCTTGTATGAAAACCGAACCTAACGATACACCGACAAAATGGGCGGCGGGTATATTGTGCTTCTGAAAAATCAGATCTATCCAGTCGGACATTTTTTCAATACTGTCGCCTTTTTTTGCGTGAATCGAATTGCCGTGCCCCAAAATATCGACAGCAAGTAAATTATACTTGCCCGAAAAATAATCGAATTGTTTTTCGAACATTCTGCGATCGACGAATGCGGCGTGAATAAATACAAGCCATTCACCGTTGTTTACCGTGTCGTCGATATAATAAGCTATGGGCGAATTATCGAGATATAAATTTTCCATTTCAATTACTCCTTGATATTTTTTAATAAACGGTTGTACCATTCGATATTGAACTTCATCAGATCGCGTCCGTATGTTGCCGTTTGCAGTTGATAATAAAATATATCGTTATTTTTGTTTTCGCTTGACAGCATTGCGCCCTCGCGCACTATCTCCTCCAAATCGGAGCGCATCTTTTTCAGATCGGATATATGATTTTCGATCAGTTTTATGCGAACTTCCTTTTCGGCAAATCCCAAAAAGTATATCTTCGACAATTCGGGATTCTTAGCCGCGCCGCTGTCTACGGGGCTGTTTATCCAAGTATTAAAGTAACTCTTGCCGCTGTCGGTTATGCTGTAAATTTTTTTCAGTTTACCGTTTTCCGTTATCTCACTGATGTCGATATACCCGCTTCGCAGTAATTTTTTGATAGCAGCCTGAATGCTGCCCGTACTGCAACTGTACATTAACTTCAATCCTTCGTTTATGCGTTTCCGTAACTGATAAATCGTTCGGGATTGTAGTATCAGCAAACCTAAAATTATGTTTTCCATACTGCTCTCCTGTATTACTAATAGTAACATTTTTGATCGACATTGTCAACTCAAAATACAAACATATTTCATAATGACAAATTTTTATTCCGCGGGCTTTTTACGGTTTTGCTTAGCAGCAGTCAGATTATTCGAACGACAAAATACAAACAATAAACACTTTGAACTTTTTGACGACTACTCCCTGTTTCGGCGACAACTCAAACGTATGAGCCAACAAAAACGGAGCGAAAGAAAAAGAAACCGAATTACCGTAGTTCCCATAGGGAATTTTAGGCAAGCCGCAGGTGAAAGAGAATTAG
>CAJUKR010000050.1 GCA_910587025.1 uncultured Christensenellaceae bacterium
AGTATCGGGAGTAACGAACATGTCGTTCGGAATGGCGGAGATACAGGAAGGCTTGCGTTTTATTATTTCGGAGCATTTCATATCTGTTTTTCTTGACTTTTTTACGGCGCGTTTGTATAATTTATAAGAAAAGGAAAAAGGTAGATTTTATCATGACATACAATTACGCATCGAGAATGGCGAATCTGAACGGTACTGCAACACGCGAGATATTCAAACTGCTCGGCAATCCCGAGATTATCAGTTTTGCGGGCGGAAATCCGGCAATCGAATGTCTGCCTACCGCGCGTGTAAAAGAGATCGCGGCTGATATTACATCCGCGCCCGATTTCGCGCGCGTACTTCAGTATGGGCTCACAGCGGGATTTCCCGAACTCAGAGAACAGCTTACTTCGTATGTAAAGTCGGTCGGGATCGACGACGCGAAACTCGAAAACGTTCTTGTAATAAGCGGCGGACAGCAGGGTATAGACCTCGTGCTCAAGACGTTTATCGATCCGGGCGACGTGATACTCGTGGAAAACCCCACGTATCTCGCGTTTCTTCAGATCGCCAACTCGTACGAAGCCGTATGTCACGGGGTCGACGCGAACTCGGACGGACTGGACTTAAACGACCTCGAAGCTAAGATCAAAAAATACAGCCCGAAGATATTGTATACCGTACCCACGTTTTCCAACCCGACGGGGAAAACATATTCGGCGGCGAACCGTAAGGCTATCGCGGAGCTTACCGCAAAGTACGGCGTGATCGTTATAGAGGACGATCCGTACAGCAAACTCCGTTTCAAAGGTGAGTACGTTCCGAGCATGAAGAGCATGGATAAGGCGGGAAACGTGATTTTCATATCGTCGTTTTCAAAGATACTTTCTCCCGGCAATCGTACCGGCGTTGCGATGGCGGCTCCGGAACTGATCCGCAAGATGGAAATATGCAAACAGGGTACGGATCTTCATACGCCCAACTTGTCGCAGATGATAACTTACGAGTATTTGAAGCGCGGTTATCTCGAGCCCGATCTCGAAAAAGCCGTCGTTATCTACGGCGAAAAGAAAGCGGCTATGAGCAAAGCCATAGCCGAATATATGCCTGAGGAATTCGAATGCACAGATCCCGACGGCGGACTGTTTATATGGGGTAAGTTCCCCAAAGGCATCGACGTGATAAAGACATTCCCCGAAGCGATCGAACGCAAGGTTGCATATATTCAGGGAAGCGTGTTCTTTGCCGAACCGGAAGGCACGGAAAACTATATAAGACTGAACTATTCGTACGCGAATGCCGGGCAGATAGAAGAGGGCATAAAGCGGTTGGGCGAATTGTTCAAAGAAAAATTATCGTCGATTTAGGAGAAAAAATGAAAAACGCACTTGATATACTTCGTGAACGCGGCTATGTCGGTCAGACTGTTTACGAAGAAGATTTATACAAAATACTCGGAAGCGGCGAGTCCGTTCCGTTTTACGTCGGTTTCGATCCTACCGCGGATTCGCTCCATATCGGACATTATATTCCGATCATGGCAATGGCGCATATGCAGCGTTGCGGACACAAGCCGATCGCGCTCGTGGGCGGCGGTACCGGCATGATAGGCGATCCGTCGGGAAGAACCGACCTTCGCAGTATGCTTACGAAGGAGCAGATCGCGCATAACGTCGATTGCATAAAGAAGCAAATGGAACGCTTTTTGTCTTTCGACGGCGATAACGGCGCAATCATCGTCAACAACGCGGATTGGCTTCTCGATCTGAATTATATAGAGTTTTTGCGCGACATAGGCGTATATTTCTCGGTCAACAAAATGCTGACCGCGGAATGCTTCAAAATGCGCATGGAAAAAGGATTGTCCTTCCTTGAGTTCAACTATATGCTCATGCAGGCTTACGATTTCCTGATGCTCAACGAAAAATACGGCGTGCGGCTCGAAATGGGCGGTAATGACCAGTGGAGCAACATTCTTGCGGGCGCGGATCTGATCCGCCGCAAAAAGCATATAGACGCGTTTGCCGTTACCTGTCCGCTTCTGCTTAATTCCGAAGGCAAGAAGATGGGCAAGACCGCGAAGGGCGCGCTTTGGCTTTCCGCGGATCGCACTACGCCTTACGAGTTTTATCAGTATTTCCGTAACGTCGAGGACGTAAAGGTCGAAGAGTGCCTTCGCCTTCTTACGTTCCTCGAACTCGACGAGATCGCCGAGCTTACCAAATACAACGACGAGCGCATGAACGTTGCAAAAGAGCGCCTTGCTTACGAGGTGACAAAACTCGTTCACGGCGAAGAAGAAGCGGAAAAAGCCCGCTCTCAGGCGCGCGCGGCGTTCGGCGGCAATGCCGCGGATATGCCGACGGTAAACGTAAGCGGAAATGCCGACACGACCGTGATCGACATACTTGTCGGCGCGGGCGCGGCAACGAGCAAGGGCGAAGCACGCAGACTGATAGACGGCGGCGGCGTCAGGATAGGCGACGATAAAGTTACGTCCATCGCAGACACCGTCGGAAAATTTACCTCGAAGAGCGAATTCGTTCTTCATAAGGGCAAAAAGTTCCACGTCCGTATCGTGCTCGGATGAATACGTTTACGACGCTGACGGATTCCCATGCCGAAACCGTGGTTCAGAGAAGTCGGTTTATAGCTTTTGTTTATCATATAGAAAGCGAATCGGAAGCGGCAGAGATACTGGCGTCGCTCAGAAAAAAATATTACGATTCCACTCACGTGTGTTATGCGTACGTCGCCGACGTCGATGGAAACGTAACGAAGTCGTCGGATGACGGAGAGCCTTCGGGCACGGCTGGTTCGCCCATACTGTCCGTAATATCCGGTGGGGAATACAGACAAACGCTTATCGCCGTCGTGAGATATTTCGGCGGCACGAAACTGGGCGTCGGCGGACTGGTCAAAGCGTATACGGACTCGGCGAACGCCGCGGTACGCGCTTCGGAAAAGCGGCTGAACGTACTGAGCCGTATATATTCGGCGACGGTGGATTATAATTTGTTCCGCAAAATATCCGGCGCGGTGACGCGCGCGGGCGGAAAGATAACCGATACGGTTTACGGCGAAAAAGTCGATTTTTCGTTTGCGCTTCCGTCGACGGTCGACATTGTTGCGCTTACGGATCTTACCGGCGGCAAGACGGAATTTTTTAATCGAGGATACCGATATGAAATTTATTAAATGTAAAGAGCTGAAAGACAAGAATACCGATCTTAAGTTCGGCAGAAACTTTACCGATTATATGTTCATGATGACATATCATGACGGCGAATGGGATTATCGCAACGCGTGCATAAAGCCGTACGAACCGTTCGTGCTCGATCCGTCCACATCCGTTTTTCATTACGGACAGGCTGTGTTCGAGGGTCTGAAAGCGTATAAAAACGATAAAGGCGAGGTGCGCATTTTCCGTTCCATGGACAATATGAACAGAATGCTCGAGTCGTGCTGGCGCGTATGTATACCCGCGTTCGATACCGAGGTAGTACACAATGCTCTCGTCGAACTCGTAAAACTCGAAAAGGACTGGATCCCGACAGCGGAAGGCACTTCGCTTTATATCCGTCCGTTCATAATCGCAACCGATCCCGCGCTCGGCGTTCATGCGGCGAAAAATTATATCCTTGCGATAATTCTTTCTCCTGTAGGCGCATATTACGCGCACGGTTTCGATCCCGTCAGCCTTTATGTCGAGGAACATTACAAGCGCGCATGCAAGGGCGGAACGGGACACCATAAAGTGGCGGTCAATTACGCCGCATCCATCCTCGCATCCGAAGAAGCGGCAAAGCGCGGCTACGATCAGACGCTTTGGCTCGACGCGCAGGAAAACAAATATATGGAAGAAGTCGGTTCCATGAATATCTTTTTCGTAATTAACGGCGTTGTGGTAACCCCCGCGCTCGGCGGTTCGATACTTCCGGGTATTACGCGCCGCAGTACCGTGGAACTGCTCATGAGCCGCGGTTATAAGGTAGAAGAACGCAAAGTATCAGTGGACGAAGTAATAAACGCTTCGCTTGACGGCAGTTTGACCGAAATTTTCGGTACCGGTACGGCGGCAGTCGTTTCGCCCGTCGGCAAGTTCGGATATAAAGGGCGCGACTATGTCGTCGGCGACGGAAATATGGGTAAGATAACAAAATATGTTTACGACGAACTCACAGGCATTCAGACGGGCAAAAAACCGGACGAATTCGGTTGGGTCGAGCGTTTGGTATGATTGTGACAATACAATCGAAAAGGAGTAAAAAATGAAAAACGATACGAAATGCGTACGTGCCGGTTATGAGCCGGGGAACGGCGAACCCCGTCAGATCCCGATTATTCAGAGCACGACGTTCAGATACACCACAAGCGAAGAAATGGGTCAGTTGTTCGATCTCGAAAAGGCAGGCTATTTCTATACTCGTTTGCAGAACCCTACGAACGATACCGTCGCGGCGCGCATAACAGCGCTCGAAGGCGGCATTGCGGGTATGCTCACGTCGAGCGGACAGGCGGCGAATTTCTTTGCCGTATTCAACATCTGTTCCGCAGGCGATCACTTTGTATCCGCCGCTTCGATATACGGCGGTACGTTCAATCTGTTCGCCGTAACGATGAAGAAAATGGGCATCGAATGTACTTTCGTCGATCAGGATGCGAGCGAAGAAGAAATCTCCAAGGCGTTCAGACCGAATACGAAGTGTCTGTTCGGCGAGACCGTTTCCAATCCCGGAGTGAAAGTTCTCGATATCGAAAAAATGGCGAAGATAGCGCATGCGCACGGCGTTCCGCTCATCATCGACAATACGTTCCCGACGCCTGTTAATTGCCGTCCGATCGAATGGGGGTGCGATATAGTCACTCATTCGACTACGAAGTATATGGACGGTCACGGTATGCAGGTGGGCGGTTGCATCGTGGACAGCGGCAATTTCGATTTCGCCGCTTACGGTGACAAATTCCCCGGACTGAATACGCCAGACGATTCCTACCACGGCATTGTATACACGGAGAAGTTCGGAAAAGCGGCATACATAACCAAAGCCACCGCACAGCTCATGCGCGATTTCGGAGCGATCCAGTCGCCGCAGAATGCGTTTTATCTGTCCATAGGACTGGAAACACTGCATCTCAGAATGCCCAAGCATTGCGCCAATGCGCGTAAAATGGCCGAATATCTTTCTTCGAACAGCGAAGTCGAATGGGTTTCGTATCCCGGGCTCGAGAGCGACAAATATCATAAACTCGCGGAAAAATATTGCCCGAACGGTACTTGCGGCGTAATATGCTTCGGACTCAAGGGCGGACGCGAAAGAACGATGAAATTTATGGATTCGCTTAAGCTCGTACGTATATATACGCACGTCGCCGATTCTCAGTCGTGCATGTTACATCCCGCAAGCCATACTCACCGTCAGCTTACGGACGAACAGCTCCGCGACGCCGGTATCGATCCGTCGCTTATCCGTTTCTCTGTGGGCATAGAAGACATCGACGATATACTCGGAGATGTGGATCAGGCAATAAAAGCGACCAAATAATCGGATAACATCATGGATATAAAAGAAGAAGCAATCGTAAAACACGAGGAATGGCGGGGGAAGATCGAAGTCGTATCCAAAGCTCGGCTCGAGTCGGCTCACGATCTTTCAGTGGCATATACTCCCGGCGTAGCCGCGCCGTGTTTGAAGATACACGACGATCCGTCGTACGCTTACGAAAGCACCGCAGTCGGTAATATGGTGGCTGTGGTGAGCGACGGAAGCGCCGTGCTCGGGCTCGGCAATATAGGCGGACTGGCGGGTTTGCCCGTCATGGAAGGAAAGAGCGTGCTGTTCAAGCGTTTCGGCGACGTGAACGCGTTTCCGATCGTTCTGTCCACTCAGAACACGGAAGAAATTATCGCGACCGTCAAAGCGATCGCGCCCTCTTTCGGCGGCATAAATCTCGAGGATATTGCAGCGCCGCGTTGTTTCGAGATCGAAAAGCGTCTTAAAGAAGAACTCGATATTCCAGTATTTCACGACGACCAGCACGGCACAGCGATATGCGTGCTTGCCGCGCTCATCAATTCGGCGAAACTTATAGGCAAAAAGATTTCGGATATGAAAGTATGCCTGTCCGGTCCGGGAGCGGCGGGAAACGCCATAATCAAACTTCTTATAGGTTACGGCGTCAAAGACGTGTTTGCCGTGGATCGCAGCGGGATAATTTACAAGGGCAGAGACAAACTCGATTTCGCGAAAGCGGAACTTGCGGAAATCACGAATAAAGAAAACCGTCGCGGCGGACTTAAGGAAGCCATGATCGGTACTGATGTTTTCGTCGGGGTTTCCGCGCCCGGTTGCGTGACCGAGGAAATGATAAAGTCCATGAACGCGGACGCCGTAGTCATGGCGATGGCGAATCCTACGCCCGAGATCATGCCCGACCTTGCGAAAAAAGCGGGTGCGAGAGTGGTCTGCACGGGTAGGAGCGATTTCGCCAATCAGGTAAATAACGTGCTTGCATTCCCCGGAGTGTTCAAAGGCGCGCTGTCCTGCCGCGCGAAAGCGATAAACGAAAATATGAAACTTGCGGCTGCGCACGCCATAGCGTCTCTTGTGAGCGACGACGAACTGCGCGAGGATTACGTTATCCCTTCGCCGCTCGACCGAAGAGTGGCCGATACCGTTGCGGAAGCAGTGAAAGACTGCGCGATCCGCGACGGCTTAAACCGCATTTAACAGTTTTACGAGAGCGCCGATTATTTCGGCGGGCGCAAACGGAATTATAACACCAAGACCCGTAGCATTGCTGCGGGTTTTTTTGTTGTTCCTGATCGCGTTTACGATGCCGCTCATTTCGGGACTGACCGACTGTGCCATGATGTCGTCGGGAGTTTTCCCGCCCGTCATCATGGAAAAGAGATTGACTTTGTCCGTGTTGCCTTTGCCTCCGAGCAAAAGGGGGAGCAGAGCGTTGATATCCATAAGAGCCTCCTTGAATTACAGTGCACTTTATTGTATATGCCGGCATACAATGAAGTGTATGCAGAAAAGTCTGAGGAATTTCAAATCGGAGAAGTGCGCGGAGAAACGCGCTTCGGAAATCGTCGGCGAATACAGCCGCATGAGCGAGGACGCGCTTTTCGCCAAACTCATGGAAGAGGTGGCGTCGCAGAAATCCGACGGTACGTTCGACATGGCGGAGCTGACGGAAAACGTGAACAAGATGCGCCCGTATCTGTCCGCGGAACAGTCGGCGAAACTCAATCATTTGCTTAAGCTGATAGGGTCGTGACGGCTTGGACGAGTATATCGTATATCTCGACGATATGTCGGGCGGCGCTTTCGAACTTGCGACGCATTCCCGTCTGACGCATATCTATCCGTTTATCTCTTCGGTCGCCGCGGTGGGCGATTCCGTACCGATAGCGTCTGCCGTGCATGTACGCGACGCGGTCAAAGTTACCCGAGTGGCGGTTAAAATGGACAGTGTGCGAAAGGCGGTGAAATTGCGTGAGCCGAACGTTCGTTTCCCGGGGAAAGGCGTTTCGGTGGCCGTGATCGATACGGGACTTTCTCCGCACCTCGATTTTTTCCTGCCCAACCGCATTCCTGTTTTTGTCGATCTCGTGGGCGGAAAAACGGAAGCGTACGACGACAACGGTCACGGTACGTCGGTAGCCGGCGCTTTGGCGGGAAGCGGACTAATGTCGGACGGGCGATATTCCGGAATCGCTCCCGGCGTGAATATCATTCCCGTGAAAGCGCTCGGGGCGAACGGCGAGGGCAGTACGTCGGACATATTGCAGGCTATGCAATGGGTATGGACGAATTGCGACAAGTATAATATCCGCGTGGTGTGCATGTCGTTCGGCGCCGAGCCGCAGGGCAAGACGGATCCGCTTGCGCGCGGAGCGGAAGCCCTGCATTCCCGCGGCGTGCTCGTGGTCGCGAGCAGCGGCAACGACGGACCCGAAGAGGGTACGGTCAAATCGCCTGGGATCAGTCCGTTTGCGCTTACCGTTGGCGGCACGGAAGCGAAGGGCGAGATGCGACTGTCGCCGTTCTCTTCGCGCGGGGTTTACGGCGGCATAAGAAAGCCGGACGTAGTCGCGCCGGCGGAGGACATAATCTGCACCGGATCGGCGGAAGATTACGTTACCGTTTCGGGTACGAGTATAGCGACTCCGATCGTGGCCGGCGCGTGCGCGCTCGTATTCGCCGCCAGACCGTCTTATACTCCTGATAAGGTACGTCAGCTTATCGCCGAAAACGCCCGTCCCATGACCGAGGAAGGGAGCGGAAGCGGGCTGATAGATATGTCGTTCGTTTCTTTACTTTGACAGTTCGGAAACGGCTTGCAAAAAGAAATTCAGTTCTTCGACGGTGTTGTCGACTCCGAGCGCGATCCTGATCATTCCGTCTTTCATCGTGCCGTAGTGCTTATGTATGAGCGGCGCGCAGTGCAGCCCCGCTCTTACGCAGATGTCGTATTCGTCCGACAGAATGTTTCCCGCTTCCGAGCTCGACATGCCGCGGATGTTGAACGCGATGACCGGACCGCCGTATTCTTTTCTCGTATAAAGCTGAACGCCGTGTATCTTCGACAGCTCGCCGAGCGTATATATGAACATACCCGTCAATTTTTTCGCATTGCTTTCACCGTATTCCTTGACGTACTTGAACGCCGCGTTCAGCCCGGCTATGGCCGGAGTGGGAAGCGTTCCGCTCTCGAGCGCTTCGGGAAGTTCCGACGGTTGCGGCTTGGCGGAATCCGTACCCGTACCGCCGTATCTGAACGGCTTTACGTCGCCGTGACGGATCAGGAGCAGACCGATGCCCTGGGGCGCGTGTAACCCTTTGTGCGGCGCGACTGCCAGCATGGAGATGTGCGAAGCGTTCATGTCGATCTTTCTGTAGCCGGCGCTCTGTGCGCCGTCCACGAGAAACAGAAGTCCCGACTTTTCCGCGAAATACCCGATCTCGTCGATGGGTTGGGGCGCGCCGGTCACGTTGCCGACATGGTTTACGATCACCATATATGTATTCGGACGAACGGCGGCGGCGATTTGTTCCGCGGTTACGTTCCCGCTTCCGAGCGGCTGAACGACTGTAAAATCGACCAGCCCGAGTTCGCGCAGTCGTATGAGCGGACGCAGAACGCTGTTGTGCTCGAGAGCCGTAGTTATGATATGTCCGCCCTTTCTGACCGTACCGAATATGGCGGTGTTAAGCGCGTCGGTACAACTCATCGTGAATATCACACGGTCGGGCGGACAGCCGAAATATTTGGCGGCGGTCTCGCGCGTATCCTCGACCATCATTCCGGCTTTGACGGCAAGGGAATGCGACGAACGCGTAGGGTTCGCCGACAGATACTTCAACGCCGTTCCGACCGCGTTTATTACTCCCGTCGGTTTGAAATAAGTAGTGGCGGCATTGTCAAGATAGATCATCGAAGTCCTCCGTGCTCCTAAACGGAGCTATACGATAATCTATTACGGGCGGCGGCGAAAGAGAACGAAAGAAACTCAAAAGGAAGATAAAAATGGAAATATTGATTATTTTCAAAACGAGAAACCAGACGCTTCGTTGCGCAAACTTTTTACGCTCGGCGGGATACGCCGCTTCCGTTATAGATACGCCGCTCAGGCTTTACGGCAGTTGTACGCTGTCCGTAAGGTGCGACCGCGCGGCGTTTTCGTATTTTTACGGCTCGGCGCATATGTTTCCGTCGTTTGTGGGAGCATATGAATCGTCGGGAGGAAAATACACGCGAATTTTTTGAAATGCTTTACATCGGGCGCGCCTTGTGTTATACTTGACTCATCAATTACGACAGAGGAAAAAGTATGTCACGTTCGGGCGAAATTATAGCGCAACTCAGATCGGACTATCCCGACGCTCACTGCGAACTCGATTACGGCACGCCGTTCGAGCTTCTCGTCGCGGTGATTTTGTCCGCGCAATGTACGGACAAACGCGTCAATATAGTGACGAAAAGTCTTTTCGAAAAATACAACACACCGTATGATTTTGCCTGTATGGAACAGCAAAAACTGGAAGAGCTTATTCATTCGTGCGGCTTCTTCCGCGCAAAGGCGCGCAGTATAATTTCGGCGAGCCGGGATATTCTCGAAAAATTCGGCGGCGAAGTTCCAAGTACCATGGAAGATCTGCTTACCCTTCGCGGCGTCGGCAGAAAAACGGCTAACGTAGTGCTTGCCGTAGCTTTCGGTGAGTCCACGATCGCGGTCGACACTCATGTTTTCCGCACCGCGCACCGTCTCGGTCTTTCGGACAAGCCCACTCCCGAAGGGGTGGAAAGAGATCTCGTCGCGGCGTTCGACGAAGAGGACAGAAGCGTGGCGCATCATCTGCTTATTTTCCATGGAAGATACCGCTGTCACAGTCAGCGTCCCGAATGCGACGGTTGTTCGCTTTATGATTATTGCGTATACGGGAAAGAATAAAGAGGGAATAATATGTTTATCGATAAGGCAAAAATTTATATAAAGTCCGGCGACGGCGGCAACGGATGCACGTCGTTTTATACCGAAAAATACGTGAGCAACGGCGGTCCGGACGGCGGCAACGGCGGCTCGGGCGGTCGCGTGGGTTTTCGCGCCGTCAAAAACAAATCGACGCTTGCCGATTTCAAGTTCTCCCAGCACTTCCGCGCCGAGAACGGAGAATCGGGTCGGTCGAGATATTCGGCGGGCAAGAAAGGCAAGGATCTCGTAATAGACGTCCCCAGATCGGAAGAGCGTCGTGTAGGGAAAGAGTGTAGATCTCGGTGGTCG
>CAJUKR010000051.1 GCA_910587025.1 uncultured Christensenellaceae bacterium
GACGCAGCAAGACCGACGGCTATGACGTAGACAACTTCTATAACTTCTTCGACGAGCAGGAGAAAAAATAAAAATCAACCGAAATGTCGATCTCCCGAAAGCCGTATTGCTTTCGGGAGATCGTTTTTATGCGCAAAATTCGCGGTTAATCAGGCTGTAAAGTGTTTGCGTTTCGCAAATCAAAGTAGTATAATATTCAAGGTCATGGGCGCGATCGAAAATAAAAAAGCATATTTCGATTATGAGATAATCGAAAAATTCGAAACGGGGATAGAGCTTGTCGGCAGCGAAGTCAAATCGGTGCGCGCGGGTCATGTAAATCTCCGCGATTCGTTTTGCTTTGTGGAAGGAAGCGAGCTGTTTCTGAAGAACTGCCGCATTTCGGCATACGACAAATCGTCTGCGTTTACTCCCGACGAGCTTCGCAGTCGAAAGCTCCTGATGCACAAATCGGAAATACGTCGCCTTATAGGCAAGTCGCGGGAAAAGGGCTGGTCGGTCATTCCGCTTCGCATGTATTTCAAAGGCAGGCTCGTGAAGCTCGAAATCGCGCTTGCCAAAGGAAAGAAGACGTACGATAAAAAACAAACGATCAAAGAACGCGACGTGGCGCGCGATATGGAACGGCAGATCCGTTCTCTTTGACAGAATAACGATAAGCGGGGAAGAACTTTTTGCAATACATTTTTTAAGTCGCAGACCGATGTTTCGCGGTTTGCCAAAGGACAGATGATATGTTTGACGGAGTTCTCGGTTTCGTGATGGCGCTTGCCATCGTAATGATCTCTACAAAACTGTGCGGAATGCTCGCACGTTATTTCGGCTTGCCGCAGGTGCTCGGCTATATAGTGGCGGGCATACTCATAGGGCCGGCGCTTTTCGGTTTACTCGGGTTCTCGTTGATCGGTTTTCACGGCAGCGACGTTGCGAGTTTTATCGCACTCGACGAGTTCTCGCTCGACGGACACGATAATTTTACCGTGCTTGACGTATTTTCCAAGATCGGCGTTATACTCATGATGTTTTCGGCGGGACTGGAAACGAATATAGACGACCTGAAAAAGACGGGCGCGCTTGCGACCGTTGTCGCCGTAGCCGGTGTCGCCATACCTATGATACTCGGCGCCGTAATTTCGATACCTTTCCTTTCGAGCGGAGTTATCGGCGGTTTTACGGAAGTCATTCAGGGCGTGTTCGTCGGGACGATACTTACCGCGACGAGCGTCGCGATCACGGTATCGGTGCTTAAAGAGCTGGGCAAGATCAATACGCGTATCGGCACGACACTTGTTTCGGCGGCGATCATAGACGACGTAATAGGCATGGTGGTGCTCTCCGTAGTCACCAGTCTCGGCACGACCGGAGCGGCGGACGCAACGGGCTTCGAGTGGTTCAAATCGCAGTGGTGGGGCACGATCATCATGATAATCGCGTTCTTCGCCGTGGCTATCGCGTCGGGCATCGGTTTGCACTTCCTGTTTCAGTGGATGGACAAAAAATGGCCGAATACGCACAGACTTCCCATACTCGGACTGGCGACATGCTTCGTCTATTCTTTCATCGCAGAGGAGATCTTCGGCGTCGCCGACATCACAGGCGCATACCTTGCGGGCGTAGTGCTTTCGACGGTCAACCGCATGGCGGCGTACACGGGTCGCAAAATCGAAGTCAATAACTATATGATATTCGGACCGGTTTTCTTTGCCGCAATAGGTATCAATATGAATTTCGGCGGACTGTCGGGCTGGCTGATACTTTTCGCCGCGGCGTTTGTGGTCGTCGGACTGCTCGGAAAGATCATCGGTTGCGGCGCGGTTATCAGGCTGAATAAAGGCACGTGGCGCGAGGCGGGCATAACGGGCGTCGGAATGATGGCGCGCGGAGAGGTGGCTCTGATCGTTACGAACAAAGGCATCGAGGCGGGAATAATTCCTTCCGACCTCATGATCATGACCGTACTGCTTATTCTGTTCTCGTCGATCATGACGCCCATTCTTCTCAAAAAGTTATTCGGCGGGCATGTCGAACCGAAGACGCTTTCGGTCGAAACCGAGTCGGGTAATGCCGAACTTTCGGGCGGAGAGGAAAGCGTTACGAACGTCGATGCCGTAAAAGCCGCGACGGAAGATCGCGCGGAAAACAAATAAAGGGCGGCATGACGTAAAGAATATTTACGGGAAAAAGGGTGCACGGTAAATTTCGGTATTGACAAATGCGTTTTTCGGTGGTATAATCAAAATGAAAAACGTTGCCGAAAGTCGATTTTCGGCCGATTGAAATTAAGGTGTGGCGGAAATGATAAACATAGCGGTAGTCGAGGATAACGATCGTGAGCGCGAAATACTTGTCGGTTATCTGACAAAGTTTTCTTCGCAATTTTCGATAGAAGTATTTTCGTCTGCCGTTATTTTTTTGACCGAATATACGCCGAAATACGATATAGTATTCATGGATATAGATATGCCTGGGCTCGACGGCATATCGGCGGCTGCAAATATGAGAAAGGTAGACGACAGAACATGTCTCATATTCGTCACGAATCTTGCGAAATATGCCATAAAGGGTTATGATGTGCAGGCGTTCGACTTTATAGTCAAGCCGTTTACGTATGCGAATTTCACCGTAAAACTCATGCGCGCTCTCAATCACGTCAAGACGAATTCGGAAAAGGAAGTATTGGTCAAAACTTCGGGCGGCGGACTTTCTCGTATCGCAGTAAATAACGTCAAGTATGTCGAGATACGCGCGCATAAACTCACGTATCATCTTGTGGATAAAGAAGTCGTTTCTTACGGAACGCTCAAGGACGCGGAAACTCTCATAGACGACGAATTGTTTGTCAGGTGCAATACCTGTTTTTTGGTGAATCTGCGCTTTGTCGACGCGATAAAGAATAATTGCGCCGTAATCGGCGGCGAGAGTCTTCTCATAAGTTATCCGCGTCGGGTCGAATTCAAAAAAGCGCTTACGGATTATCTTTGCGGGGCAAGGCAATGATAAGCTATTTTTTATTCTATCGTCCGGTATTTATGACTCAGCTTCTGATAGCCGAGTTCCTGTTTACGTGCAGACTGAAAAAGCGCAAGCTGTTCTGGCTGAGATATTCGGCGTCGCTTGCGCTGTGTCTTTTATTTGCGCTGTTCGTGCCGTTTTATCCGAATTCCGCTATCGGGCTCAGCCTTGTGTTCATAGCGATGTTTTCGCTTACGTTCGTTTTGGATCTTTTTGTGTTCGATGTTACGGTGCCGGAGCTTCTGATGTGTCTTTCCGCCGCTTATACCGTACAGCATTTCGCTTATTGTATAAGCAATTGTATGTTGCTCCTGACCGGTCTTAACGCGAACGTTTACGGCGTGTACACCGAAGAAGTGACCGTAAGCGGCGTTTTGCCGATAAATCAGGTGTTCGGATATATCATAACGTTTATGTTGTACTATCTTTCGTATTATCTGTTCTATCTGTTTTTCGGTCGTCGTATCGGAAAGAACGAACTTATATTCCTCAAAAATCCGTTGCTTTTGGTCATAAGCGTGATTGCGATAGTTTTTTCCGTATTCGTAAACGCGTTCGTCGTGTACGGTACGATGAACGGCGAGCTTATTATAGCGGTCAATCTATACAACGCGGTATGTTGCGTCTTTATAGTTTTCGTACTTTACGGTACCGTAAGCAAAATAAAGACTAATACGGAATTGTCCGTCGTAAAGGGAATACTCAAAAAGGCTGAGGAGCAGTACAAGATAAGCCAGAGTACGATCGAAACGCTCAATATCAAGTGTCATGATATGAAACAACAGATCCGTCGGATAGGCGCGACGAATGCCATGGACGAAACGGCTATCGCCGAGATTTCGGATGCGATTGCCGCGTACGACGCAAATATCGAAACGGGAAACAAACCGCTCGACGTCATACTCACAGAAAAGAGCGGCGTGTGCAACAAGGAAGGCATTGCGTTTTCGTGCAACACGGACGGCAGGCTTCTTTCGTTTATGAAAGAAGCCGAAATTTACAGTCTTTTCGGAAACGCAATAGACAACGCCATAGCCGCGGTCGTTTCCCTCGACAAGGACAAGCGTTGCATAGGCGTCAACATCGGCAGGGTAAAGGAATTCGTGACGGTAAACGTATACAATTATTTCGAGGGCGAACTGAGATACGGTGTGGACGGACTTCCCAAGACGAGCAAAGGCGACGAAGTGAATCACGGTTACGGGCTTAAAAGTATAAGGTATATAGCAAGCAAATACGATGGCAATATGTCTGTCAGGGCGGACGGAAATTTATTCAATCTCAATATCATATTTCCATGCGGCACGGACAGCGAAAGTTGACGTTTCGACCGCATCCGCTAAGTTTATGTCGTAAATTATAAGTTTATGTCGTAAGTATTGAACTCTTAAATATATTTTGTTATATTCGGAATGTCCGATGAAAATCGGGCAAAACTAAATATATTCAAGGAGTGAGATAATGAACAAAAAAATGAGCAATGAAAAGTTTCGCATCATTTTGTTGCCGATTATCGCTGTTCTTCTGATACTCGCGATAGTATTGCCTATCGTGGCGAACAGCTATTCGGCGACGCTCGACATGATTCTCGGCAGAGGCGCGCGTCATGTCGTGGAACTCGACGATGTTCCTGCGGAATCGACGCAGTATTACGACGCGAAGTTCCCGAATCCGGAAGCGGGCACTTTGCAGAACTCCGATCCTCCCACGGAGATCGAAGAAAAGTCGAGAAACGAAGCTGCGAAAACCGCGCTTAAAGTAACCGAAGAGGGCATAACTCTTCTCAAGAACGACGGCGTATTGCCGCTTAATAAGAACTCGAAAGTTACGCCGTTCGGTTATCGCTACCTCGTTCCCGTATGGGGCGGTGCGGGTTCGGCTTCGACGAACATGAATTTCGATTATGTAGTTACCGCGGAAGAAGCGCTCGCCATGAATTTTTCGGTGAACGATACCGTGGTCTCGAAGATGAAGGGAGCGACGGCTACGGAGTTCGTGGGCGATACGTCGAAAGCCCCGTCGGTTGCGACCTGGGGTGGTAATGACGGCGGTACGATGGGTATGCCGCCTTCTACCGACATGACGGTTTACGAGTACGAGCCGGGTATCTATGCCGGCACGGAAAGTTCGTGCGACGGCACGGTGGGCGTCGTATTTATCGGCAGACGCGGACAGGAAGGCGACGATCTTTGGGCGTTCCCGTATGTTGACAGCGGAGCGCAACACGAGCTTCAGCTTACGACGTACGAAAAGGATATGATCGCTTTCGCCAAAGCGAATTGCGATAAAGTGGTCGCGATATGCAACTTCTCCAACATCATGGAGATAGGCGAACTCGAAGAAGACGCCGGCATAAACGCTATTCTTTGGATAGGCAATCCCGCCGCGAAAGGTCTCGAGGCTATGTCGGAGATCATGGTCGGCGATGTGAATCCGTCGGGCAGAACGGTGAACGTATGGCTTAACGATATAACCGAAGATCCCGCGCATATCAACGTAATGAACGGCACTTACGCGAACGGCGACATGGTATCGAAGAATTACTACGAGTACGAAGAAGGCATCTATATGGGTTATCGTTATTATGAAACCGCGGCTGCGGAAGCGGCGAAAGGCAATTATGCCGGTTTCGATTATGACGACGAGGTAGTATATCCTTTCGGTTACGGACTTCATTACGACAACGACAAAGTGACGCAGGAACTTACCGAAGTGCGTCTCAGAGGAAGCAATCTTCATGTGAACGGCGTGATTAAAAACGATTCCTCCCGCGAAGTGAAAGAAACGGTACAGCTTTATATAGAAGCTCCGTATTACGCAGAGGGAAGCAAGATCGAGAAATCGGCGAAAGTCCTCGTCGACTTCGATAAGTATACCGTAGCCGCAAATTCGAGCACGGAATTCGAGTTTGTCGTAGCGAGAGAAGATTTCGCGTCGTTCGACGGCGATTGTTATTATACGGAAAACGGCGGTTATGTGCTCGAGAAAGGCGAATATGTATTGCATCTCGGCAAAAACTCGCATGAAGATTGGGGAAGCGATAAATTCGTTATCGAAGAAACGCTTGCCTATGTTGACGCGGGCGCGAAGAACGCCGCTAAAGCGATCGGGAAGCGTCCGAGCGACGGCATCGTCGTCGAAAATACGTTTGACGACGTAAAGCGTTATATCGACGACGGTTATATGACCGTCATGTCGAGAAGCGATTTCGAGGCTACGATGCCTACGACTGCCGCGATCGACAAGGTAGCGCCCGATTATATCGTAAAAGCGAATGCGGCGTACGATAAGGACAACGACCCCGTTTCTGGCGTGAAGAATCCCGATGCAACGCTTTATAAAGCCGAGAAGCCGAAGTCGAAAGTCGATAACGGTCTGACGCTCAGCTCCATGCGCGGACTTGCTTACGATGATCCGCTGTGGGAAGATCTGCTCGACCAGATAGATTTCGATAAGAGAGACGAGATAAGCGCGGCGATAACGTACGGACTGTATTCGACTCAGCCGCTAGAGGACATAGGTCTCATCCGCACCGGCGACAATGACGGACCTTTGGGACTTACGGCAACCTGGTCTGGTACGCAGGGTCACGTCGTGGCTTGCGCATGGGCAAGCGCTCCCATAACCGCGGCTACGTTCAATACCGATCTTATTTACGAAATGGGACTTGCTATCGGACAGGAAGGACTGACGAACGGAATACAGGGCTGGTACGCTCCCGCCGTCAATCTCCACAGAAGCCCGTTCGGCGGCAGAAATTTCGAGTACTACAGCGAAGATCCCGTCGTATCCGGTAAGATAGGCGCGGCGATGGTCTCGGGTACTCGCCAGAACGGTTTGTTCGCTCATATCAAGCATTTCGCGCTCAACGAAATGGATCATGCGCGCGGTAACGTTCAGGTATATGCGACCGAGCAGTCCATGCGTGAAATGTATTTGAGAGGATTCGAAATAGCCACAAAGACGGCGGAGTGCACCGAACAGGTTTACGACGAAACGACGCGCGGACAAAAGACGGTTACCATTAAGGCGGCGGGCGCGTATATGACGTCCATGACCTTTATCGGACCGAAGTTTACCGGTGCAAGTTACGACCTTCTTACGACCGTGCTCAGAAACGAATGGGGATTCGAGGGCTTCGTAATAACCGACTTTACGAGCGGATCGAACAAGAGCAAGGACTGCGGTTATCAGGTCGGTAACGACCTTTGGATGGGTATGCGCGCGACTGCGCTCAACGACCTCGATACGGCTACGGCTCAGTGGTCGGTACGTCGTGCGATCAAGAATATAGCTTACACGGTAGTGAACAGCTCTGCATATAACGGAGTCGCTCCCGGTTCGTACGCTTATTATGATATGTCGCCTTGGCGCATAGCGCTCATAATCGCCGTGGTTATTGCGGGCTTGCTCGTTGCCGCCGGAGCGGCGTGGGTGATAATTCGCGCTCTGGACGAGAAGAAGAACCCCGACAAGTATGAGAAGGGCGAATAATCGGAGGTAATATTTATGCGAGAATTTATTGATAAAGCCGCTAAAAACGGTATAGTAAGTTATATACTCAATGCTTGCGCGTTGCTCCTCGGTATAATTGCGTTTATATGTTACCTTGTATCAGCCGAGGATAAGTCGCAGATGACGGAAACATTCATTTCGGCGGCTGTCGTCGTTCCCCTCGTTTTCGCCGTGATCGCGAACGGGGTGGGTATTGTGTTCCAGTGCAGTTACGTCAAAATCGGAGCGTTTGCGATGTATTTCCTTGCGTTTATTACCTGGATATTCAATCAGATCGGTTATATCGTGAACGTCTTTATGGGTATAGACGGCAACAGCTTCGGATTTGCTTATGTTATAACGTTCGTATTCATAATTGCGTGCGCCGTTCTGAGTTTGTTGTCGATAAAAAATTTCAATAAGAGCAAGCGGTAAAACGCGTGCGAACGAAAAAGAACGTTCCGAAATTTCGGAGCGTTCTTTTTCGTCCCCGTAAGCGCGGGCTTTATTTTATATTTTGCTGTCTTTTGCGCGCGCAGGCTCGAGTGACGTGGCGATGACAACGTCAATGCGTTTGCGTTTCTTGACTTTTTTCTCGCACGGTGGTAAAATTACGAAAAAGGAGAACGGCATTGGAAATCGAAAAGAACGACGTTATAGAATGTACGATAGACGATATAGGCGCGTTCGGCGAGGGCATAACGCATATAGGCGGGCTTACGGTATTCATACCAGGCGCTCTTGTCGGCGAAAAAGTTTCGGCGCGCGTTGTGCTTGTGAAAACGTCGCTTGCGCATGCCGTGCTTATAAAGATAATTTCGCCGTCGCCTTTTCGCGTCGAACCGCCTTGTCCGTATTTCAGACAGTGCGGAGGTTGTTCGTTGCAACATCTGAGTTATGACGCGCAGCTTTGCTTAAAGCAAAGCATAGTCAAAAATTCTCTGAAAAAATATGCGGGCATCGATTGCGAAGTGTCGCCCGTAGTCCCGTCGCCTAATGTACTCGGTTACAGAAACAAACTTTCTTTGCCCGTACTTTATGATAAAAAACGCGGAACGGTCTGCGGGTTGTTCGCGAAAAAATCGCACCGTATAGTGGATATACAAGACTGTCTGTTGCAGCGCGCGCCGACTTTCGAGACTGCTAAAAAAGCGTTTGATTTCGCTTGTTCTTCGGGGCTTGCGGGCTATGACGAAGAACGCGGTAAGGGCGATCTTCGCCATATAGTCGTACGTTCGCTCGGGAATGAAATTTCGCTTACGTACGTTCTCAACGGTGAGAAAAAGGCGTTCGAACGCGCTCTCGAAAAAGAATTGCAACGCGAACGACCCGAAAATTTTTCGTTACATATAAATTACAATACATCGAAAAGCAACGTTATTTTGGGCGGAAAAAGCCGACTTGTGTACGGTACCGCGCTTACTCGACTCGACGGCATCGAAGTGGAAACTCATCCGCAGGCTTTCTTTCAGGTGAACGATAAAGTGCGCGAAAAACTGTATAAAGCGGCGCTCGACAGGGTATCGGAAAATATTAACGTTATCGATGCGTATTCGGGCGCTGGAGTGATGAGCGCATTTTTCGCCCGCAAGGCAAAACGCGTCGTCGGTATAGAAATTTCCGCGGCGGCGGTCGAAGTCGCAAATAATCTTGCAAAAAGAGAGCATCTCGAAAATCTTTCATTCGTACTCGGCGACTGCGCCGAGAAGATGGGCGGTGTTTTGAGAGAATTTTCGGGCTCGGACGTTTGTATCGTACTTGATCCGCCGAGAAGCGGTTGCTCGCGCGAAGTAACAGATGCGGTGAACGATAGCGGAGCCGAGAGAATTATTTACATATCTTGCAATCCGTCCACTCTTGCCCGAGATCTTGCGCTTATGGACAATTATACCTCGACCGAAATAATCCCTTTCGATATGTTCCCGCAAACGCCGAATGTCGAGACGTTAGTCGTTCTTTCCCGTAAAAAGTCCGACGGTCTTTAAGATTTACGGTAAAGGACGATCGTTTAATTTATATAAAGAATGCTTATGATCGGAGTTTCGGATGACGCGGATTCGCAAACTTTCGAAACAAATCGTAAATTTTACATCAGGCGACAGATATTGCAACCTATCACGTTGCCGAGGAAAGATGCGATGAGCGCGAGCGGAATGGCGTAACGCAGGTTTTTGACGTTGGATTTGGAGAAATATATCGCCGAAACGTAGAACACCGTTTCGCTCGAGCCGTAGATGACGGACGCGCACCGTCCGATGATGCCGTCGGTACCGTAGACTTCGTATATGTGTTCGAGCACCGACAGACTGCCCGCTCCGGACAGCGGGCGGAGCAGAAGGAGTTCTGTACATTCGCGCGGGATGCCGACGAATTCGAGCGCGGGCGCGAGAAAGCCGCTTACCGCTCCGCTCGCTCCGCTGACGCGGAACACTTCGCACGCCACCATTACGACGAGCAGATACGGCAGAACGCTTGTCATGAGTTCGATTGCGCCCGACGCGCCTTTGACGAACGCCGAATAGGCGTTCTTTTTTTTAAGCAAGGAAATCAGAAGTACGGTTATGAAAATAAGCGGAACTATGTACAGCGTCATTTTACACTCTCCCTGATTACAAGCTTTTTCTTTTTTCCGAAAGCGAATTTTTCTGAAAACTTACTTGACACTGCCGCCCATACTTTGACTCCGATTACGCCGAATACCGTGCTTAAAACGGTGGCGACGATACACGGAAAGAGGAAGTCCGCGGGGTTTGCGGATCCTGCGGCGGCGCGCATGCCGATGACCGTGGACGGGAATATTTGCAGGCTTGTGGCCGAAATGACGGTCAGCATGATCATATTCGTCGAAGCCTTCGTCGGATTTTTTTCGTTCGGTTTCATGCTTTCCACCGCGCCTATGCCCATAGGCGTCGCGGCGTTGCCGAGTCCGAGCAGGTTGGCGCTGATGTTCATGGAAATGAATTTTTCCGTTTCATCGCTTTCGCCCGGGAAAAGTTTACGCACGATGGGACGGAGCAGTTTCGCGAGTTTGTCCGCTAT
>CAJUKR010000052.1 GCA_910587025.1 uncultured Christensenellaceae bacterium
ATCTGTCCTTTTTTCTTGCTATATTATCCCGCGATCGCTATTGTATTTGTACGACTGGTATAGTATATAGCATTGAATGTACCGGTGTTTTACACATTCGGTGCATTTCTTTTCTTTGCGAATGATATGGAAAATATATACCTAATAGTGTGTATTCGGACTAATGGTCTTAATTCCTAATATCCAGTGGATTGCTTTTCTGCTCTATTTAAGTGCATTTATTGTGTGTTGCGTTAAAAGGTGCTTGTATATTACATATCTGTTACATCTCTTTTACTTGCGTATGATATGGAATAATTGCTATCTTTTTTTGTGAAAGGTCTTTATTTTGCGTGTTTATTGAATTGCCTTTTTCTCTATTTTGAGTGAATTGTCCTATATTTCGGGCATTTGGTGCATTTATTGTTTTACGAATAATTTTGGAAAATAATGGAGAAACTTGTAAAGTAAAGACGAATTTACTTGATTTTTTCATGGGGGGGGGTGCTATAATTAAAAAAATATTATATAAATTTATATTTGGGTGAAAGCGCAAAATATGAAAGTCGAATTTGTTATTTACACAATATTATTGCATGACGTATATTAAAAAGGAGGGTGTCGGTATGATAAAACGCAAAATAGGTTTATTATTGCTTGCGACTTTGCTTGCGGCTGTTGTAAGTACCGCCGTTTTTACCGGAATTATATTACCGCGTGTTGCGGAAACCGAAATATCGGCGGCAGAAAATTATACCGTCGTCGAGCCGGGCGGATATTACGACTCGACTAAATTTCTGATTATAGACGATGCGGGCAACTGGACGGGTGTCAATTTGAGCGCAGACGGACGTAACTGGCCGGACGGCGATGTACATCTCATAGTTCCCAAAAATGTAAAGAGTATTTCCGCGGGCAATCCCGTAAGCGCGATCAATGTTCGCCGCAATATCCGCAAGATATCGTTTGCCGACGAAGCGAACAGCGCGTTCACTACCATTGCGGCAAGTACGGTAAATGCGGGATCGTTGTTTCCTTCGAGCCTGAACAGTATTATATTCCCCGCCAACGGGAAGCATCAGACGATCGGCGCATATTCGTTTTATCATACGGCTACGGATATAGACAGCGGCGACGGTCTGCAGCATATCGAGTTTCGTACCGATAAAGGCGTTACGATAGGCGATTACGCTTTTGCGTGCTGTTACGGGTTGCGCTCCGTGGATTCGTATACGGGCAGCGATACTTCGACAGATGCGGCGGACGCTTCCACGATAGGCAACTATGCTTTCAGCGAGAACAATCAGATGTATCGCGCCGTTTTTCCGTCCAATCTCACGAGTATAGGCGCTTCCGCGTTCCATCAGAGCGGCGGACAGCGTGACGCGGTGATTCTTTCCGATCTGGTCATAGGAGATAAAGTAAGCTATATCGGATCGGAAGCTTTCAGCGGCGCAGGACTGATCCGTTTTACCATTCCGTCGGCGCTTAAAAAAGCGAATATCGGTAACAATGCTTTTTATCTCTGTTCGAAGATCGCCGAGGTCAAGAACAATTCGGATAGTTGGACGTTGGACGATGTCAGATCCGTTTTTCCGTCCGCCATGCATGTTTACGGCAAAGGCACGGATGAAACCTCGTCGCATCTGGTACGTAACCGTGACGGTCTGGTATTCTGTCAGAATACTTTGAGAAACGGAGATACGCTCAATCAGAGCTCGAATTATCGCATCGGAAGATGGTATCTTACGGGATACTCGGATATATACGAGCATCGTTATAAAACGAGAGCTATGGTTCTGAAATTGCCCGACGGTATTTCGGGCAGTACCGAACGTTGGAAAGTCAAGTATTCCAGCGCCTATTATACCGACACCGCGTTCTCGGGAATAGAATACGATTTCCTCGATGAATTCGGCGCTCCGGTAACAAACAGTTCGGCTACCGTGACCGAGTACGACATAGGCGCGAGCGCATTCTCCGGACTTTGGATGCCATATATCGAGATTCCCGATGCGGTCGTGAATATAGGCGACAGCGCGTTCCATTATTCGCACGTGTCGAGCGTCGTTTTGGGTAAAAACGTAAAAACGATAGGCTCGAAAACGTTTCATTGCGTGGGAAGCGGAATGGAAACGGGTCCGAATACGTTGACGGTCATTATGCCGTCGAGCCATACGATCTCTTACGGAGACGCCGCTTTCAATGTGGCGAGCGGTTTTCCCGCGCGGTTTATATACAAGAACAAAGCGGATTACGACGCAGGCGCGAGCAACCGTCCGAAAACCAATACTTCCGACTGCACTTACACGTATTATACCGATGTGGAATATCACGTCATGGAAGATGGCAAAGAGATCGCTTCGCGTTCGTATAAGAAGGTGCACGGGTTCGGTTATAATTCGTCGTTCGACGACTTCAACGTATTTACCGCAAACGCTTCGGCTTCGGGCGCTTTGCCGAATATAAACGATTTCGACGGGGTAGGCGATCTTTATTCGTCCACGGTATGGTATACGTCGGACGAAAGCAATAAGTTTGCGACGGCAAGAAATTTCGTCGGCGTAAACAATTTGCTTATCGCGAACAACGGCATGGCGAAAATCGATTTATATGCGAATAAAGTCGACGTGCCGATTCTGAACGATATTAAGCGCGACTACGACGGAAAGACGCATACGATCAAAGAAATAACCGGTCTTGCCGAAGCGTCGGAAGGCGCTCCGTACAATGTCGCCATGACGTTCGTAGATCACGAAGGTAATTCGGCTACGAAGCAGGGCATTAACGATGCGGGAGTTTATACGATAAACGTTTCGCTCAGTTCGGCGTGGGGCGTATGGTCGAGTACGGAAAATACGACGGTGAAGGTTACTGTAAATAAGGCGTCGGTAAATTTACGCGATCCCGAAAATCTTCTTTGGGAAGCGACGGATGCGGACGGTGATTCTGTGTCTATGCAGACGGGTAATCTTTATATATCCGACGATCTTCACGTATCGTTGCAGGAAATATCGGGAGTAGCGCCCCGCCGCGTCGTGGAGTCGTATGTGCGCTATCGCGACGACAGGGAGATATCCGTCGCGCTCCGTACGGACTCGCGTTTCGGCATCGAATACGGTGCGTCCGTTTCGGGATCGAATGTAGGCACTTACCGAACTGCCGCTACTCTCACGCCCGATCCGAACTATACGTTCGTGACGACGGGCAATGCCGACGACGGATATTGCGTGGCTGTGTCCGTAAACGTCGACGGCACCGCGACGGTAATAAAGACCTGGTATATAGTTACCGTGGGTAACTGGGTAGTGGAAGACGGCGCCGCCGTTCCCGACGACGATACTCCCGAGTTCGTGCTTGCGGATCATAACGGCTGGGTATACGGCGACAGTTCCGTCGTATTCAGCAATCCGCCCGCTTTGCGGTACGGATCCAGAACGTCGATCACATTCACGTTGCTCAGAAACGGTATCGTAGTCGGAGACGCCGACGATCTGAACGTATGGAACGACGAAACGGAAGTAAAGAGCAACTTCGAAGATTATTTCAATTCTTCCATGCCCGCGGGTGAGTACAGCCTTACGATAAACGTTCCGTCGCTCACGGTGGGCGACGCCACATATCCGGCTATCGAACGAGTATACCGCTTCACGGTTTCGCCGCGTGCGTTTACGGATGAAGAGCGCAATATAGTTACTTCGGCATTGCGCGGAAATACGTTCGAGTATCTTTACGACGGCGCGGTTCATCTTTGGAAGGGCGGCGAAGCGCTTACGAAAAGCGGCTCGTCCGTACGTGCCGATATGTTCGCTTCGCTCGAAGCATTGCTGGAAAACCGCGCGGACGGAACTTCGTGGCATGTCGCGAGAACGGGAGTCTGGGCGGACGCCGCTTACGACGGACTGTACGATACGGCGCGGTTGACTTACAATCTTTACCGCATGCAGAACAACAATTACGTTACCGAGAGCTATTTCGACGCCGCAGGCAACACTTTACTGAAAGACGTAAATATTTATACGGTATACTATCAGTTTGCGGCTTCCTCGTATTCGCCTATGGTCAACGTAACCACCGACGAACGCCGAGACAGCAGTTTCAACGTCGTTATATACCGCCTGCTCGATATTCCGGATTACGATACCGAACTCGGTTATACGGGTATGCGCCGCACTCCTTATATAGAAAGCAGCGCAAACTATGCGATCGAGTGGACGGAAACGGGCGAGGACGCTTACGTCCACGCGAGAAGAAACGTCGACGGCAAACAGGAAATCATCGAACACCGTATCGTACTTCATTCGTATAACAACATTCTTTACCGCTGGAATGTCGCCGACATCCCTTCGGACGGAAGCGTGAGGCTCGATCCCGACGATCCTTCGCGGTTGATTCTCACATTCGTGATCAATCCCGCCGTAAACGGCTGGTCGGCTTTGCCGCGCATCACCGAATGGAGCTGGGGATCGTTTAACGTGAATATCAACCGCATCGTCGCAATGCCTTATTACGGCGACGTGACGTTCCGTATTTATCCGTATACCGAAAACAACGGTATGTATTATTACGGGAATGCGATCGAGTTCGTAAACGACGCGGGTGCGACCGTGACCGATTTCGCTTTGATCGCAGGCGGCGAATTGCCCGACTGGGTCATACGGGTACTCGGAAAACTGAATGCGGGCGATTACGAACTGCGTGCGAGCGTAGCCGAGAGCGCAGATTATACGGGATTGTCATGGAACGACAGACCGTTCAGATTTAAGGTATCCGCTTCGCACAACTTGTGGGAAAACGCTCCCGCGGTGTCGGGCTGGATATTCGGTTCGTTTGCCGACGATCTGTTCGTAAGAGGACGTACGACGTACGGAAGCCTGCTGTATACGGTAAAGAATACCGCGGGACAGAGTATCGACGGCTATACGTCGTTGACATACGAAGCAATGCTCGGAAAGCTCGGTAGTCTGCCCGTCGGCGATTATGTGATGACAGTATATACGGCGGCGGAAAACTCCAATTATATGTCCGTATCGAGCGATCTCCGATTTACCGTCGCATCTTTTACGAATAAATGGATCGATATCCCCGTCATCGAGGGATGGTCTACGGAGTACGAGCCGAACGATCCCACCGGGTCGGCTCTGTACGGAGAAATAATATACACTTACCGCACTTCGGACGGTATGCTTCTGGACGGAAAGCCGACGGAAGAAGGTACTTATATTTTGTGCGCGACCGTCGAACTCGAGGGCTACGAAACGCTGTACGCCGAGTACGAGTTCACAATAACTCCCGCATTCGATACGACATTTCTTACAATCAATCTCATCCTTGCGTCGATCGTTTGCGTATTAGCCGTAATCGATATCGTATTCGCCATCAGGAGGAACAAAGAATGTTAAATTTATTGGCAGTAGCGGATTTGTCGAATAAGACGTTGCAGTTTATTTTGCTTATCGTGCTTATCGTGATGATAGTATTGCTTGCCGTTCTCGGCATAGTCTTTATCGTCGCTCTTCGGAAGCGTGCGCCCGTTATAAAAGTTGTCATGGCGCCGCCAGCCGCGGACAGTCTGCCCGAACCCGAAGAGGAGGACGACCCGGAGGAAGAGCAGGCGGCTACGGAGACAGTCGAGGAGGAAACTCCGATTGTCGAATCTGCGCCCGCTCCCGCTTCCGAAGAAGAAATCAAGGAAACGGAGGACGACCCGGAGTATGTCACAGAGGGTAAGGACAGCGTACGTTACGACCGCAGTCATACCGCGAAACTCATACAGCTCAAAGACGAATCGAAGGAATGGTACGGTCAGATCAAGAACGAACTGCTTTCGTACGAAAGAGTCAAGTCGCGTATAAGTTGGAAGCGCGAAACTTTCCGTATAGGAAGGAGCGCGGTCGCGCGTCTTATCGTGCGCGGCAAAACGCTTTGCCTGCTTCTTGCCGTAGAACCTTCGGGTTTTGCCGGAACGAAGTACGCGGTAGAGGACGTTTCCGCCTCGGCTGCGACTGCGGACACTCCTTCGCTTTACAGGATCAAGGGCAACCGTCGCGCCAAGTATGCGAAAGAACTTATCGACGCGGTAATGAAAGAACTTGCCGTCCGAAAAGCTCCCGACTTCGAGCCGCAGGATTATTATATGGCTTACGAGGGCACTATGGGTCTTATGGAAAAGGGGCTTGTCAAACGCGTTGTTACAAATTCGTCCCGCACGTTCGAGATCCGCGAAGTGACCGAAAAGGGAAGCGCGTCGAGCGCGGACGATGACGTTGCCGCAAATACCGATACGGAGGCGTAACGCAATATGTCCAGAAAAAGCGAACTTAAAAAAATTATCTCCGAAACCGAAAAGGAAATAGAGGCTCTCGAAAAGAAGCGCGAGCGCTCGCAGTCGGTGCTTCTCAACGCGATCGTGAGCAAGACGGAACCCGATCCCGCCGACGTGGAATACTTCCGTGTGTTTACGGCTCTGATCGACGAACGTCGCGAGCTTCTCAGGAAGTACGCCGCCGAGCTTAAAGGTCTGAAGAAATAGTTATCGTTGTAATTTAGTTGACAAACGCCGCGCGCGGGACTATAATAATTCAGTAAAACAACGAAACAACTTCAAGGAGATATTTAGAATGGAACCCAGACTGTTTCATCAGGAAGACTGCAATCTCGCACTTCTCAAGAAAAAGACCGTAGCCGTCATCGGTTACGGATCGCAGGGTCACGCTCACGCGCTCAACCTCAAGGACAGCGGCGTCAATGTTATCGTAGGACTTTATAACGGCAGCAAGAGCTGGCCTATAGCCGAAAAAGCGGGACTTACCGTCATGACGGCTGCGGATGCCGCAAAAGCCGCGGACGTTATTATGATCCTTATCAACGACGAAAAGCAGGCAAAACTGTATAAAAACGATATCGAGCCCAATCTTACCGAAGGCAAAGCGCTTGCATTCGCGCACGGCTTCAATATTCATTTCAAACAGATCGTTCCCCCGAAGAACGTCGACGTATTCATGATCGCGCCCAAGGGTCCCGGTCATACCGTACGCAGCGAGTATTGCGACGGCAAAGGCGTTCCTTGCCTTGTCGCTATACATCAGGACTATACCGGCAAAGCGCTTGACGTTGCTCTCGCTTATGCCGCAGGTATCGGCGGAGCGCGCGCGGGCGTTCTCGAAACGACTTTCCGTTGCGAAACCGAAACCGACTTGTTCGGCGAACAGTGCGTGCTTTGCGGCGGCGTTACCGCTCTTATGAAGGCGGGCTTCGAAACGCTCGTAGAGGCCGGTTACGATCCCCGTAACGCGTACTTCGAGTGCATTCACGAAATGAAACTGATCGTAGACCTTATATATAAGGGCGGTTTCCATACCATGCGTTATTCGATCTCGGATACCGCCGAGTACGGCGACTACAAGATCGGCGAAAGACTCATCACTCCCGAAGTCAAGGCCGAGATGAAGAAAGCGCTCACCGAAATTCAGGAAGGTAAGTTCGCTTCCGACTGGATCGCGGAGAACAACAACGGCAGAGCTTATTTCTACGCCAAGCGTCAGAAGGAAGCCGAGCATCAGCTCGAGCAGGTCGGCGAGGAAATCAGAAAGATGTATTCGTGGTCGAAGAACACGGACATCGACAAGACCGTTTGATTCTATCGATTGAAGAAAAGTCCCGAAATAGTTTCGGGACTTTTGTTTTTGTATGTTTTCGACATAATTCGATATTATTCGACGTTTCCGCTTTTCGCCGCCGGATTACAGGAATATCGTAATAAGACTCGTTATGATTCCGACGAGCGCGCCGAGGAGTGCGCCGAGATTGACTATCGCGCCGAGTTCTCTTTTCATTACGGACATGAACAGCCGTTCGAGCTCTTTCATATCCATATCGTCCACTTTCTTTTCGACGATGCCCGCGATGTCGAAATCGGCTACGAACCCCGCGATCTTATCGACGATATATTTTTCGTATACGTTCGCCGCGAATTCCGCGATCTTGTCTTCGGTCAGTCCGAGCGCGTTTTCGGCGTCGGATACTTTGAGCGCGAGCAGTTTGTCGATCTCCTCGGTGACTATGGGCAGGAGAGTGTCGTAACCGTTTTCGTCTATATATTTTTCGAGTTTTTCGCCTACGCCCGTAGCGAGCTTGCTCATGAGCTTTGCTCCGCCGAACACACCGAGCAGATTGCCCATGCCGCCTATGCCTGAAAGCGCGTCGCCCGCGTGTTCGGAAAGCAGAGCGGGTAGATCGACTTTCTTGACGGCGCCTACGGCTTTTTCGGTCACGAATGCGCTCGCTTTTTCTTTAAGTTTGTCCGCCGAGCCTTCTGCGAACGAATCGACGAGCCCGCGCATAGTTTCGCCGCCCGCTCTGCACACGGCTTCGGCTACTTTGCGTCCGATATTTTCTTTGACCGTTTCACTGCAGAACAGGGCGTTTATGTCGCCGGGTGTGAGAAGCTGCGTTCCTACGGCGTTACCGAGAGCGCGTCCGAGCGCCGCTTTGCGTTTCGGGATTATCCCGGGCGTGAACGGAACGCGAAACTTGCCGATACGCTTTTCGCCGTACGGACGAAACAGCATTTTGACGGCAAGCCAGTTCGTGAAAAATCCTATCAGCGCGCCGACGAGCGGTCCGCTGACGATCTTGATTGTAAGTATGAGCCAATCGGGCATAAACGTATTATCTCCGTATCTTTTGTTTTTATCCGATTATACCCGTTCGGAACGAAAAAGTCAAGGCGGATTTGTGTCCGAAATGTGCCTCGAAACCGTCCGCGGGACAAAAATACGGAAAATAATTCATACATCTTCGAAAATAAGCGAAAAAGTATTGCAAATTCCGTATAGCCGTGCTATAATAAGTTTAATTATGCCTCACCTAAGTGATTTGATAAGTACAGGCGCCGAATCCGGCGAATTACAGGTGGGAATAGGCGTGTATCTGCTCCTTATTCCGATCTTCCTTCTTTTGATGTTGTCCGCATTTTTTTCGGCGAGCGAAACGGCATATTCTTCCGCGAGCAAAATACGTCTTCGCACCATGCATGCCGACGGCGACAAAAAAGCGGGGAAAGCTCTGAAACTGCTCGATCGTTACGACGATCTGCTTTCCACCGTTCTCATCGGCAACAACATCGTAAACATCGTAATGACCACGCTCGTTACCGTTCTGTTCATGCAACTCATAACGGGCAACGAAGCGCTTGCGAACGTAATATCCACAATAGTCATGACCGCCGTCGTACTGATATTCGGCGAGGTCACCCCCAAGACGCTTGCGCGGCATTATCCCGAAGGAGCCGCGAAAGTCTTTTATCCTTTTATAAACTTTTGCTATTATATCCTTTTGCCGGTCAATCTCTTTTTCAAGGGCTGGAAGAAAATGCTCATAAAGCTGTTTAAGCTCGGCGGTTCGAAGGGTATAACGGAAGAAGAACTGGTCACGATCGTGGAAACGGCGGAAAGCGAGGGCGAACTCGACGTTCACGAAAGCATGCTTATCAAGAACGCGATCGAATTCGACGATCTCGAGATCCGCGACATAATGGTACCGCGCGTGCGCGTCGAGGTCATAGAGGACACCGAAGACCCGGACGTCGTCGCGGATATTTTCCGAGAGAGCGGCTTTACCCGTCTGCCCGTTTATCACGATACGGTGGATTCGATAATCGGCATACTCAACGAAAAAGATTTCAATAAGGTTTATTATACGACAGAGAGCAAAGATTACAGACAGGTCGTTCAGCCCACCGTTACCGTCGCTCCGTCCATGAAAATATCTCTTGTGCTCCGAATGCTTCAGCGCGCCAAAATGCACATGGCTATCGTGGTCGACGAGTTCGGCGGCACCGCGGGCATAGTGACGCTCGAGGATATCCTCGAAGAGCTTGTCGGCGAGATATGGGACGAACACGACGAAGTCGAAGAAGAATACAGACAAGTATCGGGCGACGAATATATCGTGTCGGGCTATGCCAATCTTGCGGACGTGCTCGAGCGGTTGGGAGTAGACACGAAGGACGAGTTCGATTCGACTACGGTCGGTGGCTGGGTGATCGAGGAGATCGGTACGATCCCCACGCCCGGCAACGAGTTCACGTTCGAAAACCTGCTTGTGACCGTTGTCAGCGCGAACGTCAAGCGCGTCCTCGAAGTTAAATTCAAAGTATTGCCCAAACAGAGCGAAGAAGAGGAAGATAAC
>CAJUKR010000053.1 GCA_910587025.1 uncultured Christensenellaceae bacterium
ATTCCGTATGGTGACTGGAGTTCAGACGTGTGCTCTTCCGATCTTGTCCGATTCCCTGACCGGCAGACAAAAGCCTAATAAAACCGGTCACGTTTTCGTAATTGTCCAGCGGCTCGCCGCTCCCCATAAGAACAACGTTCCCGATCCGAGCATCAGCGTCGGACATACGCAGATAAGCATTCGCGCAGATCACTTCGGACAGCATTTCGCCCGCCGTAAGATTTCTCAGAAGTCCGTCGATACCCGACGCGCAAAACGCACATCCCATACGGCAACCGACCTGGGTCGAAACGCATAACGTCTTGCCGTACTTGTATTTCATCAATACGCCTTCGATCAGATTGCCGTCGCAAAGCCGAAACAGAAACTTGACCGTACCGTCCCCGGACACCGAAGCTTTGACGATACGCGCGCCGAGTGCAGTATACTCCTCCGACAACCGCGCACGAAGTTCTTTTGGAAGATTAGTCATTCCGTCGAAATCCGTTCCACAGTTCAGCCATTTGTATATCTGCCCGATACGATATTTTTCTATGTTCAGCGGCATAAGTTCAGCGGCAAGTTCAGATTCCGAATAATCGACGAGAAGCTTTTTCATTTTAATCTCCTCAACTTTGCGATAAAGAATCCGTCGCATCCGTCTGTATCCGGGAATAGTCTGATCATGTCTCCCGCATTATTCCCGAACGGATAATCGCAATTCACGATCTCGAAATTTTCGTGTTCCGCCGAAAAGCGATTCACTATATCTTCGTTTTCGCACACATACATCGAACAAGTTGAATACGCGATTTCTCCACCGACTTTTACGTACCTCGCCGCAGTGGACAATATCTTGTATTGAAGTTCGGTCAGAGCGGAAACATCCTCTTCCGATTTGAATAATACGACATCGGGTGAAACCACCGCAAGCCCGCTGCCCGAGCACGGCACGTCGCATATAACAAGTCCGTACTTCGATTCCCACTCTTTACGAAACTTCGTCGCATCGTTTTCGACAATAACCAAGTTCGCGTTCATACGAGCGGCATAAGACCTTATAAGTCCCACCCTGTGCGGATGAACATCGCATGCGGTAATATGCGCGAGAGGCAAAAGCTCCTGCAGATACACCGACTTTCCGCCCGGAGCGGCGCACATATCCAGGACATCGATTTCTCCAAACAATCCCTTAGCATATATATTGACCGCATGACAAGACGCAAGCGATTGCGCAGTAAATTCATCGGATTTAAGCCCAGAAAGCATACTATGTGTGGCATAATATCCGTAATTTGACCGCAAAATTTCAGATCCTATATTGATTTTATCGAGTTTTCTCGCAAACGCTTCCTTATCGAGTTTTCTCGAATTATTACGGACATGAGTAAGGCGACAAGGCTCCGACTTGAATATCGAAACGGTTTTGTCGATCCCGAAGTCCTCGATAAAATGAGATATTACCCACTTCGGTTGACTGAAACGCAGAGACAACGATTCGGCGCTGTTGCCGCCGTCAGGGACCTCAACACCGCGCACCTTTCTGAGTACCGCATTTACAAATCCGTGAATGCCGTGCATTCTATCCTTTGCGAAAGAAACATACCGTTCCACAACGGCATAGTCCGGCTCATTTCCGTAAAGCAATTCGTATGCGCCCATTTTTAGAAGCACCGCCACGCTTGTTTTCACATGATCGGCAAGTCTCGAAATTATATAGTCGAGCCGAACACTCTTTTCAAGCACGCCGTAAACGAGCGCAGTAATTTTTCCATGCGCTTCGCGTTTTGCGTTTGCGAGCGCGCGGTCGAGTTCTATGGATGAATATGCGCCGTCTGCGAATATTTTTTTCAGCACGTTATATGCCGAGCGTTCCGCCGCGAAATCGTATTTCATCCGAGCACTTCCCCGACTGCTATTTTATTGCCGTTCAAAAAATCGGCGAAATTCATTCGCTTCTTTCCTTCGAACTGAAGCTCGATCAGATCTACGGCGCCGTCGCCGCATGCCACGGTAAGCCTACTTTTATCCGCAATCAAAACTTCACCCGGCGTGCCGCTGCCGGATGCGATTTTCACTTCATGAACCTTCACTGTTTTTCCGTGAAGAAATGTATACGCGCCCGGCCAAGGCGTAACGCCGCGGAACTTATCGAAAATACTTTTCGAACCGGCTGTCCAATCAATGAGCCCGTCGCTCTTCTTAAGCATCGGAAAATACGTCGAACGGTTTTCGTCCTGCGGAATTTCGGAAGGGCATGTCCCCGCTTCCGCCATATCCAAATATTCCATCAGCGTTTCCGCTCCGAGCGCGCCGAGCTTATCGAACAGCGATCCCGCGGTATCTTCGGGCAATATATCGATGCGCTTCGAAAGCAGTATGTTCCCCGTATCCAATCCGACTGCGGTGCGCATGACAGTAACACCCGTTTCCGTTTCTCCGTTTATGAGCGCCCATTGTATGGGAGAGCTTCCTCTGTATTTCGGAAGCAAAGACGCATGAACGTTGATTATGCCGTAAGGCGGTATATCGATGATCTCCCTCGTCAATATCTGACCGAACGCCGCGGTAACGTATATATCGGCGTCGAGCGATCTCAGATCATCTGCGCCATCTCTGCCTATTTTTTCATACTGAAGTACGGGTATTCCACGCTCCGCGGCAAATTTTTTCACGGGAGAACAAACCGTTACACCTCTGTTGCCCGGTCTGTCCGGTTGCGTCACGACCACAACCACATCGTGCTTCGATTCCGTCAATGCTTTAAGAGAAAATAATGCGAAATCGGGTGTTCCCATGAATACTATACGCATATCGATTTTTTCCTTTATTTATCAGCCGAACGCATTTTATCTATAAAGAGTATGCCGTCAAGGTGGTCGAACTCGTGACAGCAAATATTCGCAAGAAATCCTTCCGCCTTGAGCGTAAAGCGCTTACCGTAACGGTCGTAAGCAACAACTTCGATCTTTTTAGGACGCTCGACTTCGCCCGATACGCCGGGAACGCTCAAACAGCCTTCACGGCACAACTGAGTACCCGAGCTTTTGACGATAATCGGATTGATAAATTCATAGAAATCGTAACCGTCGGGGCTTACTACGGCGACGCGCTTAAGCACGCCGACCTGAGGTCCGGCAAGCCCGACGCCGTCGGCGTCTATCATAGTTTCGCGCATATCGTCGAGAAGTACTCCGAGCCTGTCGTCGAATTCCGTAACTTCGCGACATCTCTTGCGAAGAATGTCATTTCCGTTTGTCGCTATTATTCTTTTTGCCATTTCTGCCTCTATTTGAATTTTCAAGAAAGTTTTATCGGATTCACTTCCGCATAAGACGTGATTTTCGGAACGCGGTATCTTTCGACGACATCAAATATCTTATCGATTATTTCATCCGATCCGACGGCAAGTCGCACCAGGATCTGCATACGATACTCATCCATGATTTTCTTTACCGGCGCACGCATGTACGCGAGATAAATAAATTTATCCGAATAAATCTCTTTAAGTTCCGAAATTCCGCCGTAAATATTTTTCAGTACGCCGGCCGCTATGCCGTCGTCGCTTCCGCTGACGAGGATCCGAACGATCGTAGCGAACGGAGGATATTTCGTGACTTCGCGCAAATTGATCTCTTTATCGAAAAAGCCTTTATAGTCGCCTTTCCGCACATAGTCATAGACATAATGATGCGGCGCGTAAGTCTGAAGAACAACTTTTCCCGACTGCGACGCGCGTCCCGCGCGCCCCGCGACCTGCGTGGTAAGCTGAAACGTCCGCTCCACACTGCGATAATCCGCCATATGCAAACTCATATCGGCATCGAGTATCCCTACGAGAGTAACATCGGGAAAGTCGTGACCTTTGGCTATCATTTGAGTACCGACAAGGATCTGCGCCTCTTTCGCGCCGAATTTCCCGAGAATCTCGGCGTGCGCGCCCTTAGTCCTCGTACTGTCGTTATCCATCCTGAGTACACCCACGCCCGGATACAATTCCTCGAGCAGTCGCACGACTTTTTCGGTACCGATATAACCTTCTTTCATCACGGCAAAACCGCATTGAGGACACACGTCCGGAACGGTGTACATATTACCGCAATAGTGGCACTTCAGTCGCTTTTCTTCGCGATGATATACAAGCGATACGTCGCACCTGTCGCATTTTGCGACAAACCCACACGATCGGCACATCATAAACGACGCGTATCCGCGGCGATTCAGAAACAGCATAGCCTGATTGCCGTGTCCGACGACATTGTCAAGTTCACGCACAAGCGCGGACGAAAAAATGCTGTTATTGCCCGCCGCTATTTCGCGGCACATATTGACGATCTCGATTTCGGGCAAAGGACGCTTATTGACGCGACCCGTAAGTTCGAGAAGTTCATACTTCCCCGACTTCGCCGAATAATACGTTTCGATCGAAGGCGTAGCGCTGCCGAGTACAAGATCAGCGCCGTTGTATTTTATCCGCCACCCGGCGACATCGGCAGTAGAATACCTTGGAGTACGATCTGATATGTAACTCGAATCATGTTCTTCGTCTATGATTATTATACCGAGATTTTCCAGCGGAGCGAACACCGCGCTACGCGCGCCGAGGACGACTTTCGCCTCGCCGGACAGACATTTTCTCCACTCGTCGAATTTTTCGCCCTGTCCGAGCGCGCTGTGAAGAATGGCGACTTTTTCCCCGAAACGGTTTCTGAAACTACGCAGTACCTGCGGCGTAAGCGATATTTCCGGGACGAGCATAATAGCGGTTTTGCCGTTTGCGAGCACGCGCTCGATACAATTCATATACACTTCGGTTTTGCCGCTTCCCGTCACTCCGTGAAGTACGAATGTTCTTCCCGAAGCCGAAGATATGCTGTCTACGGCATGTTCTTGTTCCGCGGTCAGTTTTACGCGCGGAACATTTTCCGGCTTTACGTCCGCATACGGCAACCGTATTTGTTCGACATCTCGAACAGTCACGATCCCTCGCGCCGACAAGTTGCGAAGCGCGCTCGCCGACATCGATTTCGTAAGTTCGCCGACAAGTTCGCCGTCGGGCTTTTCGGTCAAAAGATATTCGAACAGTTCATGCTGTGCCAATGCCGAAGGCTTGATAAACTCGTTCGGATCGCGGCCGCGATATTCTTCGGACAAACAAGCGTATTGTCGTTTGAGCTCTTTAACGCGTCCGCCGCGCATTGCCGCGGGAATAAACAGACGCAGTATATCGACTTTCATAAGATGCATTTTCGCGGACATATAGTCCATGAGCGAAAACATCTCGTCGGTGATTATTCTCCGCTTATCGAGTACGGATATGATCGATTTGATCTTCTCTGCGGGAACGTCTGTATTTTGTTTTATACCGATGACAAAACCTTCCACAGTCATCCGACCGAAAGGCACGGTAACTCTCACGCCCCGCTCTATGTCAAATCCGTCCGCGTTATAATCGAAAATACGATCGACTTCGGATGCGGCAATATCTACGATAACCTCGGCGTACACGATCAATCACCGCAAATTTTATCGAGAATCCTGTCGGCAAGTTCGCGCTTTGTCATCACAGGCAGAATTTCCGACCCTTTTGAGTCGATCAAAGTAGCCGCATTCGTATCGACATCGAATCCCGCGTCCGAACGCGTAACATCGTTTGCAACAACAAGATCGGCGTTCTTTTTTTTCAGCTTTGCAACGGCGTTGCTTTCGGTATTTTCGGTTTCCGCGGCAAAAACAACCAGTTTTTTATCCCCTTTGACCTTACCTACGGCCGCTGCAATGTCTTCCGTTTTTTCGAGTTCGATCACGGGCACGCGATCCGATTTGATTTTCGCTCCGGCAACGATCTTGGGACGAAAGTCGCAAGGCGCGGCCGCTTTGATTATTATGTCCGCGCGGAAAACGTTTGCCATCACCGCGTCATACATATCTTTCGTGGTAACGACGTCTATACGCTCGAAACGCTTGTCCGAAGCGTCCGCGGTGACTTTTCCGCAGACAAGTATCACTTCGGCGCCGCGGTCAGCCGCCGCAGTCGCGATCGCCACACCCATTTTACCGCTCGAACGATTGCCGATAAATCTTACGGGATCGAGAGGTTCGATCGTACCACCCGCGGTAACAAGCACAGTTTTTCCGGCAAAATCGCATTTCGGGAAAAGCAGACTTATTATCTCATCTTCTATTTTCGAAGGCGAAGCGAGCCTTCCAGCTCCTTTGTCCCCGCACGCCAACATTCCGCTTTCGGGTTCGGTGAAAAACACGCCGCGATTTCTGAGCATTTTCTCGTTCGCACGATAAGCTTCCGAATTAAGCATATTCGTATTCATTGCCGGCGCGATCAGGATCGGGCAAACGCATGCCATGACCGTGGTAGACAAGAAATCGTCCGCGATACCGTTTGCCAGTTTTGCCGCAAAATCTGCGGTGCAAGGCGCGATCACACAGACGTCCGCTTTTTTCGCAAGCGAAACATGCTCGACCTCCCACTCGCGGTTCGGGTCGAACATATCCACAACGACTCTGTTTGCGCTCAGAGTTTCGAATGTAATAGGAGAAACGAACTTCGTAGCGTTTTCGGTCATAGCCACGCAAACTTCCGCGCCCTGTTTCCTGAGCGACGAAACGAGTTCGCACACTTTATAGACGGCTATTCCGCCCGTAACTCCGACAAGAATACATTTGCCTTTAAGATTCATCAATCCTCGTAAACCGGCTCCACATTCCCTTCGTATACTTCTTTTGCCGCATACGATATGGGATTCGTTCCGTCGGGAATGGCGTTTTCTTCGCCGATTTTCTGCTGAAGCTCGCGTCCGCGCTTTGTCACAAGGCAGACAAGAGCATATTTGCATCCGATTTGTTCGACAAGTTTGTCGATAGGCGGTTCGATTAACATATATTTTTACTCCTTTTTTCGTTCTCGATTATTTTTATTACATCGTCGACTGCTTTGTCTATGTCGGCATTGACGATACTGTGATCGAATATTCCGTGTTCGGCTATCTCTTTTTCCGCCAAAGCCAGTCTTGCGGCAACCTGTTCGTCCGATTCGGTACCGCGTCCGACAAGTCTGCGCTTAAGTTCCTCGACGCTCGGCGGCAAAACAAACACAGTCACACACCCGGGATACGCGCGCTTTACCTGCACCGCGCCTTTTACGTCGATTTCGAGAAGGACGTCTTTCCCCTCGGCAAGTCTATCGAGCACCGGCTTACGCGGAGTGCCGTAACAATTCCCCACCGTTTCCGCCCACTCCAGCAGTTCGCCGTTTTCTCGCATGGAAGCGAATTTTTCCCTGCTTACGAAATAATAATGCTTTCCGTCGATCTCGCCCTCTCTTGCCTTCCGTGTGGTAACCGATACCGAAACGGTAAGATCGGGCATGCGTTCGAGCAAACGCGAATAAATCGTTCCTTTTCCGACCCCGGACGGACCGGAAAGTACAATCAAAAGTCCGGTTTTCATTCGACGTTTCTGATCTGCTCCTTAATTTTTTCCAGCTCGTTCTTCATGGCAATAACGAGTTTCGTAAGTTCGAGATCATTGGCTTTACTGCCCATGGTGTTGATCTCTCTGTTCATTTCCTGCGACAAAAAGTCGAGTTTCCGTCCCTGCGGCTCGTCCGATCCGAGCGCGGTAAGAAATTGCTCTATATGCGAAGAAAGTCTTGAAATCTCTTCGTTTATATCGCACTTATCGGCAAATACCGCCACTTCCATAGCAATGCGCGATTCATCGATCGCCACACCGTCGAGCAGTTCGCTCACTCGCTTCATGATCTTGTCACGGTAATCCGCGACCACTCCGGGCGCGCGTTTTTTCACCTCCGCAAGACAGCTTTCGATATTTCCGACGAGTTTCTCGAAATCCGCTTTTACTCCGATACCCTCCACCGCGCGCATCTTATCGAGCTCGGCGACCGCGCCTGCGGCCGCTGAAGAAAACAATGCTTTGAGTTCGTCCTTATCCGCCTCTTCGGCGGTAAGCGACAACACGTCGGGCATACGAAGCACGGACACTGCCGTCATATCGTTCTCGATATGAAATTCGTTGCTTACGGTACGCGCCGCATCGAAGTATTTTTCGGCAAGAGCCATATCGAGCACGACTTTTTTATCGCTTTCGCCCGTCAGCTCGTATGTGTACATAATGTCCACCGTGCCGCGTTTGATAACGTCCTGTATCTGTTTTTTTACGGAATCCTCGACAAAACTCAACGCTTTCGGAAAGCGGGAATTCATTTCGAGGTATCTGTTATTCACCGACTTCAGTTCGACGGTCACCTTTCTGTGTTCGTTTGCCGCCTCGCCTTTGCCGTATCCGGTCATGCTTTTCATAAAACTCTTTCCTTTGCTTATTGGTTATAATATATTATAATACCACGATACAGGCTTCAAATCAAGCGTTTAGCAGCTCTAAAAACTCACTTTCGTTCATTATTCGGATTCCCGCAGCCCGAGCTTTATCAAGCTTGCTCCCCGCGGACTCGCCCGCGACGACAAGCGTCGTTTCTTTCGTCACAGAGGAAAGCACCTTTCCCCCGCGCGAAGTTATTTCCGCGGCGGCTTTGCTTCTGGACATTGCCGACAGCGTCCCGGTCAATACTACGGACTGACCCGAAAAAACGCCGTCGGTAACCGTCGTATCCGAAATAAATTCGATGCCTTTTGAAAGCAATTTTCGTACGAATTCTCCGCGTTCTTCGAAATATCCGCGAATGTCGCGCGCAACTATATCGCCGATATCGTCAATCTGCGAAAGTTCTTCCGTTTCGGCGCAAGCGAGTTTATCGATACTTCCGTAAACGGCGGCGAGATCGAATGCGAGTTTTTTTCCGACGTTTGGAATACCGAGCGCATTTATAAACGACGAGAGTCTGACACGCCGGCTCTTATTTATCGATGCGATCACATTCTCGGCTTTTTTGTCTTTGAACGACTCGAGTGAAAGCAGCTGTTCTTTTTCGAGATCGTAAAGCATATAGGCTTCGTTAAGTCCGAGTTTATCGAAAAACAAACCGAGCGTCTTATCGCTCAATCCGTCGATATCCATGCAATCCTTCGAGACGAAGTGCGCGAGCCGCGCAACGATTTGCGGACGGCATTTTTCCGAGTCGGGACAGAAGATGTGCGCGCCGTTTCTGTAAAGCTCCGCTCCGCAAGCGGGACAATGAGTCGGCAAAGGAACATCGGATGTACCCGTTCCCTCCGCCGCGGCAAGAATTTCGGGTATAACGTCGTTGCTTCTGCGTATAAACACGGTGCTTCCGAGCCTGACTTTTTTTCTGAGAATGTCGTCGTAATTGTTCAGCGTTGCTTTACGCACGGTAGCTCCGCAAAGCTCCACGGGCTCGAGCAACGCAAGAGGCGTCAGCTTGCCCGTACGTCCCACTTGCCAGACGATCTCTTTTAATTCGGTAGTCGTTTCTTCGGCTTCGAATTTATAAGCCATCGCCCAACGCGGGAATTTATCCGTAAACCCGAGTTCGTCGCGAACGGCGTAGTCGTTGACCTTTATGACCATTCCGTCTATATCGAAATCGAGCGCGTCCCTGTCTATTTTGCCGATTTCATCGATAATAAGTTCTATGTCAGACGTAACAATCGGCTTTTCGGTCTTGAATTTATTACTTTTCAGCCATTCTATGCCGTCGACTTGCGTTCGTATCTCATCGGTGGAAATATAATTCACATCATAAAAGATCAGATCGAGCTTGCGCGAAGCGGTAACTTTCGGGTCGAGATTGCGAATCGCTCCCGCGGCGGCATTGCGGGGATTCTTGAGAGGATCGGTCGCCGTTTCGTTATATTTGCGAAACGCCGAAC
>CAJUKR010000054.1 GCA_910587025.1 uncultured Christensenellaceae bacterium
GCCGTATTTTCATAGCGACGTTCGCGTCGAATATACACCGACTTCAGCAGATCATCGACCTTGCGGTAAAATATAATCGAAAGGTCGCTTTTTGCGGTCGCAGTATGATCAATATAGCCGCTGCGGCGGCGCGTATAGGCGAGCTCAGATATTCGGACGATATGGTCGTAGACATCGACAAGATCAAGAAGATTCCGGACAAAGAACTTGTCATTATTACGACGGGCAGTCAGGGCGAGCCTATGAGCGCGCTGACCCGTATGGCAAGCGACGAAATGTCCAAAGTCAGACTGGGGTATAACGACACCGTTATCGTATCCGCTTCGCCCATACCCGGCAACGAGCGCATGGTATACAACGTCATAAACAATCTTTACCGTCACGGCTGTCGGGTCATTTACGAATCGCTTGCCGAAGTACATGTATCGGGACATGCGTATCAGGAAGAACTCAAGCTCATTCATTCGCTTATCAAGCCGAGATTTTTCATGCCCGTTCACGGCGAGCACAGACACCAGAAAAAGCACGCCGAACTCGCGATGCGGATCGGAATGGCGAACTCGAACATCATCGTGCCGGACATAGGCAATCAGATACTCGTAAAGAGCCGTACCATGACGGTGGGCGACAATGTGCCGTCGGGCGCGCTTCTCGTGGACGGACTCGGCGTAGGCGACGTCGGAAGCACCGTGCTTCGCGACCGCAGACATCTTGCCGAGGAAGGACTGTTTATTATCGTTATCGGCGTGAATAAAGAGGAAGGCACGGTTTCGAGCATAGACGTCGTAAGCCGCGGTTTCGTTTATACCGACGATGCCGAAGAATTGCTCGAAGAAGCCAAGCAGGTCGTTCTTCGCACGAGCTCGAAGATAGACCTTAAAGAACTCGAAGATCTGACGGTGTACAAGAATCTCGTGAGAAAGGAAGTCAAGACGTTCCTATTCAAAGAAACGCACCGCAATCCGATGATTCTTCCCATAGTGGCGGAAAACTGATGAGCTTTTACGAACACGGCAAAACGGAAGATTATCTTCTCGAATTGCTCGGAAATTCCGCGCCGCCCGGTCCGTCCGACGTCAGGCGGGACGCCGAGAAGTTCGGCGTACCGATCGTAAGCGATACGGGCGCGCAATTGCTTCGTATCGTGACGCGTATGGTTCGTCCTCGCCGTATTCTCGAAATAGGCACGGCGATAGGTTACAGCGGGCTTATAATGCTGCTGAATTCGGACGCATGTCTGTATACGGTCGATTTCGACGAGGCGGCGCTCGATAAGGCGAGAAAGAATTTCGCAAAGTACGGTATGAGCGGCAGAGTGCGCATTCTGTCGGGAGATGTATCCGACGTCGTTCCGATGATAGAAGGGTCGTTCGATCTGATTTTTCTCGACGGACCGAAGGGCAGATATCATGAACTGTTGCCTCATCTCGTCAGACTTCTTCCAGAGGGCGGCACGTTGCTGTGCGACAATGTACTGTATAGCGGACGTATGTCGGGAGAACGCGAAGTCCCGCCCGAAAAGCGGACGATATACGACCGTCTGGAACTGTTTATGCGCGACGTCACGAGCGATCCGCGACTTATTACTTCGGTACTTCCCGTAGGCGACGGTATGAGTCTTTCGGTCAGAAAACCGATATAAAGCATATTCAACGAATGAAACCGAAAATCGAAATTTTGTCCCCCGCGGGGAATATGAACAAACTCAAGACGGCTTTCGCCTACGGCGCGGATGCCGCATATATCGCAGGCAAGCGCTTCGGATTGCGCGCTTATGCCGATAATTTCTCGGACGAGGAAATTTACGCGGCGGCGGCTTACGCTCACGATCTCGGCAAGAAACTGTACGTTACGGTCAACATATACGCCGACGAGTCCGATCTCGGCGGTATTCCTTCATATGCGAAAACGCTCGAAAGCGCGGGGGTCGACGGTGTTATCGTCAGCGACCTCGGCGTATTTTCTTTGATCCGCGAAGCCGCTCCGAAACTCGAACTTCACGTCAGCACACAGGCGAACGTCACCAACTCGGCGGCGGCGCTTTCGTGGGCGAAACTGGGCGCGAAACGTATAGTGCTCGCACGCGAAACACAACTCGGCGAGATCTCGCGTATACGAAAGGAATTACCCGACGATGTGGAGATAGAAGCGTTCGTTCACGGCGCGATGTGCATCGCATATTCGGGTCGTTGTTTGCTCTCTTCGTATTTTACCGACCGCGCCGGAAACAAAGGCGAATGCGTGCAGTGTTGTCGTTGGGAATACGATCTGATCGAAAAATCCCGCGGCGAAAAGATAGGTATCGAAGAGGACGGCAGGGGGACTTATATCCTTTCGGGCAAAGATCTCCGCATGATAGAACACCTCGGCGAGCTTGTTACCGCCGGCGTTACTTCGTTCAAGATCGAGGGCAGGGTAAAGACCGAATACTATGTCGCAGGGATAACGAACGCTTACCGTCGAGCTTTGGACGACGTTCTGTCTGGCAGACCGTTCGATAGGTCGCTTCTCGCCGAAACCGAAAAGGTGAGCCATCGCGGTTACACGACCGGATTCTATTACGGCGAAAAGGGCGGCGCGACGGGCGAGCCTAAACCGACGGCTACGCATATTTTCACGGCAAACGTTATCAAAAGCGAAGACGGTTATGCCGAAGTGGAGATGCGCAACCGCTTTGCCGTAGGCGACGAACTCGAGGTGCTTTCGCCCGGACCGTGTTTCGGGAAAACCGTCAAGGTGACCGAGATAATCGACGAAATCGGAGAGAGAATAACCGTTGCCGACAAAGTTATGGCGAGACTGAAACTTCGTACCGATCTTCCGCTCGCGCTTTACGATATTCTGCGGAAGAGGCTCTGACATGTATTTTCTTTCGACTTTTTTAAGCACGCTTATGCTTATCGCGTTGCTTGTGCCCGGCTTCGTTCTTCGCAAGGTCGGATTGGTCTCGGATACGGCGGCGAAAGATCTTTCGAGCGTTCTTATCTATATAGGCACGCCGGCAATGATCTTTTATTGCATGATGTCCGTCGAGATCGAGTTTGTCCGTCCCGTAGTCGTACTGATGTGCGTATTGCTCAGTCTGGCAATTCATTTCATTGCGTACGGTTTGGTGCGCGTTGCGTTTCATCGCTCGGAAGACGCGGGGAAGAAAGCCGCCGCGTCGTTCTCCGCAGTTTTTTCGAACTGCGGATTTCTCGGTATTCCGCTTACACGTATAGCGATCGAGTACGGCGACTCGTTCGGAGAAGCCTCGGGCGCGGCGATAAGCGAAGCCATGCTTTACGTCACGATTTTCAACGTAGTGTTCAACTTGCTGAACTGGACGCTCGGCGTATTTTTGTACGGAGCCGCGCCCACCAAAAAACTCATGGCGAAAAAAGCGTTGCTCAATCCGTGCACCGTCGCCACCGTCGCGGCATTGCCGTTTACTCTCACCGGATTGTCTTTGCTCGACCCCATAACGATAGGGGATTTCGAGATCACGCAGATAGGCTCTATGATAACGTATCTTTATAATATCTGCGTGCCCGTGTCGATGTGTATATTCGGCATCCGAGTGGCGGATTCGAGTTTCGCGCACATGGTGAAAAGCAAATACGTTTATGTGTCGTCCGCGGTAAAACTCGTGATCGTGCCGCTGATCACCGTCGGCGTTTGTCTGCTCCTCAACCTGTGGCTGGACGTGGGATTGCCGTTTGTGCTTGCAATGACCGTAATGTCCGCGACCCCGTCGGCGACGACGGCGCTTGCGTTTGCCGAACGTTTCGACGGCGATTCGTTGCTTGCGAGCGAATGCGTTATGGCGACTACGCTGTTGTCCGTTGTCACAATACCGTTGTTTCTTACGCTTGCGACGGCGGCGATAGGATAAATTTGCCGTTCAATCGTTTTACATTCGCCGAGGTATTTGATATAATTATAACCGCACTCACTTGTCCGTGATAAATTCGCGGCGGCTGAATATAATAATCTTATGGAAGAAAACAAAGTACAAAATAATACGCGAAGGACGCCGAAGAGCTTTTTTATCGATATGATAAAAGGCTTCGTTATGGGCGTTGCCGTGATAATACCCGGCTTTTCGGGCGGTACGATCGCAGTCGTTCTCGGAATATATAACGGCTTCATAGACGCCATTGCCGGACTGTTTAAGAATTTCAAAAAGAATTTCTTTTATCTTCTGCCTTTTGTACTCGGTATCATGATAGGCGTAGTGGCGCTGATCGTTCCGATCAGACTCGGTTTCGACTTCATACCTCTTCCGCTCATATGTCTGTTTGTCGGGCTTATGCTCGGCGGTATGCCGCCCATTCTGCGCGACGCGGGCGGTAAGCCGGGTCCGTGGCATATTGTCGCGCTCGTGATTGCATGCGCGTTTGCCGTAGGCATATGCTTTATACCCGTTATCGGTAACGGCGGTATGGAAGACGCCGGTTTCCCGGTATACCTCGCGCTTTCGGGCGTGGGTGCGCTTGCGGCGGCCGGCTGTATAGTGCCGGGCATATCCGGCTCGATGATCGCCATGATCTTCGGATTTTACGACGATGTTATCAAAGCGGGCAACGATCTTATTACATTCAACAATTTCTGGCAAAGCGTGCTCGTACTTCTCGCTTTCGGTATAGGCATAATAGTCGGTTTCTTTACCATTGCATTCGTTATGCGCGCGTTGCTCCGTAAGTTCCCGAAAGGCACTTACTATGCGATCATAGGGTTTATACTCGGTTCGGTATTTTCGATATATTACAAACAGGCGCAGACAATGCTTATAAATCCCGAACTGCCCGTTCCTCTTCAGGTGGTGCTTGCCGTGACGTTGTTTGCCGTCGGTTTTGCCGCGACGTTTACGTTCTGCATGGTGTCCGCGAAAAAAGAAAGGGAAATTAAGGAAAAAGAAAAAGCATCCGTCGAAGCGGTTGACTAAAGCCGCTCGGGTATGGTAAAATTATATGATTTTTCGCGCGGTCGTTCCGCCGAAAGAAGCGAGGTCTTAAGTGACGAAGAAGAACGTCGGAAGCGTCGCAGCCGAGGACGCGATTCTCGGCACCGCGTATCGGTTGCTTGCGAGTAAAGGTTACGCGGACGTTACCACGCGTGAGATTGCGTCGGAAGCGGGAGTCGCGCTCAGCCAGCTTAATTATTATTACAAAACAAAGGACAAACTGTACCGCACCGTCATCGATACGGCTGTGCGGAGACTTATAGACGAACTTAAAGCGTTGTTTGCTAAAGGCGGAAGCCGCAGGGAAAACTTTACCGCTCTCGTCGATTATTTCAAGGACAAGATCGCCCGCGAACCCGAACTGATGAAATTATTGCTCGACTTCACCGTTCAGGCGATGTGGAACAAGGGCATAAGGATCTACATATACGGTTTGTTCCGCGAACTTAATCTTCTTGTTCAGAAGTATGTGATCAAGGACAAGAAAGATCAGAAAACGTTCAAAGGAGTTCCCGTGGATTACGTCGCCGAGATCGCCATATACGCGGTGTTCGGAATGACGCTTCACGTTATTCTCGGCAAGCGCAACGCTTATGAAATGCAGACGGATTCGCTTACCGAAATGCTGTTCGGCAACGCGCCCGTCATGGGCTTCGGGGAGTAGATTATGGGCAAACCTTTTTACTATTTCGGCAAATGTCTGTATACTCTCGGCAGACCGTTTTTTCCCACGAAAGTGATAGGAAAGGAAAATATCGTAAAGAATGGCTGTTGCATTTACGCATCGAATCATCTTTCGGGTATCGACATTCCTCTGACTCAGTTACATATTCCGGGTTACAGACGTTATATCGGAAAAAAAGAATATTCGGAAAAGGCGTTTCCGCGGTTTCTGCTGTCGCACTTCGGCGTGATATTTATCGATCGCGACAAGCCCGAGTTGTCCGTGATGCGCGAGATATTCAAGGTGCTCGCCGACGGTCAGATCTTGATCTTTCCCGAGGGAACGCGTAACCACGGATCTCCCGAGGAAATGTTGCCGATCAAAGGCGGTCTTGCCATTTTCGCGGCGAAGAGCGGCGTGCCGGTAATACCCGTACTGCTGTATCGCAAACCCAAGTTGTTCAGAAAAAATTATATGTACATAGGCGAGCCGATCGATATCTGCCCGAACAAAGGGCGTTTGCCGAATGCGGCGGAAGCGGAAAAACTTACTGCGCGTTACGATCGAGAATTCGCTCGGCTCAGAGTGATATTCGACGACGTCGTCGAGCATAAACGTTGGAAGAAAAAGAACAGACTCCCCGCGGGCGTAAAATCTCCCGCGCTCGAGAAATGGGATAACGACCATCCCGCGCCCACGGAAGAAGGATTATGATTAAAATCGTTGTAGACGTATTCAGCGGGGATAATCCCGTCGCTCTCATAAAAGGTACGGCAGACGCCGTAAACGCGTATCCCGACGTAAAAATCGTTATGCCGGGCGATCCCGATCTGCTCTCTTCCGAGCTCGGAAAATACGAGTTCGACAGAAGCCGTCTCGAGATACTTCCCGCAAAAGAAATAATAGGCAACAACGAAGTGCCTACGACGGCGATGCGTCAGAAGAAAGATTCGTCCATCGTGCGCGGCATGACGTTGCTTAAGACCGACGACGAGGCGCAGGGCATGATCTCGGCGGGCTCGACGGGAGCGATATTATGTTGCGGTATATTTATCGTGGGCAGGATCCGCGGTATAGATCGTCCCGCACTCGCTCCGTTGCTTCCGACCGCAAACGGCGGACATGTGTGCCTTATCGATTGCGGCGCAAATGCCGATTGCCGTCCGCAGTATCTCGCTCAGTTTTCATTGATCGGTACGAGCGTGATGAAAAGCGTCTTCGGCATAGAGAACCCGCGCGTCGCGATCGTGAATGTGGGTGAAGAAGACCACAAAGGCAATACGCTTACCGCCGAAGCGACGGCGCTGATCAAAAAAATGCCCGTCAATTTCGTCGGGAACATGGAAGCGCGCGAAGCGCTGTCCGGAAATTTCGATGTGCTTGTCTGCGACGGTTTTGTCGGAAACGTACTTCTCAAGAGTATAGAAGGTACGGCGCGGCTCGTCAGCGAAGGTATACTTTCGCGGCTCAAATCCGTCGCTCCCGATCTTGCCGATATGTCTCTTATCGAAAAGTCGGTTGCGGACGTAATGGAAAATTTCGATTATAACTCCAACGGCGGCGCGTGGCTGCTCGGTTGCAACAAACCGATACTCAAGATCCACGGCGCGGCCAACGTGCGTACGGTACCGAACGCCGTCGGGCTTGTCAGATCGATGATCCTCGCCGACATGGTGGGCGGAATATCGGCAAAGTTGAAAGAACTCGGTAAATAATATCGCGTCCAAAAAGACAAAAGATCCGGCAATAAAAATGCCGGATTTTAATATTCGTTTAATCAGCGGGGGATAAACTCCCTTAAAACATTCGATTTTCATTTTCAGGCGGAGGAATATAAATGATAAAAACTCTTGCGAAGAGCATAGGGGAATATAAACTTCCGAGCATTCTGTCGCCCGTTTTCGTGGCGGTGGAGGTTTTTCTCGAAGTTCTGATTCCCATGATCTGTTCCGATCTAATTAACTTTCTTCAGGGAGATATGCTCGGCGTACATACGTTTTCGCTTTTCGGAATAAGCACGGGCATCAGCTTCGGCGCGATCGACACCGGCAGTATAGGTATAGTGCTTGCATACTCGGGCATTCTCGTCGCGTTTGCGTTCTTCTCGCTTTGCTTCGGAATACTGTCAGCGCGTTGCTGCGCAAAGGCGGCGGCTGGTTTCGCGAAAAATCTTCGTCGCAACCTGTATTATAAGATACAGTCGTTCTCATTCGAAAATATAGATATGTACTCCACGCCGTCCCTTGTTACCCGACTTACGACGGACGTTACGAATGTTCAGAATTCTTATATGATGATAATCCGCGCGGCTGTCCGCTGTCCGCTCATGTTTACGGCGGCGCTTGTGCTCGCGTTTACGAAGAGCTGGTTTATGGCGCTTATATTCCTCGGCGTCGCGATTTTGCTCGTCGTATTTATGTCGCTTATACCGACGCGCGCCATGAAGATATTTAAGCGTGTGTTCAAAAAATACGACAAAATGAATATGCGCGTGCAGGAGAACGTCCGCGGCGTCCGCGTCGTGAAAGCGTTTGTACGTGAGGATTACGAAACGGAAAAATTCGAGGCTTCGTCCGAAGACATAAGAAGCGATTTTACGAAAGCCGAAACTATACTTGCCGTGAGCAGTCCCATAGTCAATTTCGCGATATATGGAATGATAACGCTTATCTGCGCGTTTGCCGCAATCATGATCGTCGAAACGAATTCGCCGTTTGTCGTCACCGTAGGATCGCTTGGCGTCGGCGACCTTACCGCGCTTATTCAATACGCGATGATGATACTTATGTCGATGCTTATGCTCGTCATGGTGTTCGTCATGATCTCCATGTCCGTGGAGTCTGGCAACAGAATAGTCGCCGTCCTGAATACCGAAAGCACGCTTGTTTCTCCCGCGGGCGGAAAAACGACGGTCGAGTCGGGCGAGATCGAGTTCGAGAACGTTAATTTTTCGTATGCGGGCGACGAGAACAAACTCGCGCTCGGCGGTGTCAATCTCAAAATAAAATCGGGCGAAACCATAGGCATTCTGGGCGGCACGGGGTCGAGTAAAACGACGCTCGTACAGCTTGTTCCGCGTTTGTACGACGTAACGTCGGGCAGTGTTAAGGTGGGCGGCACGGACGTTCGGGAATACGAACTCGATGCGCTTCGTTCCTCGGTCGCCATGGTATTGCAGAAGAACGTTCTTTTTTCGGGTACGATAAAGGAAAATATCCGTTGGGGCAAACAAGACGCGAGCGACGAAGAGATCGTTCGTGCGTGCAAGCTCGCGCAGGCGGACGAATTCATTTCGCAGTTTCCCAACGGTTACGACACCTACATAGAACAGGGCGGTACCAACGTATCCGGCGGACAGCGTCAGCGCCTGTGTATCGCACGCGCGCTTATAGCCGATCCGAAAGTAATAATTTTCGACGACTCTACCAGCGCGGTCGATACGCGCACCGACGCGCTCATTCGCAAATCTATGTCGGAGAGTCTGCCCGATACGACCAAAATAATAATAGCTCAGCGCGTTGCGAGTTTCGAGGACGCGGACAGGATAATCGTGCTCGACAACGGACGGGTCGTCGGCGAGGGAACTCACGACGAGCTTATGAAGACCAACGATATTTACAAAGAGGCTTATAATATTCAGAACAAGGAGGCGGATAATGCGTAAACGTCAAGCGGGTATGGTTCTTCCCGAAGGTGTCGACCCAGATAACCTTCCCGACGAAAAGGCCCTCAAAAGAATGCTTAAAGAACAAAAAAAGAACGCCCCCAAAGACAAGTCGCTTTCAAAAGTGCTTAAATATGTCTGGGACGGATATAAAGTGCGTTTCATAATAGTAATCGTATGTCTTGTCGCCACCGCAATTATAAGCGCACTGTCGTCCGTTGTGCTTCAGAACCTTATAAGCTCGTTTATCGAGCCCGCTCTCGACGGTACGGGCGATCTGTCCGGTTTGCCGCTCTATATCGTGTTTTGCGCCGCGCTGTTCATGTGCGCCGTAATAGGGGCGGCGGTATACAATATACTTATGGCTCAGATCGGAGATCGGAAGAGCGTCGTGTAGGGAAAGAGTGTAGATCTCGGTG
>CAJUKR010000055.1 GCA_910587025.1 uncultured Christensenellaceae bacterium
GAGATTCCGTATGGTGACTGGAGTTCAGACGTGTGCTCTTCCGATCTGCATTCGGCGATACTTTCTTTATCTTCGCATCCCATGCGCGAAGTTCGTCGAAGCTCTGACATTTATCGAGCGAATAAAGACGGTTGATATGTGCGTGACTGCCGAATTCTTTTATCGGCTCCCCTCCCACTCTTCGCGTAGGCGAATCTGGCAAGCTCTCGCCCGCCTCGCGTTCCAATGCCGAAAGTTCGTCATACAATCTGTCGTAAACGTTATCCGCCACGGCAGGATCGTCAAGCACATAATATCGGTACGCATATTCGTTCAGCATACCGACAAGCTCCGTCATTCTGTTTTTGATTTCATCCGTCATAACTTCTCAATAGGCGCAAACGCCAGCGATAAAGTAATTTTGCCCGTTTTCTCAAAATCGATTACAAGGTAAGAGTTCGCGCCCACATTCGTCACGCCGACAACGACACCCTCGCCGAATTTTTTATGCAACACCCGCGTACCGACGGAATATTCGCCGACCGAATTGTTCTGTCTGACGGCCGTATTTTGCGCGGACACTCCGCCTATTTTGTTTTCATACGACTTGTATGCCCCACCGTAGGAACCGGAATACGAACGATTTTCCCGAGCCGCAGGTTTTTTCTCCGCAAGTCGTTCGTCGATCTCCCCGAAAAAACGGCTCTGCCGACAAGGCTTGCGTTCCCCGTACATGAATCGCGACGAGCAGTACGAAATATACAAACGCTCCTTTGCCCGCGTGATAGCGACATACATCAAACGGCGCTCCTCTTCCAAATCGTCGTTATCGTCCGTCGCTCTGCCGAGAGGAAACAGTCCCTCCTCCGCCCCGACTATAAATACGTTGCGAAATTCCATACCCTTGGCGCTGTGCACGGTCGAAAGAAATACGCAATCGCCCGCACTTTCGTCACCCTCGGAATATAATGTGACTTCTTCGAGAAAATCGTCGAGCGTGCCGCCGCGATTCTTTACAAATTCGTGAACCGACGCCACGAAATCGTCGATATTGAGCTTTCTTGCCGTGTTTTCTTCCGTATCTTCGGAATAGACTTCGCGAATAGCCGCTTCGTCTATGACGGTTTCGGTAAGCTCGGCAACAGACAAACTGTCGACCGACGCCGATAATCTCGCAAGCAGATCGCCGAACGGCTTGACTTTTTTTATAAGACCTACGGGCAACGCCTCGTTGCCGATATCGACGAGAACATCGTATAATTTCTTTCCTTCGAACGCGCAATAATCGACAAGCTGTCTGACGGTGCCGTCGCCTATACCGCGCTTCGGAAAATTTATTATACGCAAAACAGCGTCGTCGTCGGCATGATTCGAGAGTACACGCAAATAAGCGAGCATATCCTTCACTTCTTTTCTGTCGAAGAATTTGAAACCGCCGTATACCTTATACGGCAGATTATACTGCATAAATCTCTGCTCGAGCAATCGCGTAAGCGCATTTACGCGCATAAGCACGGCAAAGTCATGAGGTCTGTAGCCGTCCCGCAAAAGTTTATTTATCGTATTCACGACGAAATCGGCTTCTTCCGTTTCGGTCGGAGCAGCATAGCATCTGAGAGGCTCGCCGTCGCCGAGATTCGACCACAATTTTTTTTCGATGCGCGATACATTGTTTTTTATGAGATTGTTAGCCGCCGTGAGGATATTCTTAGTCGAACGGTAATTCTGTTCGAGCTTATATATCTTCGCGCCGAAATCATCGATAAAATTCTGCATATTCGTGACGTTCGCACCCCGCCAACCGTATATGCTCTGATCCTCGTCGCCTACAACGAATACATTGCCGTGACCGGACGCAAGCATACGCACCAAGCCGTACTGGATCACGTTGGTATCCTGAAACTCGTCGACGTGTATGTACATAAATTTCCGTCTGTAATGATCGAGTACGTCCGGACAGGAATCGAACAACTCGTACGTTTTCAGAAGCAAGTCGTCGAAATCCATGGCGTTGTTGTTCTTCAATCTCGTTTCGTATGTCTTGAAAACGCTCGTAATCGCATTGATTTCGGGCATGTAAGAGTACTCTTCGGCATAACGCTCGGGTGAGTACCCGAGATTTTTCGCGTCGGAAATACAGCGCAAAGCGGTTTTCCAGAAGTTTTCGGCATCCGCGCCCATATCTTTTACGATCTGCTTTACAGCGCGTTCACTTTCGTCCTGTGCGTATATCGTAAAATTCGACGAATAGCCCAAACGCGAAGCATTGCGGCGAAGTATCTTCGCACACATCGAATGAAACGTCGATATCCAGATATCCGTCGCACCGGGAACGATAGCCATAAGCCTGTTCCGCATTTCTTCGGCGGCTTTGTTCGTAAACGTAATCGCGAGTACATTATAAGGGCGCACCCCGAGATGCTCGATAATGTGCGCTATTCTGTGCGTCAAAAGCCGTGTCTTTCCGCTTCCCGCTCCCGCCGTTACGAGAACCGCTCCCTCGGTATCGAGAGCCGCGGCTCGCTGCTGTTCGTTCAGTCCGTCAATTCCCGGCATTTTTCAATCTCCCGAGCGCCGTTTTATATCCGTCCGTTCCGTACTCCAGGCACTTGTTTATCCTGCTTATCGTCGCGGTCGAAGCGCCGGTCGAAGCGGATATTTCCTGATAAGTCTTTCCTTCCTCGAGCAGACGCGCGACATAAAAACGCTGTGTCATTGCCTGAATTTCGGACACGGTACAAATGTCTTCGAAAAAATCATAGCATTCGTCGACACTCTTCAGATTGAGTACCGCACGGTAAAAACTGTCCGTATTTTCGTTCTTGAGTTTGCTTATCATGTGCCTTACGCTCCGTTCCGAATGTTTCGAAAACAGTTTAACACACTAAAGCGCGGAAGTCAAACATATTTCGTTTTTTCTTTATAATATCGCTCCCGAAGTTCGCGGAACTTGCTCGACAATTCGAGAATATATCTCTGTCTGTTTCCCTCATCCATTTCCTCGTATGCCTTCCTGTCCATGAGTTGACCGATGGGATTAAGTACGTTCTCGTCGCGGTCGAGTATATCTCTGACTTTGATATACATTTTTTCGTCTTTCTCCGCGAAGTCGTCGCCGAGCGCGACTTTATTCCGTATTTCATACTCCTTCTTTCTCAGATCGCTGGCAAGCGTCAACTTCGAGCTATCCTCGGTTTCGGCGGAGAGTTTGTCACGTTCCTCCTGCATTTTCTGCCAATAGCCCATTTTCATACGCTGTTTCGCAAGCAATGCGCGACGCTTGATTTCGCTCATTTCTTTTTTCATCGTGGTGCCTCCGTGTTTTTCGGACATTATACCACTATTAAAAAGCAATGTGACACATTCGACAAAATACGTCGGAATAAGTTAATATACGATGTTATTTTCGTTTCTTTGGAATCGGCAATTCGTCGAGCATTGCGGGAAGCAACCTGCTCAGAAGCTCCGTATCTTCCACATCGACGGACAGCATCTCTTTTGCTCCGGGATACGGAATCTCCTTCCGCGCGTCCGCCAAAAATTCCAGCGAAGAAGGCGTAATTTTGATAAGCACCCTGTTGTCGTAAATTCCGCCGAAAACTCTGCCGAAATAATACAAAACATACTCGCCCATCATGGGGCGGCTCGAAGTACCGTCGATCTTCGACAGGCACTCGGTTACAAATTCGAAAAATTCCTTACTTGTTGCCATAATAAACCTCGATCGTTTATACAAAAAGGTTTTCGGATATATAACCCGAAAACCTTTTATTGCGTGATTAACCTTTATTGCCGCGCTTGCGTGCAGCTTCCGACTTTTTCTTTCTTCTTACGGAAGGTTTTTCATAGTATTCCTTCTTACGAAGATCGCCGAGAATATTATCCTTCTGACACTTTCTCTTAAAACGCTTGAGCGCGCTTTCAAGCGACTCGTTTTCGCCTACTTTGACTACGGACACGGAATTACACCACCTTTCCCGCAAGGGGTAAATCTATCGATTTTCATCGACGCACTGTATTTTAACATGAATAAACTTTTTTGTCAAGCGCAAACGGCTTTTTGCGCGGAAATTATTTCTTCAGATCGGGAAAATCGAGCGGTTGACCCGCCAGTATATGAACATGCAGATGAAAAACCGTCTGACCCGCATCATCCCCCTGATTGACCATAAGACGATATCCTCCGTTTAATCCGAGTTTGTCCGATAATGCGGGAATTTTACGGAGCGCGCGGGCAAAAGATTCGGCATCCGCATCGGTCATATCCGAAATAAGTTTATAATGACGTTTTGGTATCATCAGATAATGTTTCGCCGCTTTGGGCTCGATATCTCGTATGATAAACATATCTTCGTCTTCGTACAGTTTTTCGGACGGTATCTCGCCGTCGCGGATCTTGCAAAAAACACAATCCATTTTATTTTACTCCTTCTTTATACAGTTCTTTTACAGTAACATTTCCGATCTCGCCTGCGCTTCCGTTCCCGTACACGCGGACATAATTTTCCGCATATCCGGACGCCAGACCGTCGGATTCCTCTTCGAAATACACAGACAGAGTTTTACATATTTGTTTTTCAAGAAAATTTCTTTTGGATTCCGACTTGATCTCAAGTAATTCGCGCGCACGCAAACGACGCTCCTCCATAGGTATCTGCTTCATTTCCGCGGCGCGTGTACCCTTTCTCTCGCTGTACGGGAATACATGAATATCCGAAAATCCCACACGCTTTACGAACTCGCATGTGTCGACAAAATCACGCTCGCTTTCGGTCGGAAATCCCGTTATTATATCGGTGGTAATGCCCGCGTTCGGGAAATATTTTCTTATCAATCCGACTTTGCCGAGATATTCGTCGGTCGTATAATGTCTGTTCATACCGCGAAGCACGTTATCCGAACCCGACTGCAAAGACAAATGAAAATGTTCGCAAAACCCCGACGATCTCATTGCTTCGAGCAGCCCTTCGTCGACAACCGAACATTCGAACGAACTCATACGCTTCCTGACGTTTACCCTGCCGAGCGCGATAACGAGTTCGGTCAAAGACGCGCCTATATCTTTACCGTACGACGACACATCTATCCCCGTCAATACGATCTCTTTCGTATGAGCAGACGCTTCTCTCGCTTCGTCAAGCACCGAATCGATCGATCTCGAGCGCGAACGACCGCGCAAATACGGTATGATACAATACGAACAAAAATTATTGCATCCGTCCTGAACTTTGATAAAATCGCGCGTTTTTTCGTGCGACGGAGTATTCATATACTCGAAATAATCCGGCACTTTACCGCAAAAAACGGGCGAATCGCATACTATGTCAGACATAATTGCGGACAAAATATCATTTTTTTTGCCATTTCCGCCTATATATACCACATTTTTATATTTCGAATACACCTCGGGATCGTTCTGACTGCTGCAACCGCAAACATATATCCGCGCGGAACCGTTGGCTTTGACCGCCTTTCCGATATATTGCCTACTCTTTCTGTCGGCTTCCGCCGTCACCGAACATGTATTCACGACATAAGCGTCGGCATATACGAGATCTTCAGTCACATCATGTCCCGCTTCTCTGAGCGACGACACGATCGAACGACTTTCGCATTCGTTTACCTTGCATCCCAAAGTGAGTACGGATATTTTCATTCCCACTCCCCCGCAAGTTGCATGATTACCGCAGCGCCAGCAACCGATGCGGTTTCGGCGCGGAGTATGCGCTTGCCGAGCGTCACCGAAGTATATCCGTTATCCGTCATGATGCCGACTTCGGCTTCAGAAAAACCGCCTTCGGGTCCTACGATCAGCGCAATGTTTTTGTCATTTTTTCGGACAACATCTCCGAGCCGCTTACCGGTAGCATACGCGCCTTCGTAAGCGAATACCACGGTATCATATCCGTCAAGCATGTGCGGAACGTCCGCAAACTTTATCGTCTCGAATACCTCCGGGATTATCGCGCGGCCGCACTGTTTGGAGGCCTCATGCGCGGCACGGCGCAAACGATCGGATTTTTCCGAATTCCGCACCGTATACTCCCCGATAAACGGGAATATTTTTTTCACCCCGAGTTCGGTCAGCTTCTGTACCGCAAACTCGGTTTTGTCGCCTTTGAGCAGCGACAAAAAAACGGACAGATTAAGCCTCGGTTCGGTATCGTTTTCATAGTCGTCGATATACGAAAGCGTCACGGACGATTTATCAAACGCCACCGCTTCGTAAACATAATCTCTGCCGTCGTTCGGGCAAAGTATGATTTTGTCTCCAACACGCGCGCGCAAAACCTCGGCAAGATGTTTATACTCGTTACCGGTCACGCGCATCGTCGGTTTTTCGGTTTTGTCTACAAAAAATCTTCTCAATTCTTTTTCATCATAAACGCTTGCCACTCGCCCGTCTTAAGCGATTTTTCAAGCGTAAATTCTCCGTCGTTGCCGATATAACCGCTTAAAACATCATCGGCGCGGTCGTTGATTATTCCGCTCATTATTATGCGGCTTCCCGCCCTCATAACACTCGGAAGAGACGAACGCAGTCTCAACAAAATATCGGCAGTCAAATTCGCAAGAACTATATCGGCTTTGCCGTCGTATTCTTCGGCAAGATCACCTTCGTATACTTCGGCATCCAGTCCGTTCAACTCAAGATTACGTTTTGCGGCAACGACCGCTTGCGGATCTATGTCGATGAGAGAACAATCCCGCGCACCGAGTTTCATGGCGGCAATACCGAGTATTCCGCTTCCGCACCCGACATCGAGCACGCGCTTATCAGACAGATCGAGTGTTGCAAGCAGCTCTATACACATGCCCGTCGTTTCGTGCTTGCCCGTACCGAACGCCATTCCGGGGTCGATAAGTATTTTCGGCTTGTCGAAATTTCCGTCCAGCCACTTCGGAACAACGACGATCTTACCGAAATCAATCGGCTTATAATATTTTTTCCACTCGGTTTCCCAGTCGATCGAATCGCATAAGGCTATGTCCGCCTCTACTTCGCGGGTCAGATACGTCCCGAGCGTTTCGATAAGACCGCTTATGTCTGCGTTCTCGTCGAAACAACCCGTTACAACGGCGAACGAAGTATCGATGTTATCGAGCGACGCGTCGTAATAATCCCAGTTGTTTTTCGAAGCGAGCACCTCTTTGGTGTCTTCGCCGTCAACAACGGAAACACCTTCGCTTCCCGCTTCTATTATCGCATACGAAGCTATATCGGCTTCTTCGTGCGAAACTTTAACGCTTATTTGCTTGTATCTCATAAATTACCAAAGGAAAGCCCGATCTGATTATCGGACTTTCCTTTTCCCGTTATAAATTCGAAAAACGATTACGCATTTTCCGCACCGCCGTTTTCGGCGGCAGCCTGCTGATACAGTTTGGAGAATACGTCGTTAGACTTCTTGGACAACTCTTCGACCGCATTCTTGATAGTATCCGCGTCATCCGTCTTGAGCGCTTCTTTAACCTTATCTATCTCGCTTTCGAGTTCCTCTTTCTCCGAGGAATCGACCTTATCGCCGTTTTCTCTGAAGAATTTTTCTATCGAGAATATAAGCGCGTCCGCCTGATTTTTGGTTTCGACAAGTTCCTTTCTCTTACCGTCTTCCGCCGCGAACTTTTCAGCGTCTTTTATAGCCGCCTGAATCTGCTCTTCGCTGAGATTGGACGACGCCGTGATAGTAACGCTCTGCTCTTTGCCGGTACCCTTATCCTTTGCGGAAACATGAACGATACCGTTTGCGTCGATGTCGAACGTAACTTCGATCTGCGGCACGCCTCTGGGAGCGGGCGGAATACCTCCGAGCTCGAAACGGGCAATCGTCTTATTGTACGCGGCAAGCTCGCGCTCACCCTGAAGAACGTGAATATCGACCGAGGGCTGATTGTCGGCTGCCGTCGAGAACACCTGCGACTTCTTAGTCGGAATGGTCGTGTTTCTCTCGATGATCTTCGTAAAGATACCGCCCATGGTCTCTATACCGAGAGACAGCGGAGTAACGTCGAGAAGAAGTACGTCCTTCACCTCGCCGCCGAGCACGCCGCCCTGAATTGATGCGCCGACAGCGACGCATTCGTCGGGATTGATGCCCTTGAAAGGCTCTTTGCCCGTAAGTTTTTTAACCGCGTCCTGAACAGCGGGAATACGCGTCGAACCACCGACGAGAATAACTTTCTGTATATCGCCCACGGTAAGCCCCGCGTCGGAAAGCGCCTGTTTGCTGAGCTTGATCGTTCTTTCGACGAGATCGGCGGAAATCGAATCAAATTTGCTTCTCGTAAGTTCACATTCGAAGTTGATCGGACCGTTGGGGCCGAAAGACAGGAACGGAAGGCTGATAAGCGTTTTCTGAAGCTGAGAAAGCTCTATCTTGGCTTTTTCGGCGGACTCTTTAAGACGCTGCATAGCCATTCTGTCGTTTTTGAGATCGACACCGTTTTCTTTCTTAAACTGCTCGAGCAGATAATCGATTATCTTCTGGTCGAAATCGTCGCCGCCGAGCTTATTGTCGCCCGCCGTTGCGACTACTTCGAACACGCCGTCGCCGATTTCGAGAATGGAAATATCGAACGTACCGCCGCCGAGGTCGAATACGAAAATTTTGTGGTTGTCGTCGCCGCCCTTATCCAGACCGTAAGCAAGCGCCGCGGCAGTGGGCTCATTGATTATTCTGAGAACATCGAGACCGGCTATTCTGCCAGCGTCTTTGGTCGCCTGACGCTGAGAGTCGGTGAAATATGCGGGAACAGTGATCACCGCCTGCGTTACGGGTTCTCCGATATAAGCTTCCGCATCCTGTCTGAGCTTGGTCAGTATCATTGCGGAAATTTCCTGCGGAGAATAAGAATTATCGTCGATCTTGACTTTTTTATTGGTGCCCATATCGCGCTTGATAGAGCTTATTGTCTTATCGGGGTTCGCGACTGCCTGACGCTTTGCGACCTGTCCGATAAGTCTTTCGCCGTCTTTGGAAAAACCGACTACGGACGGAGTCGTTCTCGCACCCTCCGAGTTGGTTATTACCGTGGGTTCGCCGCCCTCGAGGACAGCTACGCACGAGTTGGTAGTACCGAGGTCGATACCGATGATTTTACCCATTTTTATTATTCCTCCGAAATTGAATTTGAATTGATTGCGCCGTTTACTGCGCTACTTTGACTACGCTGTGACGAAGTATGCGTTCGCCCATCGCATAACCTTTTTGAAATACTTCGATGACCGTTCCGACATCCGATTCTTTTTCCGCTTTCGTACGCAGAATGGCATTATGAAGTTCGGGATCGAACAGCTTTCCGAGCGCGGCGATCTCGCTTACGCCGAAGCCGCCGAGTACGCCGCAAATTTGGCGGTCGATCATACGAACGCCTTCCGCCACCTTTTCGTCCGTTATCATTTTAAGAGCCTGATTTATGACGTCAAGCACGGGAATTATCTGAGTCATAGCATCCGCAATACCGTCTTCCCTGGTATGTTTCAACTGCTCCGCGGTACGCTTACGATAATTATC
>CAJUKR010000056.1 GCA_910587025.1 uncultured Christensenellaceae bacterium
CTACACTCTTTCCCTACACGACGCTCTTCCGATCTCCGGTCACGAACGCCGTCAGATTGAGCGCGAACATAACAAGCGTCACAAGCAGGATCTCCTCGAGCGACGCGCCAAGAAGAATAGCGTAAACGAGCGACGCGACAAACACGACGCCGGACGCTATGCGAAACGCGTACCCCGCTTTATGCACTATATCGACCGCGCAAAGCACGATCGCTATGCCGAAAAAGACGAGGAGTATCGGATTTTCCAACAGCACAAGTTCCAATCAGATCAAAACATCTCCTTCATTTTCTGTTTGTCGGGTTTGCCCGACGACGTGAGCGGAAACGCCGACGTGATTTTAATGCGTTCGGGGATCTCATGCCCGGACAGACAAGAGGCAAGCGATTTTTTCAGTCCGTCTTCGGTCAGTTTCGCGCCCTCTTTCGGCACAACCATGGCGCACGGCGTTTCGCCGTACTTCTCGTCCCTTACGCCTACTGCCGCCGCCTGATATACTCCTGGAAGCGAAAGCAAGGCGCGTTCTATCTTTCCCGCCGAGATGTTCTCTCCGCCGCGGATTATTATGTCTTTCAGTCTGCCGCTGATATGGAGTATACCGTCAGGGTCGAAATAACCTATATCTCCGGTGCGGAGCCTGCCGAGCTCGTCGAACGCGGCTTTCATCGCTTCCGCGTCGCCGTAATACCCGAGCATCAGCGTCGGACCTTTGACTCGGATCTCGCCTTCTTCGCCCGCGGCGAGCTTTTCGCCGTTCTCGCCCACTATGTCGCATTCGGTCATCGGATACAATCTCCCGACGCCTGCCGCCCGCTCTTCCACCGACGCCGAATACGCCGTCGTGGAAATGCCCACGCACTCGCTCATGCCGTACCCCGGCATAAGACGCAGACCGAGCTCGCCCTCTATAAACCGCATCTGATCGGCAGTAAACGGTCCGCCCGCCATAAGCCCGAGCCTGAGCGACGATATATCGAACTTCTTATGCTTTCCGCCGGAAAGCATATCGAGGAAGAAAGTCGGGACGGAATACATGACCGTTACGCCGAATTTTTCTATCGCGCCGAGCACGGCGTCCGCCGTAACTTCGGTCGGGAAAACAACGTCGTGACCGCAAAACGTCGCGCAGGAGACCACGGCGAAACCGAATACGTGATTAAGCGGAAGCATCGCCACGGCTCTGTCGTTTTCGTCCTCTTCGAACAGCGGCATCGCGTCGACGGGATTCGCTATGCAATTCACGTGACTGAGCATGACCGCTTTCGACGCGCCCGTCGAACCGGACGTGAATATCACCGAAAACGGATCGTCGGGACGGACGAGGTCATGAGCGGAAACAACCGCCGAAACGTCGAGCCCGAAATCGGCGGGCGTAATGTCGCATATGTCGGAATAATCTCCGTCCTTGAGCATCCACTTCCCGTCGGAGCCGTCTTCGCTTGTCAGATAGAAATCGGGTTCGATGCCGACTCCGGTCTGTCCGATATACTCGTCGGCGCGAAAATGCGCGTCGGTCATGACTGCTATACCGCCGAAAACGCAAAGCGAAATCGCAAGCAACGCGGCGGAGGGGCAACGCTCGGCGCGAAGCGCGACAAGATCGCCTTTTTCGACGCCGCATTCCATAAGCCGCGCCGCCGTCTGTTCCGCAAGCATGAGCGCCTCGCCGTAATCTATCGTACGGTCGTCCGTAATCAAATACGGCTTTTTCGGATTTTTCCGCGCGTAATCGCGAAGGTAATCGTAAAGATTTTTTTCGCACTGCGCTTTTTTGATCTCGTCTGTCATTTTCATCTCCCTTTTTTCTTTATTCCGTCTTTACGCACGTCGAATATTCCTCAACGAAAAGGCGGATGTTCGTTATGTTTTCGTTTGCTTCTTATGCCGCGCTTTGCTCGGAATCGGCGTATAAGGCAAAATAAGGCTCACGCATCGCAAGCCTTAAAGTTAAGATCGCTCAATTCCGAAATATATAACGTTTTGCCGTCTGCGCCGTGACCGTAATCGCCGCACTTTGCATCGAAACGCTCCGAAGCGATCACGGAATCGCAACCGACGAGAACGGCGACCGTCAACAATACGATCGACGACAAAACCGTAACGAGTCTGATTTTGCTCATACCCTCTTCCTTATCCCGCACACAAACATATAGTACCATATCGCGCGCGTAAAATCAACCCCTTTCGGAAAATTTCCGACAATTTTTTTCTTGCCTTTTCGCAGAAAATAATGTATACTTCCATTATGGTCAAAATTTGGGTCAAAACTCTCAAAGACAAAAAGATCGTCAAAAACGAGATCGTGTTTTACGACGGAAGATACGAGGAAGAGAAATTCGACGAATACGTGCGCATCGCATGTCACGAACTCGATCTGCCTACGCCCGTCATTCTTTCCACGCATGCGGCGAGCTTTACGCAATTCAATATCTCGAGATTCAAACCCGCCGACTTCGTGGAGTACATCGATTTCGACGAACTCACCCTCGAAAACTGCAAGGTCTGAAAGAGAGGAAAATCATGGACGAAGACGACATTTACGACACCGCCGTTTACTCGGACTACGCCGACCTGCCGAAAGAAACGCGCAAAGCTCTTTATAACGAATATCTGAAATCGGACGCGGGCGAAAAACAACTGTCGCGCATTATATTCGTCGTGCCCCTGATATTTTATATCGCGATCGCCGCGCTCCTCGTCGCTGCGACTGCGGTTGCGATAGCGGTCGGAATAGGAGTGACTTTCATTACGCTCGTCATGTGCGCCGCGGCGGTTATCGCGGGGCTTATAATCGTAAAGATCAATACGGACAAAGCGAAGTACGCGCACGAAGTAAGGTTTGCCGCGTGGCTCAAAACCGAAAAACACGTTATCGCCGTGCCGAAAGACGATATAAAGTCGGACAAAAAACAAAAATAAACGAACAGCGGACTTTACAGCCCGCTGTTTTCATTATAGATCGAGATCGTTTTACTACGAAAGATACGAGGGAGAAAAATCCGACGAAGACGCGCGCATTCAGTCCGCACGGAACTTTCGTATCATGCCGTGGGATAATCGAAACGTCCGAGCCCGAGATCGCGCAGATATCCAGCCGCATACTTCTTCGCCGAAGCGAGATCCTGATCGGTACAGTTTCCGCACTCGGACATCGTCGCGCCCGGGATGTCGCCCTCGAAATCCGCAATGAACGAAAAGGTATCGCGCACGAGCGAAAGCACGTCCTCCGATCCGAGGTCGCCGAACATGACGAGATAAAAGCCCGTCCTGCAACCCATCGGTCCGAAGTATATCACATCGGCGGCGCGCGGCGAATTGCGCAGGTATGTCGCGCCTATATGCTCGATCGTGTGCATACTGCCCGTATTCATGACAGGTTCGCGGTTGGGCGATGTAAGACGCAGGTCGAACGTCGTAACGGCAACGCCGTTACGCTCGTCTTTTCTGGACACGTACAGCCCGGGGAAAAGCAGGTTATGATCGACGGAAAACGACGGTATACGTTCCATATCAGACCTTCTGTTCGTTGATATATTCGTCGTAAGTGATGTCGCGGTCGTATACTTTCGTTCCGCCCGTAAGATCGATCACGCGCGTGCAGACGGTCTGAACGAGCTCGTGGTCGTGCGACACGAGAAGAAGCGGACCTTTGAAATTGATAAGTCCTTTGTTAAGCGACGTGATGGACTCGAGATCCAGGTGGTTCGTCGGTTCGTCGAGAATGAGGAAGTTTCCGCCCTCGAGCATCATTTTCGCAAGCATACAGCGCACTTTTTCGCCGCCCGAAAGCACCTTGGCTTTCTTGAGCGCTTCTTCCTTGGAAAACAGCATCCTACCCAGCCAGCCGCGCAGGAATTCTTCGTCGTGCTGTTTCGCGAACTGGTCGAGCCAGCGCACGAGCGTCAGATCGACGCCGTCGAAAAAGTGGTCGTAGTTCTGCGGCATATACGACGGGATGATCGTGCTTCCCCATTTGACAGTGCCTTTATCCTGTTTTTCTTTGCCCGTCAGAACGTCGAACAGCATGGAAAGCACATTGCCGCTGTCGGCGATGAAGCCTATTTTGTCCCCCGCCTTTACGGTAAAATACACGTCTTTGAAAAAGCCGTTTTTGCTCAAGCCCTCCACCTTGAGAATATCCGCGCCGATGTCGCGTTCGAACTTGAAATCGACATACGGGTATTTTCTCGAAGAAGGCTTGATGTCGGAGATCTCGAGTTTTTCGAGTTCCTTCTTTCGGCTGGTCGCGCTCTTGGCGCGTTTGGCGTTCGCCGAGAATCTGGCGATAAACTCACGGAGTTCCTTGGCGCGCGCTTCGGCTTTTTTGTTCGCTTCTTTCTGCTGTCTGAGAAGCAGCTGACTGGACTCGTACCAGAAGTCGTAGTTTCCGACGTACATCGTTATCTGTCTGTAATCGACATCGCAGATATGCGTGCATACGCGATTGAGGAAATGACGGTTATGCGATACGATAATTATACACGTGTCGTCGAGATCCATAAGATAGTCTTCGAGCCAGTTTGCGGTCTTCGCGTCGAGGTTATTGGTCGGCTCGTCGAGAATGAGTATATCCGGATTGCCGAAAAGAGCCTGCGCGAGCAGAACTTTGACTTTGACTTTGGGATCGACCTCGCTCATAAGCGTATCGGCGATATCGAGAGGAATGCCCAGCGCGCCGAGCATGGAGTCGGCGTTGGCTTCGGCCTCGTATCCGCCGAGATCGGCGAACTCCGTTTCGTATTCCGCCGCGAGCATGCCGTCCTCTTCGGTAAAGTCGGCCTTTGCGTACAGCTCGTTTCTGAGCCCGTTCAGTTCCATAAGCCGCTTATGTCCCCACATTACGGCTTCGCGCACGGTCGAAGAATCGTAAGCGTTCTGGTTCTGCTGAAGCACGCTCATACGTTCGTTTTTGGATATGGATATTTCGCCCTTATTAGGCTCGAGCTCGCCCGTCAGTATCTTGAGAAACGTGGATTTTCCCGCGCCGTTCGCGCCGATGATCCCATAGCAATTCCCTTTCGTGAATTTGATGTTTACGTTTTCGAACAGTATGCGCTGTCCGAACTGCAAAGATATTCCCGTTGCCTGTAACATTATTACTCCGTTAGAATGTTTTTAAGTATTATACAGTATTTTTACCGAAAGCGCAACCGTTTTCCGCCAAACGATTGCATTTAAGCGCGGGGTGTGCTATTATTACGGTATGCTGTTCGGTAAAGAAAGAAAAGTAAGCAAAAACTATTACGTTTCGCCGTATCCCGAGAAATATCTCGCGCGGGCGTCGATAATAGCGAGCGTGCTGGCGATCGCCGCACCCGTCGCTTTTATTCCCGCGCTCGTGCTGTTCGTTTATCCCGGTTTCGGTTCCCTGCTCTGGCTGTACGAAGCGTACGAAGCACAGGCGGCGTACTTCATAATCTTTGCCTGCACGCTTATCGGACTTATCGTCTGTGCGGTCATGAGTTTTTTCGCATACAAACCGCGTAAAGAAGTCAAGCAATCGTCGGGTCCCAGTCTGGGATTCAAACATTCGTCGTACAACGGCATTCTCGTCACCGCCGCGGTCGCTTCGCTCATGACGATCTTTCAGCTCGTGATATTGATAGGCTATCACGCGAGCGCGGGCGACGGCGGTTATATCGCCGACATTATCGCAAGGCACCCCGATGTACTCGGGGATCGCACCGTCGGAGTAGACGGCGCCGGTATTGCCGCGGCTGTCGTTTACGCAATATCGGCGGCGGCAAGCTGGGCTTATTATTTCTATACTTTCCGCGTCAACCGTGTAATGCAGCTCATCGTACTCGACGAGCCGAAAGAGAAAAAGCGGAAGAACGCCGACGCGCCCGCGACCCCGAGCGACAAAGAGAAGGAAGATAATCCGAAGCCGTACTTCTCTTTCGGGCTTTCCGAAGAGGAAAAGGAACGCGGACGGCGGGAATTCGACGACTTCGACGAGGACGAAGAAAGCGAGAACGGCGACGGCGGAAGCGATGCGGACGGCGACGATAACGTCTGACGACCGTACGGACAAGCCGATACGTTTCGAAAAATATTTTGCGCAAAGCGGCAAAGGTTATTGACTTCGGAGCGCAAATCTGATACTATTTCGTTATAAGGATCATGCGGAGGCAAAATAAGTGGCAAGAGTCATTTCGGTATCAAATCAGAAGGGCGGCGTAGGTAAAACGACCACCTGCATAAACTTGAGTTCTTTCGTCGCGCTCTACGGCTTCAAAGTTCTCGTCGTAGACATCGACCCGCAGGGAAATACCACAAGCGGCTTCGGCATAGTCGGCGAACACAAAGATAATCTCAAAAATACGATATACGACGTCATGATGGGCGATGCGACCGTAAAAGAAACGGTTTGCCGTACCACCGTCCCCGGACTGGACGTATTGCCCGCAACCATGGAATTCGCAGGCGCGGACGTCGAACTCATGAGTCTCGCCGAATCGCGCGAGAAAGTGCTTCGCACGGCGCTCGGCGCGGTCAGAAGCGACTACGATTACATATTCATCGACTGTCCCCCGTCCCTCAACATCTTCTCGGTCAACGCGCTCACGGCTTCGGACGCGGTGCTCATACCGATGCCCGGCGACTTCTTCTCGCTCGAAGGTATAGGACAGCTCATGAACACCGTCAAGCTCGTAAAGAAACATCTCAATCCCGGGCTCGAGATCGAGGGCGTATTCATGACGATATACGACGGAAGAAGCAATCTTGCCAATCAGGTGGCGGCGGAAGTCGCGCGGTGGTTCGGCAAAAGCGTGTTCAAAACACGCATACCGCGAAACGTCAGGCTCGGCGAAGCGCCCAGCCACGGACTGCCCGTAGTTCAATACGAGCCGAATTCCAAAGGCTCGATCGCATACATGGAACTTGCTATAGAAATGCTTAAGCGCGACGGTCATAACGTCAAGCCGCTGACCAACCTGTCCGGCTATAGATACCGCGGCGGCGCGCCCGCGGCGAAACGCGCCCCGAGTAAAAAACCCGCGCAGAAAAAGCCCGCGGCGAAAACCGGCGAGGCGATCAAGAAAAACTGAAAACAAACCCGTACGCTTTTTCGGACGTACGGGTTTTATTTTTCTTCGATATTTATCATGCCGACGCGGATACGCCAGTCGGCCTCGCCCGTAAGACGTTTTTTGTTTGCGGCGTATTTTTTATTCAGTCCCGACGAACGGCAAAACCTTATATTAAGCGCCAATGCTTTTATCACAGAGCGCACTTTGCCGCGTTTCTTTCGCGGCGACTTTACGATACGTTCGTGCGTTTCGGAAACGGGAAGCGACGCGATATAGTCCGGACCGCGCAGATAATCGTCCGCCGCGTCGAAAACGTAATTCAGTTTTATTTTCGCATGCAGAATATATCTGAAAAATTTGCGGCGAAGTTTCGACCTTGCGCGTCTGCCCGTCGTCATGCCGTGTACGGCGTGAGAGATCAGCATATTGCGGAAATCGTAATACGACCGCCATTTTTCTTTTTCCTTAACGCCCGCGCACCATACTCCCATACCGAGCGGAAACAGCAACGGCGTTTCCGCCGTCAGCCTGGCGCCGAACTCGGGAGCGCCGCCGAAACACAGCGGCAAAGGATAACCTTCGCTCTTGAGGATCGGAACGGGAGCGCAATAGAAGTGCCACGCGGAGAAGTTCGCACCCGCTTCCGTACGAGCCCAAAGCAGTCCGCCGACGCGGGTCGTATCGACTCCCCTTTTGAGATTTTTTATACGCAGTTTTTCCATGCGCGCGCCGCATTCCAATATCTCGGTCGGCGCTTTTTCGGACATCAGCGCGCCGCCTACGCAGCAGCCCGCGAACTCCGAAGCCGCGACCGAAAGAAAGCCGACCAGACGGCGTATGACGTTCGCGTCGAACGCCGAAAAACCGCTCATGATCAAAAAATGCGTTTTGTCGCAATCCATGCACTCGAGCAGTCCTCTGACTACTCCGCCGACGTCGCCCGCGCCCGCGCAGGGCAATACCGTCAGCCCCGGGAAATTCTCGCGATCGAGCGTCCCGGAACAATCCGAAACGTATACGTCCAGTCCGTATACCTCGCCGCACAAACGCGCATAGTGAACGGCGCTTTCTTTCACGCCGTCCGTGTATTCGTGAACGGGTACGACTATCCCGAGCCGCGGGTCGCAGGTAATGCACGAATCGTCGCACGACCATTCCCCGCCGTAAAACGTCACGTCGCTCACTGCGGTCACGGAAAACGCTATTATTCCTCCGCCGTAAGTCTCCGTGCGCGTACGATAACCGTTTTCACCGTCGTCGTGTGATATATCGTATCGAATATACGCTTTTTCGCCGCGCTTGGGGCTTTCGTCGGACGGGATATATCTCGTCAACGTAACTTTGGCGTGCCCGTCGAAAAACAAACGGAGCGTAACATTACGCACCGTTGTTTTTTCGAGAAACAGCTGAGCGTCGAACGCGGAAAAATACGTAGCAAAATCGGCGGTTTCTCCGGCATGCAACAAGAGTACGCCGTCGGAAAGTCTGCCGCCGCGAAAGTACGCGCCTTCCGCTCCGCTCACTGCGGGATATAAACTTATTCGTGAAAGCTCCAAATCCGAAACCCTTAGTTATCTTCCTCTTCTTCGCTCTGTTTGGGCAATACTTTGAATTTAACTTCGAGATCGGAAGAGCGTCGTGTAGGGAAAGAGTGT
>CAJUKR010000057.1:0-5758 GCA_910587025.1 uncultured Christensenellaceae bacterium
GCGGATTTTTTATATCCGAGTATGCTGAGTATCAAGCCGACTATCGAAAATAAAAAAGACATAATGAATCCGACAATGGCGAGAGTGTTGCTCTCGCTTTTTCCGCCCGCCGAGACTTTTACTCCGCAGTACGGACAGACATAAGCGTTATCGTTGATTTCTTTTCCGCAGTTTTTGCAAAACATTTTATTTATCCTCCGTTTATTTCCCAATATAATGGGAAACAGTCGAGATAAGTATATTCCCATTTTAATGGGAAGTAGGGAGCAAGCATTTTTCCCAAAATTGTGGGAAAATATAAACATGAACGATACGTTTGCACAAAGATTGCGATATCTGCGCTCCGAACAGGGAATCGGTCAGATTGCGCTTGCGCGCGCCATAGGCGTCGGGAAATCTATAATCAGTCAGTGGGAACTCGGCAGATGCGAGCCGACGTTAAGCAAGCTCATACTTCTTGCCGAATACTTCGGCGTTACGCTGGATTATCTCGCCGGGCTTGTGGAGTACTGAAAAAAATAAGCGAACTGTTGTCATATCGTCCTACCCGATTGCATAGTATTAAGCAGTCAGGAGGACGCGTATGGAAGAATTCGATATATACAAAGACATCAGAGAGCGCACGAACGGCAACGTCTATTTCGGAATAGTCGGACCGGTGCGCGCGGGCAAATCCACATTTATCCGCAGTTTCATGCAAAAGCTCGTACTGCCCGGGATGAAGGACGCGCCCGAAAAAGACCGTGTGCTCGACGAATTGCCGCAGAGCGCAAACGGCAGAGCGGTCATGACGACTCAGCCCAAGTTCGTTCCGGGCGAAGCCGTATCCGTGACGCTTCCCGGCGGTGTCGAGGCGGGGATCAGGCTTGTCGACTGTGTGGGATACATGGTCGAAGGCGCAGAGGGCGGCACGGACGGCGACAAGCCGCGTATGGTGCGCACTCCCTGGACGGAGGACGAGATACCTTTTGCCGAAGCCGCCGATATAGGAACGCGGAAGGTCATAGGCGAGCACTCGACGATCGGTATCGTAGTCACGACGGACGGCTCGATCTCGACGGATCTTCCTCGCTCGGCTTATACGCCCGCCGAAGAACGCGTTATCGGTGAGCTGAAAGAGCTCGGAAAACCGTTTGTGGTCGTACTCAATTCGACTGTGCCGCACGATCCCGAAACAGTCAAGATCGCCGACGCTATGAGCGAGAAGTACGGGGCGCGCGTTATGCCGCTTGACGTCCGCGAAATGACAGAAGACGATATTTCCGGACTTTTGGAAGCGGTGCTTATGGAGTTCCCGCTGAGAAACGTGGATTTCACGCTTTCCAAGTGGCTCAGAGCTCTTCCTCCCGAAAACTCTCTTATCTCGTCGCTTATGGATACGCTCCGTACGAGCGGTTCGGATTGCCGGCGAATGCGCGACTATAAGCGTCTGGAAAATGCGTTCGACGGTTGTGAGAATTTCAAACCGCTCGAAGTCAGGAGCATCGCGCTCGGTTCGGGTACGGTCAACTGCGAAATAGAAGCGTCCAGCGACCTGTTCTATAAGGCGCTCAGCGAAGAGTGCGGAATGGAGATCGCCGACGATTACGAACTCATGAGCCGCATCAAAGCGCTCGCTACGGCAAAGAAAGAATACGACCGCCTTGCTACGGCGCTCGAGGAAGTAAACGAAACGGGTTACGGCGTCGTCGTGCCTACGATGAACGATATGACGCTCGAAGAACCGCAGATTGTCAAGCGCGGCAGCCAGTTCGGAGTTCGGCTGAAAGCGAGCGCGCCGAGCCTGCATATCATGCGCGTGGATATAGAATCCGAAGTCAGTCCCATCGTCGGTACCGAGCAGCAGAGCGAGGATCTCGTTAAATATCTTCTCAGCGAGTTCGAGAACGATCCGCAGGGAATATGGGAAACCAATATGTTCGGCAAGAGTCTGCATTCGCTCGTCAACGAAGGACTTTCGAACAAAATCAATGCCATGCCTCCCGAGGCGCAGAAAAAAATGCGCCGTGCGCTCAGCCGCATAGTCAACGAGGGCAAGGGCGGAGTGCTTTGCGTACTCTTATAATCGAGTCGATAAAAACGAAACCGTCGCTTCGGCAAAGAAGCGGCGGTTTTTTGAGTATATCGAAATTCGGTGCGTTTTCGTTTGCAATTCGTTTGCGATAATGATAAAATAAAAATATGAAAACACTTGTTGCGGCAACGCATAACAAAGGAAAACTGGTCGAAATGAAGCGCATTCTTTGCGATCGCAAAATAGTGTCGGTCGAAGAATACGACGACACCGAGCCCGAGGAAACGGGAACGACTTTTGCTGAAAACGCCTTGATCAAAGCGCGCGCGGCATATGCGGTTTCGCACTTGCCGTCGTTCGGCGACGATTCGGGCATCTGCGTGGACGCCTTGGGCGGCGCTCCGGGCGTATATTCCGCCCGTTACGCTCCGACGGTCAAAGAGCGGAATGTAAAGCTTCTGAAAGCGCTCGAAGGCTTGCCCGAGGAAAAGCGCACGGCGCATTTCGCGTGTTGCGTCGCATATTGCGACGGGGATCGCGAGTTCGTCGTCGAGGGACGCTGCGACGGCAGGATACTTACCGAAGAAGAGGGCGACGGCGGGTTCGGTTACGATCCCGTGTTCTTCAGTTTCGATCTCGGCAAATCGTTCGGGACGGCGAGCGCCGAAGAAAAGAATGCGATCAGTCATCGGGGGAGAGCGCTCGCGGCATTCGCGGCGAAATTGGCGGACTTGAATAAATAACATTACGGAAGAACATAAAAGTCATGCGCATCATAGTTATTTCGGATACACACGGATACCGTTCAAGAATGACGGAACTTATAGAAAAAGCGGGCTGCTTCGATACGCTCGTTCATCTCGGCGACGGCTGTCGCGATATTATTGCGGAGCGTTCGTTTATCGATGCCGACATCGTATGCGTGCGCGGCAACAATGATTTTTCGTCGGACGATCTGCCCGACTATAGTATACTCGAAGCTGGCGGCGCGCGTATTTTCTGTACGCACGGTCACAAGTACGGCGTTAGGGAAGGACTGACGGGACTTGTTTCGGCGGCGAAGAGAAATCGTTGCGATTACGCGCTTTACGGTCACACGCATATCAGAGCCGACGATACCGTCGACGGCGTGCGGTGTATGAATCCGGGTTCCGTGGGCTATCCGCTTAACGGAACGGCCGCAGTCGAAATTATCGAAATCGGCGGAAAACCGGAATTTAATTTCATAAATTTATAATTCCGCACGAAATCGCTTTACTTTATCGCTTTGCTGTGGTAAAGTATTAGAGCAATAAATCATATGGGAGATATTTTTATGAAGAAGATTTTGACGGCTGTACTTTCGGGACTGTTGCTTCTGTCGGCTTGTTTCGGCTTTGCCGCTTGCGGCGGTACGACGGACGGAGCCGAATTGCGGGGATTCGATATCGACCTTGCGAAAGCGGTGTGTGCGGAACTCGGTGTGGAAGCGCGTTTCCAGAAGATCTCTTGGGACGCAAAAGTCAACGAGCTTAACAGTAAGAACATAGACCTTATCTGGAACGGTATGACCATTAAAGAGGATCTTAAAACACAGGTTTTATTCAGTAAACCGTATATGGTGAACAAGCAGGTTGCGGTCGTAAAGAAAGAAAATGTTTCCAAATTCAGTGATGAAGATGCGATCAAAAACTCGAATTTGATTGCCGAAAGCGGTAGCGCCGGCGCGGATGTTATAGAAAAAAAGTTCGGTAAAACTCCCGTGCTTGCCAAAGCGCAATCGGATGCGCTTATGGAAGTCGCTTCGGGTACATCCGAAGTCGCTATAATCGATTCCGTTATGGCGGGTTTCTATACTTCGACCGGCGATTATAAAGATAAACTTGCGATAGTCGAAATCGATGTGGAAGAAGAGCAGTACGGTATCGCGGCAAGAAAGGAAGATACGGGCGTAATGAATAAAATCAACGGTACGCTTGCGAAATTGTATAAGAGCGGTAAGGTCGGAGAGATCGCAACGACTTACGGACTTACCGTTGCGCTCGAACCCGAATTCGAGTATACCGAAACTTCGGATACCGCGGGTTGGGATTATATCGAAAACAAGGGTACGATAATTATCGGCTATACGCTTTTCGCGCCCATTGCTTACGAGAAGTAATAACGGATTTTTCCGAAGCGATCAAAGGCTCGGGGTGTTCCCGAGCCTTTGAGAATTATTTTGTCCGACACGGAGGTTACGGCGTTATGACAAATATTATCGCAGAGATTTCTTTCGGCGAAGTTACCGTAGAATTGCTCGAGGGCTTTTTATATACGCTTGCTATTTTCGGCATAACGCTCGTACTTGCGCTTCCGCTCGGCATGCTGTTCTGTTTCGCGTCGCAAAGTAAATTCAAACCGCTTGCTGTAGTTATGCGCGTTTTTGTCTGGATCATACGCGGTACTCCGCTCATGCTGCAGATCGTCGTCGTGTTCTATGTGCCCGGACTTCTTTTGGGGATAAGCGGGTTCAACCGTTTCGTTGCGGTGTGCATAGCGTTTGTTATAAATTATGCGGTATACTTTTCGGAGATTTATCGCGGCGGGATAGAGTCGATCCCGGTCGGACAGTACGAGGCTTGCCGCGTGCTCGGTCTGACCAAAGCGCAGACGTTTATTTGCGTCATTCTGCCGCAGGTAATAAAACGCATAATGCCGCCCATGTCCAACGAAGTAATGACGCTCGTAAAAGATACTTCGCTTGCTAACGTAATCAGTATAACCGAGCTGATTCTCGCGGCTAAAGATATAGTAAATACGCAGGGAATATTATATCCCTTATTCTATACGGCGGTATTTTATCTTGCGATGTGCGGAGTGCTTACGCTTTTATTCCGCTTCGTCGAAAAAAAGCTCGGCTATTACAAGGGGTAAGATATGGCGATTCTCGAAGTTGACAACATAAAAAAAAGTTTCGGCGATCTCGAAGTGCTCAAGGGAATTACGTTTTCCATGGAGAAAGGCGAGGTGCTTGCCGTCATAGGCTCGAGCGGCGGCGGAAAGACCACGCTTCTTCGCTGTCTGACTTTTCTCGAGCGCTCGGACAGCGGCAGGATAACGATCGACGGCGAAGAGATCGTCGGCGAGGGCGAGTTTGTCGTTAAAAGCAAAAAAAAGAAGGGTGAGACGTCCGAGCCTGATAAGATCGTCATAAAATCGGTATATCCGAATGACGGCGAACTGCGTGTCAAAGGGCTGAAAATGGGACTGGTGTTTCAGGACTTTAATCTTTTCCCGGAGTACAGCGTACTCGGCAATCTTACGCTCGCTCCCATACTCGTTCAGAAAAAGAGCAAAGAGGAAGCTGTTGCGCTTGCCGAAGAGATGCTTGCCAAAGTGGGACTCGGCGATAAACGCGACGCTTATCCGTATCAGCTTTCGGGCGGGCAGAAGCAGCGCGTTGCGATCGCGCGCGCGCTTTGCATGAATCCGTCCATACTTTGCTTCGACGAGCCTACGAGCGCTCTCGACCCCGAGCTTACTCTCGAGGTTCTCAAAGTAATAGCGTCGTTAAAGAAACAGGGCGTTACCATGCTGATAGTCACGCATGAAATAGAGTTCGCCAGAGAAGTGGCGGACACCGTTATATTTCTCGATAAAGGCGTCGTGCTCGAGCACGGCGACGCGAAAGAACTTATAGACAATCCGAAAACCGAACGCGCGCGCGAGTTCCTGAATAAAATAGTTTCGTCGGGAACAGACACGGACGTCGTTACGGAATAA
>CAJUKR010000057.1:5768-8445 GCA_910587025.1 uncultured Christensenellaceae bacterium
TTACGAAACTGCGAAAAATAACTCGAAAATCGTTGACATTGAAGTCCTTATATGATAGAATGCTAAAGCACCGAAAGAGTAGCGGACGGGTTCGTTCGCGGGGCAAGCGATCGGCACATAACAATTATGTATGCGGGTGTAGTTCAATGGTAGAATTCCAGCCTTCCAAGCTGGCTGCGTGGGTCCGATTCCCATCACCCGCTCCAATATAAGCGCCGGTAGCTCAGCTGGATAGAGCAACGCCCTTCTAAGGCGTGGGTCGGGGGTTCGAATCCCTTCCGGCGTACCACGAAAATCTGTTTGGTGGGTGTAGCTCAGTTGGTTAGAGCGCCAGGTTGTGGCCCTGGAGGTCGGGGGTTCAAATCCCTTCACTCACCCCATTATTTTTTAGGGGTATCGCCAAGCGGTAAGGCACAGGACTTTGACTTCTGCACTCGCCGGTTCAAATCCGGCTGCCCCTGCCAAGGACATCGAACGCTTGTATATAATTTTGTTGGGGTGTCGCCAAGCGGTAAGGCTACGGACTCTGACTCCGTCATGCGGGAGTTCAAATCTCTCCACCCCAGCCATCATCCATTAGCTCAGCCGGTAGAGCACTTGACTTTTAATCAAGGGGTCCCGAGTTCGAACCTCGGATGGATGACCAAATTTGATTATTTTCGAAAAGCACGGGCAACAAACTCGCCTTTCTGAAATATATTATAATATCTGCGGAAGTGGCTCAGTTGGTAGAGCGCCACCTTGCCAAGGTGGATGTCGCGGGTCCGAGTCCCGTCTTCCGCTCCATATGCACCATTAGCTCAGTTGGTAGAGCACCTGACTCTTAATCAGGGTGTCCGGGGTTCGAGCCCCCGATGGTGTACCATACTTCAAGAAGTCCTCAGCGTTCGCTTTGGGCTTTTTTATATTTTTTCGACACGATTAACTTATCGAAAACGATTGAGAAATCGGCGGGAATATGGTATAATTTTCGTATGGAAATCAAGATCGTACTTGCCGAGGAATTCGGCATCAATCCCAAGTATGCAGGTAATATCGTCGACCTTATCGACGACGGAAATACGATTCCGTTTATCGCGCGTTATCGCAAAGAAATGCACGGCGCGCAGACGGACGAATTGCTCCGCGATTTTGCGGACAGACTGAATTATTTGCGCAATCTCGAGAAGCGTAAAGAAGACGTGACCGCATCCATTACGGAGCAGGGCAAGTGGACGGAAGAAATAGGCGCGGCGCTTTCGGCGGCTGTAACTCTTGCCGAAGTCGAGGACATTTACCGCCCTTATAAGCAGAAGAAAAAGACGCGTGCGAGCGTTGCCGTCGAAAAGGGGCTTAAATCGCTCGCAGACGCGATTTACGCGCAGACCGACGTCGGTTCGATAAAAGAGCTTGCCGCCTCTTACATAAACGAAGAAAAGGGCGTAACGACGGTCGACGAGGCTCTTGCCGGCGCGAGCGACATTATCGCCGAATATATTTCGGATAATGCGGAGTGCCGCAAACTCCTTCGCGAGTATGTCGAAAGCACGGGCAGTATCTCGTCGGAAAAAGCCAAAGACGCGCCGGCGGACAAGCTTCCCACATACGAAGCGTATCTCGAATATTCCGAGCCGATAAAAAAGATACCGGCGCACCGCGCGCTTGCGATCAATCGCGGCGAGAAAGAGGAGTGCCTGAAAGTATCCGTCGTATGCGACGACGAGACGGCGCTCGACCGACTTTGCGCCGCCGTGATTTCGAAAGACGGCGCGTACTCCGATTTCGTGAGAGCGTCGGCATCGGACAGCTATTCGCGTCTGATATTTCCCGCGCTCGAGCGCGAGATACGTTCGTCCGTCACAGAAATGGCGGAGGAAGCGGCAATAAAAGCGTTTGAAAATAACCTTAAGCCTTTGCTTATGCAACCGCCGCTCAAGGGCAAAACCATACTCGGCGTCGATCCTGCGTACCGTACCGGCTGCAAACTTGCCGTTATAGATAAATCGGGCAATCACATATGGCACGGCGTTATCATGCCCACGCCGCCGCATAATCGCACCGAAGAATCGGCGCGTACGGTAAAAGAAGTAGTGAAGCGTTTCGGCGTGGAAGTGATCGCTATCGGTAACGGCACGGCGAGCAAGGAAACGGAAATATTCATAGCCGGATTACTTCCCGAACTCGGCGGAAACGTTATGTACGCCATGGTAAACGAAGCGGGCGCATCGGTGTATTCGGCTTCCAAACTCGGCACGGAAGAGTTTCCGGAGTTCGGTGTGGAAGTGCGTAGCGCGATCTCTATCGCGCGTCGTTTGCAGGATCCGCTTGCCGAACTCATCAAGATCGACGTAAAAAGTATCGGCGTCGGACAGTATCAGCACGATATGCCGCACAAGCGTTTGGACGAGGTGCTCGGCGGCGTTGTCGAGGACTGCGTAAACTCCGTCGGGGTGGATTTGAATACCGCGTCGCCGAGTCTGCTGTCCTATGTTTCGGGACTTAATTCGTCCATTTCGAAAAATATCGTGGAATACCGTAAAACCAAATTGTTTTCCGACCGTAGGGAACTTCTCAAAGTGTCGAAGCTCGGACCGAAGGCGTACGAGCAGTGCGCCGGCTTTCTTCGCATACTCGGCGGCGACAATCCTTACGACGCGACCGCCGTTCATCCCGAGAGCTATGAGGCGCTCGGAAAACT
>CAJUKR010000058.1 GCA_910587025.1 uncultured Christensenellaceae bacterium
GATATAAACAATGAAAATAGTATTTTTTATGACTTATTCCATCATAAGCCAAAATCCAAGAGCCACCAGATTGAATTTCTGATTTTATTTCATTCCACTCGTCCCATTTGTCCCCTATTTTTATGTTTCTCTCTTTATTATGAATATAAAGATACTGCCCTTCAAATATAAAATTGTATTCTTTTTTACAAATAGTCAAACAGCCTTTAATTATATTTTTCATTTTTTCTCCAAGTATTATATCATTTTCATCAAACGTTATAATAACAAAAAAATAATATATGAATATTACTCGAATAAGTCTTCTATGTTGCATCCGAGGATTTTGGAAAGTCGGAACAATATATCCGCTTGCGCCTTATTTATATCGTTACGTCGCTGTTCGTACATCTGAATATTGCGGACGGACACTTCGGACTTTTCGGCGAGTTTGCTTTGCGACAGTCCCGCCGCCGTCCTGATACGTTTCAGATTGGTTTCTTTTTTATGCGAAGATACATAACCGTCGGCAACTGCGAAAAACTTAGTTATGTCCGCTTCGTGCAAAGTACCGTATAAAGACAACACCTTTTCGATCGGAAACGCTTTGTTCAGGTTAAAAAACGATGTCGCTTTATAGTTCTGATACTGAGCGAGCGCCCACCCCGCCCAATAAAACTCGGAACGGTCGTAAAACGGCTTTACGGAAAGAAGGTTCCCATTTCCCGCAGTTGTGTTTATTACGTAGTTCAATAAATCGACAGCGGAATATCCGACAAGAAATTTCGGATTGCCTTTTTCGATCTGCACGGCGACCTCGGATGAAGCAAACATGTTCCAAAAAATCTTCGGATCGAACCCACACGAAACGGCGTACGAAAACATTGTTCCGACATTGACGGCAACGTCGGACACGTACTTTACGTCATACGATCTTATCGCCATTTTTTAGCCCCCTTCTCATTATGTCCATTACGAACACTCCGCCCAGTACCGTTTCTTTGCGGCACGCATCAAAGTATGCTTCTCTCGCCTTTCTGTCCCTGCCCGATCTCTTGATATAATATTCCCCGCATTCGGCAAACGCGTGATCGATATATCTTAAAGCCCCGAACGCTTTACGCGACTTCAAAACAATCTGAGTACCGAGTTCACCCAAACGCATAGCTTCTTCGAGTTGCCGTACCGATATAGTATTGTTTATAAAATCCTTCGCAAAGCTGAAATACGAATCGTCCGCACGGTAACCGATGATTATATCGTAATTTTCGACGTCTATATAAAAATTTTCCGATAAGTATTCTTTCGCCTGCACCGAAACGGGATTATTCACATCGAAAGTCCTGAACTTCAGCAAAACAGCCATCCAATTCAAAATAGAATACTCTTCTTTGCGCAGATCCAATACGTTACAGTCGCTCAAGTCGAGCTCGTATTTATTCGCATATCCGTTCGTTTCGTTATCCGAACAAGCCCATTCTTTTGCGAGTTCCTCGCTTTCCGTACAATAAAAACCGAGTCCGTAATCGTTCTTTTCGTTACCTTTGCCGAATACAGGCTTTTCTATGATACTTTTCGAACCGTGATAAACGATCATTGCATTCACCTTCCTTTTTCGATATTATATCATTGAAATGTCACATTGTCAATATTATTTACAATAAAATCAAAAAACTATCATTACAATGATATAAAAATCTACCCGTACGATTTCGTACGGGTAGATTCATTTACCGATTATTCGTATTATTCGCTTTCTTCACCGTCGAACTCGCGCACGATGTCGTTCCACTTGCCCGATGTGACGTTATCGAAAAATTCGATCACGTCCTCGTAAACTTCGGCGCGGTTGGTTTCGTTGGTCAGTTCGTGACGCGCGCCGGGATAAGCCTTTTCTTCGACGGTCAGACCGGACGAAATATACTTTTCGACGAGCTTTTTCGTCAGCTTGCCGCAGCCGCCCACGTAGTCGGCATCGCCGTAAATAATAAACAACGGAAGATCGGAACGCACGACGGTGTAAGGCGTTTTCGCCAATTTTTTCAGCCCGGTAAACAGGTACTTGTAAAAACCGTTTGAGCAGACAAACTCGCAGAGAGGATCTTCGGTATACCGTTTGTTGCTTTCTGCGTTACGCGACAGCCATGCGTTATGCCCTTCGCCCACCTTTTTGTCATAGCTCTCGAACGTCATTTTCGCGAAAAATTTACCCGGCATATCCGCGTGTTTTTTCGCCTTGCGGGAAGCGACGAATTTGCTGAAACCCGCAAGTCCCTTGCCGTACAGAGCGCTGCCCGACAATACGCACGCCGCGATCTTATCCGAGTACTCGGTCAGATACGCCTGCGACAAAAACGAGCCGTAACTGTGTCCGAACAAAAGAACGGGTAATCCCCATTTTGCTTTTGCTTCGTCGGTAAGCGCGGCAAGGTCTTTGACCGTATCTTCGAACAGGTTTTTGCCCGGTTCCGCCTTGCCGAGTCTGTCGGGGTCGGTATGACCGTGAGCGCGGTGGTCGTCGCCGAATACGATATATCCCGCCTTGTTAAGCTCGAGCGCAAACTCGTCGTAACGCGCGACATGCTCAGCCATGCCGTGAACGATCTGAACGACGGCTTTGGGCGACTCGACGTCGTCCCATATGCAAATGCCGATCGCTTTGCCGTCGTGAGAAACAAACTCTTTTCTATCCATTATATAAATCTCCTTATATGTTTTCAGTTTAACGTATCGGTAAGAAGCGTACCCACCGCCTGTTTCCAGCCCGCTTTGAGCCGCTCGACTTTCAAGCCGTCGGACGACGGTTCGAACGTCGCTTCGCAGGCATGAGTACGTTTGATTTCGCCCGTACCCTTTATGACGCCCGCGCCGATACCCGCCAGATAAGCCGCGCCGAGAGCGGTACATTCTACCTCGCACGATTTGCGCACGACGTTACCTATGATATCCGCCTGCGCCGAAAGAAGCAGCGAATTGCGACTCATTCCGCCGTCTGCGTTCAGTGCGCCGAGCGGCATACCGAGCGCGTCCGTCATCAGGTCGTAAACCTCGCTCGACCGAAGCGCTATGCACTCGAGCGCGGCGCGGACTATGTGCGCCCTTGTCGTCGCCCGCGTGATTCCGAGCACGGCGGCGCGGCAATTCATGTTCCAGTACGGCGCGCCCATGCCCGTAAATGCGGGGATCAGGTATACCCCGCCGCTGTCGGGTACGCCGGACGCAACGGCTTCGCTTTCGCCCGCCGACGAGAGCAGCCCGACGCTTTCCAGCCAGCTCATTACCGACCCGGCATTGAATACGGAGCCTTCGAAGGCGTAAGCCGTTTCGCCCTTGATCTTGTACGCCACCGTCGTCAGAAGCGGAGAACGCGTAATGCGCGGCTCGCTCCCTATATTGGCAAGAATAAACGCGCCCGTGCCGTACGTGCACTTTACGTCGCCTTTATCGAAACAAGCCTGTCCCACGAGCGCCGCCTGCTGATCGCCGGCTATTCCGCAGATAGGCATCGAGCGTCCCGCGACGAACGCCGAACCGAAATTCCCAGTGCATTCGGTCACCTCGGGAAGTATTTTCCGAGGGATACGGAACATCGACAGAAGTTCGTCGTCCCAGTCCAGCGTATTTATATCGAACAGCATGGTGCGCGACGCGTTCGTTACATCGGTTATATGCCTTGCGCCGCCCGTCATGCGGTAAACGAGATAACTGTCCAGAGTACCGGCGAGCAGTTCTCCGCGCTCGGCTTTCTCCCGCGCGCCCGGCGTATTGTCGAGCAGCCACGAAAGTTTGGTCGCCGAAAAATACGCGTCGGCGACAAGCCCCGTCTTTTTCTTTATCTTGCTTTCGAGTCCCTCTTTTCTGATCCGCTCGACCTCGCCCGCGGTGCGGCGGCACTGCCACCCTATGCACGGCGCAAGCGGCGCGCCCGTCTTTCTGTCCCATATGACCGTCGATTCGCGCTGATTCGTTATGCCGACGGCTATAACGCAAGCGGGATCGTAAGACGCCGTTTCGAATATGCGGCGGACGCAGCGCATCTGTTTTTCGTATATCTCGGCGGCGTTCTGCTCAACCCAGCCGTCGAAAGGATAAGACACATTGAGCGGTTCGGAATAAGAACAGACCGCGCGCATATCGTGAAGCGAGAACAGTACGGCGCGGCAACTCGTCGTACCCTCGTCGAGCGCAAGCAAAAATTTTTTCATCGGTAAAAATCCCCCTGTTTGTGTCAATAATAATATTTACGCATATGATGTTTTGATAAGTATACCATAAGGAGAACATAAAGTCAATATGAGTAAAAAAATAATTCTCACAGGCGGAGGAACAGCGGGACACGTCATGCCCGCGCTCGCGCTGATCCCCGAGTTGAAACGCCGCTTCGGCGAAGTGCACTGGATCGGACGAAAAGAAGGCATGGAAAAAGAACTGGTCGGAAACGACGCCGTATATCACGGAATAGACTGCCCCAAGTTCGACCGAAGCAAACCGACGACCGCGCTTGCCGTACCGTTCAAGCTCATGAAAGCCGCCGACGAAGCCGAGAAACTCATACGGCAAATAGCCCCCGACGTTATTTTTTCCAAAGGCGGCTACGTTTCCCTGCCCGCCGCCCTCGGCAAAGGCGACGTCCCGCTCGTACTGCACGAAAGCGACACGTCGCTCGGACTTGCAAACAAGCTCGCCGCACAAAGCGCCGACGCGGTTTGTTCGTCCTTTCCTCTCCCCGACTTCTGCGGAGTCGAAATAATCCATACGGGTTCGCCGCTTCGGAGCGGCATATACTCCGGTAACCGCGAACTGGCGCTCGCAAAATGCGGTTTCGACGGCAAAAGGAAAGTTCTGCTCATAACAGGCGGAAGCCTGGGTGCGAAAGCGATAAACGACGGCGTGGACGGCTGTATCGAAACACTTACTGACAGATTCGACGTTATCCATATCAGAGGACGCGGCAACGACGCCGAAAAGCGTAAAGGATATTACCCGATCTCGTTTACGAGCGAAATATTCGACCTGCTTGCCGCCGCCGATTTCGCGGTGACGCGAGGCGGCGGAAACTCGCTGTTCGAGCTCGGTGCGCTTGCCGTGCCCATGCTGATAATCCCGCTCCCCAAAGGCGCGAGCCGCGGCGATCAGGTCGAAAACGCAGCTTACTTCAAACGCGAAGGGCTTGCGCTCACGCTCGATCAGGACGACATCGGAAAACTGCCCGCCGCGCTGACCGAACTCGAAAACTCCGCGCCCCACCTCATTGCGAAAATGAAACGGTACGCGTTCGACGGTACGGGTGAAATCATACGGATAATCGAACGCGTAAGCGGCATAAACAATTAAAAAAGCGTCATTTGATGATTTTGTGATAAATTATGAAATTTTTTTCGCAAAATTATTTACAAACGATTAAAGATGTGATATAATTATGACATCTGATGAATACGCTTGTTTTTCAACTGAATTGCGACAAGCGCGCCGCCATCGAGTATCTCTCCAAAACGGAGTTCGACGGCGTGGAAACGGACTGCGACGGAAATAAAGTTTCCGTCTATTTGACCAAGGACGAAAACGGCGTCGAAGTTGCGGAGTACGTATACCGCGCGACACTCGACGGCAATCGCCTGATCGGTACCGTCAGACGCCCGGAGGAAAACAACGATCCGGGCGCGTTCAAAACGGTCATGCTCGTCGTTTTCGGACTTATCACGATCGCCGCGCTGTTCGGAATAGTCTATCTCTGCACGATGCTGTTCGCGCGGAGCTGGCTGTTGTCGCTGTATATCGCGCTTCCCGTTTTCGCGGTGGGAATCGCCGTCGCCACGCTTGCCGCGAGGATAATGTCGCATAAGCGCGCGCAGGTTCGAAAACTCCGATCGTTCATCGCTCCCATTACGGACTCGAGCGTCGCATAAACCGCAAATTTTTTTTGAAAAAATTATTTCATATAATTGCGTATGACAACAAAACTGTGATATAATTGCTATGCCGTAAAACAACATGCGGCATGGCAATTTTTCGATTTGCTAATCTTATTGTTCCGGGAGGACAAAAAATATGTTTCACAATGAATACATCGCGTCCGTATACGATACGGTAGCGAAGAGAAACCCCAACGAGCCGGAGTTTCTTCAGGCCGTCAGAGAAGTCCTCGAGTCCCTCGAGCCGGTTGCGGCAAAGCGTCCCGATCTCGTGGAAGCAGGCGTTTTCGAGAGAATCGTAGAACCCGAAAGGTTTATTCAGTTCAGAGTAAGCTGGGTAGACGACAACGGCAAAGTCAGAGTAAACCGCGGCTACCGCGTTCAGTTCAACTCTGCTATCGGACCTTACAAGGGCGGTCTTCGTCTTCACCCGTCCGTAAACGCTTCGGTCATCAAATTCCTCGGCTTCGAACAGATTTTCAAAAACAGTCTTACCACCCTTCCCATGGGCGGCGGCAAAGGCGGATCGGACTTCGACCCCAAGGGCAAGAGCGATAACGAGATTATGCGCTTCTGCCAGGCATTCATGACCGAGCTTGCCAAGCATATCGGCGCGGATACCGACGTACCCGCGGGCGACATCGGCGTAGGCGCGCGCGAGATCGGTTACATGTTCGGTCAGTACAAGCGTCTGAGAAACGAATTCACCGGCGTTCTTACCGGCAAAGGTCTTACATACGGCGGATCGCTCGCGAGAAAGGAAGCGACAGGCTTCGGGCTTTGCTATTTCACCGACGAAATGCTCAAAGCCAACGGCTCGGGATTCAAAGGTAAGAAAGTCGTTATTTCGGGTTCGGGCAACGTTGCGATATACGCGAATCAGAAAGCTACCGAGCTCGGCGCGAAAGTCATCGCGATGTCCGACTCCAACGGCTATATCGTCGACGAGAAAGGCATAGACCTCGAGATAGTCAAGCAGATCAAAGAAGTGGAAAGAAAACGTATCAAGGAATACGCGGACAGAGTAAAGGGCGCGAAATATTTCGAGGGCTGCAAGAATATCTGGACGGTGCCCTGCGACATCGCACTTCCCTGCGCTACGCAGAACGAGCTTGACCTCGACGGCGCGAAGGCGCTCATCAAGAACGGTTGTAAAGCGGTTGCCGAGGGCGCAAACATGCCCTCTACGCCCGAAGCGGTCGAAGAATTCCACAAGAACGGCATTCTCTTCGGACCGGCAAAAGCGGCCAACGCCGGCGGCGTAGCTACGTCCGGTCTCGAAATGAGTCAGAACTCGCTCCGTCTGAGCTGGTCTTTCGACGAAGTGGACGAGAAACTCCACGGCATCATGAAGAGCATTTACAAAGCCGCTTACGAAGCGTCCGTCGAATACGGCTGCCCCGGCAATCTCGTCGCAGGCGCGAATATCGCGGGCTTCCTCAAAGTCGCGGACGCCATGAAATGGCAGGGCGTCGCGTACTAAAAGCACGATCGCACATATGCGCATACGAGCGCGGACGGGTACCACCCCGACCGCGCTCTTTTCATATGCGATTTTCCGAAAAAAATTTATCGAATAGTATTGAATTGTTCGGAGAAATATGTTACAATAAACGCGAAATCACATACGGAGGATACAAACATGAAAAAGCTGTTTGCCGAGTTCAAGGCATTCATCTCGAAAGGTAATGTAATCGACCTCGCCGTAGGTATGATTATAGGCTCCGCGTTCACCGCGATAGTGACCGCGCTCGTCAACGGAATACTCAAGCCGCTGATCAACTGGATCCCGGGCGCCGACGGAACGGGCGCGCTTCAGGTCGTGCTTCGCGAAGCGGTGACGGACGCAGACGGAAAAGTCGTCACAGAAGCGCTCGTCATGGACTTCGGCGCAGTCATTTCCGCCGTGATCACCTTCCTGCTCACCGCACTGATACTCTTTATAATCATAAAAGCGGTATCGGGCGCGCAGAAGAAACAGGCGGCGATGCGCGAGAAGCTCAAGAAAGAACACGAAGACAAACTTCGCGCCGAAGGCAAGCTTCCCCCGCTCGAAGAAAAAACGGAAGAAGCCGAAGAAGTCCCCGCGGAAGTCATGCCCACGACCGAAGAACTCCTTGCGCAGATCCGCGACCTGCTTGCGGCTCAAAACAAAGCAAGCGTACAGAACGAAGCAAACGAATAACATTACATATATCAAAAGGACGTCCGATCTTCGGGCGTCCTTTTATGTTTGGCGTCAATTCTTCTTTTCGTTCGTTTCGTCGAAGAAGTTATAGAAGTTGTCTACGTCATAGCCGTCGGTCTTGCTGCGTC
>CAJUKR010000059.1 GCA_910587025.1 uncultured Christensenellaceae bacterium
GCGAGAGCTTGTCGAGCTTAAACTTAACTATATCGTTGACCAGCTTTGCGGAATACGACATCGCTCTGTCCTTTGCCATGATATCATATGTATCGCTGTCGGCAAATTCGAGATTGAGCACCACTTTACGCTTAAGCTTTTCCGCCAACGGGAAACGTATTCCGAACGCATCTCGGAGTTCTTTCGTGATGTGTCCGCCGCCGAACGGCATACTGAATTGACGAAGCACGCCGTCGCCGCGAGCCACCGCGACGTCCGTAACGATATATCCCACATCGATAAGCACTACATATCTGTCGCGTACAAAGTCGTCGAAAAGATAAAGCGATTCCGCAAGCACCGCACTTACATATTCGTGAGACTCGATACCGAGTTCGTCGAGCATGTGGTCGAACTTGTCCGTAAAACTCTTTTCCGCAAGAATATACGATATAAATCCGGATATTCTCGACGCCGTCATTCCGACGGGCTGAATCAGTTTACGGTCGTCTCCGAGCGTGTAAAAAATCGGCTGACTGTTTATCAACGTATATTCGGGATTGTTCGAAAAAGTGTCGCCTTGAGCAAACAACTCGTCGATATCCGCCTCGGTAACGCGGCGTTTGCGACTGAGCGATGTAGCGACTTCTTTACATTGCGTCACGGTAAACTGTCCGGGAACGCCGACGTAAATATGACGGATCTTTATATGCGCGTCGGACTGAGCAAGCGAAATCGCCCGACCGACTGCATTTATCAGTTCATCGGGCCGAAACCATTCCCCGTCCTCATATCCGGCGTATTCGCACTCGCCGATACCCCGAACGTTTACGGTATTGTTGACTCCGCGCGATCCTACCATTACGGTGATCTTCGAAGAGCCTATATCCATTATCGCTAATTCTTCTGCCACTTGACGCCTTCCGTCCTTATTGTACTTACCCGATCGGGTCGTACTACAACTTTTATTATAAAATATTATTTCGTCGCTGTCAAGAGTTAATTTACTTATTTACGAGGAAATAAATCTATTATACGTCACAATATCGGGTTTGCCGTCGGATATCGTCGCGACACCGCGAATAAGATTTACGTCGGGAGTATTCGGACTGACATACCACGATACCAACGTGCGCACCATTTCGGGAAGTTTGTTTATATCGCTCGTAAGCAGACGGAACGTAACGCCCTTTCTCATACGGATCGTTATCCGACCTCGGGTAACGATTTCCGAGAGATCGACATGCCGATACGCAGCGCTGTCGAACACACGGCTTCCCGACACATTCACAAGCGCGGACGACAAATCGAATATGGCGGTAAGCGCGCGCATGTCGTCGCAATCCGCATCCGAATATACATACTGTCCGACCGAATTTCCGTTCGGAGCTTTTATGGGGGTAACGCGCACGATAGTATCGCTGTAATGTCCGCCGCCGTCGTCGGTGCGGTCATAGTCGCTTACGGAAAGTATCTTGCCCCCGATACCGGCAACCGCATACTTGTCGCCTATCTCAAACTGCAAATCTTCGGTGACAAGACGGTATTTTACGATTATCTTATTCGGAAAAATACTTTCCACATCATGCGCTTCCGCATTCGGCACTTTCGCATTAACTTCGTCGAGCACTTTCTGCTCGTCGAGAAGGAATATATTCTGAAATTTGAATCCGTCGGCGGCTTCCGTTACCCGCTCATTGACCGCAAGAATGGTTTTATACATATCGCCGTCTTCGCCGTAACGCGTAGTACACTCCGCTTCGGTAACGTATACGGTAAAAACCGCGCTCATTATTATAACGATCGCGGCGATACCGCCAAGGACGGACAACAGAATTATCAGCCTTTTGTTTCTCACGTATTATATTATAACAAACAAAACCGTCAAACGCAAGAATTTTCGACTCGTTTTATAATTCCGCCGAGAGAGGTTATTTTTTCCTCGAGATTATAATATCCCCTGTCTATATGCTTCAGACCGGACACGGTCGAAGTACCCTCGCATTTGAGCGCGGCGAGAACAAGCGCCGCGCCGCCACGGAGATCCTCCGCCATAACTTCCGCGGAATGCAAAGTACATCCGCGCACAGTCGCAGCTCTCCCGCAAACGACTATGTCCGCGCCCATTTTATTCAGCTCTACCGTATGACGGAAACGGTTTTCGAACAGGTTTTCTATGATATACCCGCGACCTTTCGAGCAAGCCATCATCGCGCTTACGGGCGCCTGAAGATCGGTCGGAAATCCGGGATACGGTTGCGTTTCCACTTTGCGCAACATATTGAGCCTGCCCGAACTTTCCACGGTCACTCCGTCCGTGCGCTCGGTCACGCCCGCGCCCGCCGCCCGCAGTTTTTCGGTCAGTGAAAGCAATCTGTCCGAACGAACGCCGCGAACGGTAACTTTGCCGCCGCACATCGCGCCCGCTATCAGATATGTACCTGCGACAATGCGGTCGCCTATGGGCGTATATTCTCCACCGTGAAGAGTTTTCACGCCGTCCACGATTACAGTTCCGGTGCCCGCTCCGTGGACGCTTCCGCCCATTGCGTTTATAAAGTTCTGCAAGTCGACTATTTCGGGCTCCGCCGCGGCGTTATGTATAACCGTCGTTCCTTCCGTCAGCGTCGCCGCCATGATCAGATTTTCCGTAGCTCCGACGCTCGGGAACGCCAGTCGCACCAGTCCGGCATGCAGACCTTTGCCGTCGCACACGATTTTCTCGTCGTTTTCGCTTATGCTCACACCGAGATTTTTCAGTCCGTCCAGATGAAGATCTATCGGTCGGAGTCCTATGTCGCACCCGCCCGGGTAACTTATTTCCGCGCGGCGGAACTTGGATACGAGCGGACCCAATATAAACACGGACGAACGCAACATGCCCGTCAGGTCGCGACTGACCGAATGCTTATTGAGCTTTCTGCAATCTATGATCAGGTCTGAGCCGTCGAACAAATACGTGCCGCCCAAACTTTTCAGAATCAGCAACATATTTTTTATGTCCGTGAGCGGTTCTATATTGCGCAAACGCACCTCGCCGCATACGGTTATGCAACAGGCAATGATCGGCAGTACCGAATTTTTCGCCGCAAGCACTTCCACTTCTCCGCGCAGGCGTTTGCCGCCGCACACTATGTATTTTTCGTTATTATCCATGTCAGCCTCCGTAAGACTATATAAACCGCAACAGACCCATTATAATCAGAAAAGCGCTCGCAAGCCGCGAAATTCCCTTTGCAAACGCAAGCAACTTCGCGGTCGCTCTGCCCAGCGTAAGCAACGCGAAGTGAGTGGCAAGCAAAACAAACGGCAATGCCGGAGCTATCGCATCGCCCGTCGCTACCGCTCCGAAAGCGGAATCGACCGAAAGCGAAATGCCGAGCAACGTCATATATATAAAACTCAGCTCGGGTAATTCGCGGCGTTCGATAAGTCCTGACGTGCACCGTTCGGGAACAATGCCCTTAATCCCCAATAATATAAGTATGCATGCACTGATGAAATTAAGCCACTCCGTGCCTATGGGAAGAAAACTCCTCAATACTATCGCGACAAGCGGCAAAACGAACGAAAACGAAGATATGTAAAGTAGCTTAAGCCCGCCGACGCGCTCATAGCTTCCCAAAGAAATTCCTGCTACGTAAGCGTCCATACTGACGGCGAGAACGGTAATTATTATCATTTGCACGCGCCCCTTTCCGGTCTTTAATCTATGCTATGCAAATTACCGTAAAACGGTTACGCAAGCAAAGACGGAAATCCACGCAAACGTGCGACTGATCGACAAAGCGTCAAATAACAGATAATTCGAAACGGCAAAAAAGAGAAGCGATACGGAAATAACCGATATTCGCTTCTCTCGAATTTTAACGTAAACTTTTTAAGAAAATTTATTTCTTTTTACTTGTCGAGCCTTTCGACCGCGACGATTGCGATGTTCCCGACTTTTTCTTCGCCGACGAACCCGCAGACTTTTTCGCTCCGGACTTACCCGACTTGGAAGTTTTGGATCCCGTGCTTCTTCTCGCTATCGGCTTTTCGGGCTTATTGTATTCCGAAAGATCGATCTGAGGTATGGATACGCTGTCCATTATGCCCGCGATCTGCGAAAGCTCCGCTTTAAGTCTTCCGATCGACGATTCGAGATCGGCGTCGGCATCGTTATCCGCGCCCTGCATAACGCCGAGCGTGTATTTTATATTCGCTATATCGTGCTGCATTTCGCGACGTGCGGTGTCGTTGCTTTCGATCGTGCCTTTCTCGAGCTTGTCGGTGAGTTCTTCCACGCGGGCGGAACGTTCCTCCTGCTTCTCGAGTTTAGCCATCATCTTGTTCATAAGATCGAACATCGCCGCCTGTGTCTCTTTCTGATCGGCAATCGTCTTTTTGAGCAATCCGATTTCAGTCGACTCCGCCTGCTTCTTATACTCTTCCGCGGCGTCGCGAGCTTCGCTCATGAGCGCCTTTACTTCATCGAGCTTGGACGTAATCGCGGTAGTATCTACCGTTATGCCGTCCGTACCGATCGAAAGTAAAGAAGCCAGTTCGTCGCGCACAGCGCCGAGCTCGTCCACTATAATATTGTTATAGCTTTCATAAGACTGCTGTTCTCCGTCGGAAACGGTCGCCATATTGATCGCGAAAATCTGATCGCGCAACGTACGTATCTCCGCCATGACGCTAGCGGGCGCGGGCTGTTCCATGGGTGCGGCGCTCTTTTCCAGTCTTTCCTTCAGAAGCTGGAATTCTTCGCGCAACGCAAGGATTTCGCTCATCACGCTGTAATCGGGATCCTCGCGCATCTGACGGACGTTTTCGTATATTCCCGTCAGCATGGCTTCCGTCTTTCCGTCATCCTCGTCAATATATTCGGGGACTTCGATATGAGTAACGGGCGCAGGCACGGATGCTTCGATCTTAAGATCGGTGATCTCACTGCGAAGCGCGGCAAGCTCATCGCGTAACAAAGCGATATCGGCTCCCGAAACCGCAGGCTCGCGAGATTCGGACGTTTCCTGCGTCTCCGTAGGCAATGTCAGCGTAAGTTCGGTTATCTGTTCGCGAAGCAACGTAAGTTCTTCACGCATTGCCGCAATGTCGGCATTTGGAATTTCGACTTCGCGTACGGGCGCAGCTTCGCCGATTTCGGCAGAAGTCAGCGTAAGTTCGCTTATCTGTCCGCGGAGCAACGCGAGTTCGTCGCGTATTGCGGTAATATCGGCATCGGAAATTCCTCTTTCGAACGCGGGCGAAACGTCACGCACTTCGGCGGGCACGGCGAGCGTAAGCCCGGAAATCTGCTCGCGAAGCGCGGCAAGTTCCTCACGCATCGAAGCGATATCCTCGCCCGAAATTCCGGAGTCGCGCGCCGATTCTTCATGCGCGACAATCACTGGCGCGGGCGCGGGCTGTTCCGCGATCATATCGCGAAGCGAAGCAATCTCGCCGAGCACGGCGGACATATCGACCGAAGGTTCTTTCTCGCCGTCGGATCCCGAAATATCTTCGGGAACGAAAGCGTCTTCGTTTGCGTTTACGGTAAGAGTGACCTGAATATCGGCAAGCTGTTTGGATATGTCGTCGAGGATCACGCCGTAATCATGCGCATCGGAAGCGCCGGCTACCGCGCCGACGGCGGAAACGTTACCTATAGCGGCAAGCAATTCGTCGCGCACGGCATAAATTTTTTCATTGTCGGCTTCGTCATGCTCGGATGACATAAGCTCTTTTATTTCAGCAAGTATTTCGCCGCGTAAATCGAGTAACTTCTCCTCAATAACCGAAACGGTATTTGCGTCGACAACGTCGGTATCCGCGTCTTCTGCGACAACGACAGATTCGATCTCCTCGCTGACGGTATGAGAAGCAAGCTCTCTTATTTCCGCAAGAATATCATTACGAAGTTCGGAAAGTTTATCGTCGAGTATATCCGCCGAAACATTCCCGACAACGTCAGCATCCGAGTTTTCCGTTTCCGTATGGATTTCCGCGGATTCCGCGACCTCGTTCGATTTAACGATTTCTCCGAGCAATTCATCGCGTAAAACGGCAAGTTTCTCGTCGAGAACGTTTACGGTCAAAATATCTTCGGCTTCGACGGATTCGGTATTCGCGGTATCGATCTCGGCTTCTACCGCCTCGGTGCGCTCGGAAAGTTTGGCGAATTCGGTAAGCAGTTCGTCGCGAAGAGTGACAAGTCTTTCGTCGATAGCCGCCAACATCGCGTTTTCTTTATCTTCGTCGGTTGCCGCGTCCCGCTCGGTCGCTTCGTCTGCGACTTCCTCTTTCTCGATCGCAAGCTCGCGTATCTCCGCGATTATCTCGTCGCGCACAGCCGCGAGTTTTCCGTCCAGCGCCGCTTCGGTCACGCCGTCTTCGACTTCTTCCGTGACCTCGGTATTGACGATCTCCGT
>CAJUKR010000060.1 GCA_910587025.1 uncultured Christensenellaceae bacterium
CGTCCGAGATCGGCGGACGATTGCTCGAATACAATAGTGCGCTCGAAGTAGATCTTCATAATCCCGACGCAATCATATACGCAGATGTTCGCGACCGAAATACCGCTTATATTTATTCGGAGAGCATACCGTGCGCGGGAGGAATGCCGGTCGGAAGCGCCGGAAGAGGATTGACATTGCTTTCCGGCGGCATCGACAGTCCGGTATCCACATACATGATGGCGAAACGCGGGCTGAAGCTCACGGCGTTGCACTTCTGGTCGTATCCGTATACAAGCACGGAGGCACGGGATAAAGTGCTCGAACTCGCTAAGATCCTCTCCGATTATACGGGCGAACTCAAAGTCCTTGTAGTTCCGTTTACGAAAGTACAGGAGGCGATACACAAATATGCCGAGTCCAATTATATGATCACGCTTGTCAGGCGTGCCATGATGCGGATAGCGGAGCAGGTAGCCGAGAAATACCGTTGCGGTTGTATTATAAACGGCGAAGATCTCGGACAGGTCGCAAGTCAGACGCTCGAAAGCATCAACGTCACAAATTCGGTCATAAAAAACATTCCCGTATTTCGCCCGCTGATAGGGTTCGACAAAATAGATATTATCGAGCAGGCTCGGAAAATCGGCACTTTCGACGTATCGATCAAGCCGTACGAAGATTGTTGCACCGTTTTTCTTCCCGACAGTCCCGTCACCAAACCGACTGTAAAAAGAGCGGAGAAGAACGAAGCTGCCATTCCCGATTATGACGGACTAATCCGTGAAGCCGTCGACAATATCGAAATTTTCGTACTTCCCGAAAAATAAGTCCTCATCGGCTTTTCGTCCGGGCATGTTATATATGCTGAATTCCGCGGAAATTCTGTCTTTCGGCAGCGTAGCGGACGACGCCGCAACAATTCTGTGATTCAATTCCAGTTCGTTTGCGTCGATTTCCACGGTAACTATCGTGTTCGGCTTTTCAACGGCTCCGCATTGCAGTGCGGAGTTTTTGAATATTTCCGCACAGATGCTTGTCGGCATCTCGCCACCCGTCAATCCCTCTGGAAGATAGCCTTCCGTAGCGCCGCACCATACTCCTACGACATATCTGCCGTTATATGCGATACAATAAGCGTCGGTATTTCCTTCGGCAGTACCTACCGTACCGGTTTTAGCCGCAACGCCGAGCCCGTTCAACGCTTTCGCCGTACCGCTTGACGCGCATTTCATAAGCATGGAAGAAAGTAAATAAGCGGATTCTTTGGAAATTATGTTTTTACCGCCCGCGGCTATCACCGAATACGCGCGGCATAAGGGCAACAGATCCACGCCGTTCGTCATTCCTCCCAGCGCAAGCGCCAGTCCGTTGTCGTTTTCGGAAAATTCGATCCCCAACTTTTCGCAGAGCGCTTTGGATTTGTTCATGCCGTTCATGTCGAGCAGTTTGACAGCCGGAACATTCAGAGACATTGAAAGAGCGTTTTCGGCGGTTACCCAGCCGTGAAATTTGTTTGGATAATTTTTCGGAGAATATCCGCCGAAATCCGTTTGCGCATCAAGCAGAGGAGTTATCGGGGTAATTATTTTATTTTCGAGTGCAGGGGCATAGCATATCAGAGGTTTGATGGTGCTGCCCGGGCTGCGTTTCAGTCCCGCTATATCCGAAAAGGTATTCGAAGCCGCCGCGACGGTTTTTCCGCTCTTGCAGTCTGTTACAATGACTTTCGATACGAATTCGCGTCCTTCGGTTTCGGACAAAGCCGATTCTATTATTTTTTGTATATTTCCGTCCAACGCCGTGAATATTTTGTCCGAAGCCGTTTCTTTCGCCGCATATCCGAAGAACACGTTGCCGTTGATCCGCGTGCTTACCGGATTTATAGGAGCGCAGGCAAGTTCGTAATCGTTGTCACTCAGATGTCCGAGCTCGAGCATTCTTCGCAAAACCAATTTACGCCGTTTTTCGGCGTTTTCGGGACGCGAGATCGGATCGTATTTGCCCGGATTGTTTATCATTGCCGCAAGCAGAGCGCTTTCGCCGACAGTGATTTCCGAGGCGGTTTTGCCGAAATATCGACGCGAAGCCGTTTCTATGCCGTAAATATTGTTGCCGAAATACAGGCTGTTCAGATACAACCCTAGTATTTCGTCTTTGCTCATGTCTTTTTCAACGGCTCGAGCAAGTCTGACCTCTTTTATCTTCCGCATAATTGTTTTTTCGGGCGAAAGGTAGGTGTTTTTTACGAGCTGTTGCGTAATTGTCGACGCGCCTTCTTTGGCGCTTCCGCTCAAGATATCGGTTGCCGCCGCTTTCAGTATTCGCTGTACGTCCACGGCTCCGTGTTCGAAAAATCTCGAATCCTCGATGGATAAAAAGGCATTTACGGTTTCGGGCTTCAGCTCGGAATAATCGGCGTACAATCTGCCGTTTCCGCCTATTTTGCACACAAGTTTGCCGTCTGCATCGTATATTTCCCGTGTGTCGGAGATCTTTTCGAGAGGCGCGGCATCGAAATCGGGTAATCCGCCGATATTTACGTTCGGATCGGTTATTACGACAACTGCGCACATAAGCGCTATACCGGTTATTATTGCAGCCGCTACGGATATGCGTAATATTTTTCGAATAATGTTCACTTCTATTAGTATAGTCTTTAGAAAAATATTTACTCATTGCTTGCTTCGCGGCTTACTATCTGTTATAATATAATTGTGAGAAAAGTCTATATACAAACATACGGCTGTCAGATGAATGTTCACGAAACCGAGAAACTGTACGCCGCATTCGAAAGAGAAGGCTACGGCGCGAGCGAAAGCCCGGACGGCGCAGACGTAATCGTTTTCAATACCTGCTGCGTAAGGGAAGGGGCGGAAACGAGGGTGCTCGGTAACCTCGGAATGATCAAGCATCTGAAGGAGAAAAAGCCGAATCTTATAGTCGCCGTATGCGGTTGTATGACGCAACAAAAGCAAGTCGCCGAAATGTTGCATAAACGTTGTCCGTTCATAAATATCATTACCGGTACATACAGTCTCGGCGCATTGCCACAGATGGTAAAAGCGATCGAAAGCGGAGAAAAATTCATACTCGATCTCGAAGTGAACGAAGCTGTCCCCGCAGGCGTGAACGAGGCGGTACGGTCGGAGAACGTCAACAGTTTCGTAAATATTATGTACGGCTGTAACAATTTTTGTACATACTGCATCGTACCGTATGTAAAGGGCAGAGAACGCAGCAGAAAACTCGAAGATATAGTAAACGAAGTCAAATCGCTGTCAAGCCGCGGCGTAAAAGAAATCACTTTGCTCGGTCAGAACGTAAATTCGTATAACGACGGTAAAAACGATTTCTACGCGCTTTTGTCCGAACTATCCGCAGTCGACGGTGATTTCTGGATCAAGTTTATGACTTCGCATCCGAAAGATCTGTCCGACGACGTCATCAAACTGATCGGTAGGGAACGAAAATTGGCGAACTATATTCATTTACCGGTTCAGTCTGGCAGCGACCGTATATTAAAGGCGATGAATCGGCATTACGATACCGCGGCTTATATGCACAGGATAGATATGATACGCGAATTTATTCCGAACGCAGGCATTACCGCCGACGTTATCGTAGGATTTCCCACGGAAACGGACGAGGATTTTCGATCCACTCTCGATCTCGTCAAACGCGTAAGATACAATAACTTGTTCATGTTTGTTTATTCGAAACGCAACGGGACACCGGCGGCGATCATGGACGGACAAGTCGACGAAAAAATCAAAAAAGCGAGAATAGCCGAGTTGATAACAACTCAGTCTGCGATAGCAAACGAACTTGCTTCGGCGGCGGTGGGAAAAACTTATTCCGCTCTTTGCGACGGACGCGGAAAAACGGCGACCGCAAAGACCTATGACGACCGCGTTATCGTGTTCGACGACGGCGGGGAAGATATGTACAATCGCTTCGTGACTATCGAAGTTACGGACGCAAAAAACAGTAAACTTTACGGAAAGATAAGGAAGTAATCATGCCATTGTCACCGATGATGAAACAATATCTCGAAACAAAGGAAAAGAATCCCGACAGTCTACTTATGTTCAGACTCGGGGATTTTTACGAAATGTTTTTCGATGACGCAGTGACGGCCAGCAGGGAACTCGACCTCGTTCTCACGGGAAAAAACTGCGGATTGGAGAAGCGCGCGCCTATGTGCGGAGTTCCGTTTCACGCGATTGATTCGTATGTGTCCAAACTGATCGAAAAAGGATATAAAGTCGCTATTTGCGAGCAGCTTAACGTCCCGCAGAAAGGACTTGCCGAGCGTGAAGTAGTGCGCATAGTCACGCCGGGTACGGTGATGGAAAGCGATATGCTTTCTCCCGAAAAAAACAATTATCTTATGTCGATCTGTCTTGACGGCGACACCGCAGGAGTGTGTTGGGCGGATATTTCCACGGGAGAATTCAACCGAATGACGATCGACGCGCAAGTACCGCTTCGGCTGAACGATCTTCTTGCGCGGATCGCGCCCGCGGAAATAATCTGCAATGCGGACATGAAAGCGGAGAGCGCAAATCTTTCGCTTGTAAAATACGGCGGAACAAAACCGTTTCAGCAGCTGGATGAAACCGACTACGATATAGAGCGCGCCAAAACCATTATACCGCAGATGTGCAAGGATTCGAAAAAGATCCTTACGGAATCGGAAGTATGCCTGCGTGCGTGCGGAGCGCTTTTGTCATATGTAAAACAGACGCAGAAACGTACGCTCGGATACATACGCTCGGAAGACAACGAAGAAAAGACGCTTATGATGGACAGCGGAGCGGTAAGAACGCTCGAGCTTCTCGTCTCGTCCGACGGAAAAAAACACGGCTCTTTGTTCGGCGCAATAGACAGAACGAAAACGGGCATGGGCGCAAGATTGTTGCGTAAATGGCTTTCCGCTCCGAGCCTGAACGAAAAAACCATACAATCCCGTCTGGACGGCATAGAAGAACTTGTGAACGGAAGCATTCTCAGAGGCGAGATCGAGGACTTGCTTTCAGACATATTCGACATAGAGCGACTTGCAGCAAAGCTCGCATACGGAAGTTTTTCGCCACGCGAATGTTTGTCGCTCGCCTCGTCGTTTGTTCCGTTACCGTACATAAAAAAGGCGTTGTCCGAATGCAGTTCTGATATTCTGAAATCTTTGGGCGAATCGCTTGACGTTTTGTCCGACATCGAAACGGCTGTTCGGACTACGATAAGCAAAGACGCACCCGTGCATGCCCGCGACGGCGGAGTTATTTCGGACGGAATAAACGCAGAACTCGACGAGTACCGTTCGATAGCGAAAGATTCGAAAAATATATTGGCGCAAATCGAAGCAAAGCAGAAACAAGCTACGGGGATTAAAAATCTTAAAGTCGCGTTTAACAATGTTTTCGGTTATTATATCGAAATTCCGAAATCGCAGTCTTCGCTTGTGCCGTCGGACTACGTCCGAAAACAGACTACCGTTAATTCGGAAAGATACATAACGGAAGAATTAAAGAAAGTCGAAGACAAAATATTGCATGCCGAAGAACGCGCATTGGCGCTCGAACTTTCGTTATACTCGGATTTTGTATCCGCGCTGGCGAAGAATGCCGAGCGGATAACGGACACGGCAAAAAAAATCGCGTTGCTGGACGTTCTCGCATCCGATGCCGAAGTTTCTTCGAAATACGGTTACAAACGTCCGCACATAGGCTCTGATGTCGATGCGATCAACATAAAGGAAGGCCGTCATGTCGTAGTGGAACGCTTGCCCGGGCAAACGTTTGTTCCCAACGATACGTATATCGACGACAACAGCCGTATAATGATAATTACCGGTCCGAATATGGCGGGAAAAAGCGTATACATGCGACAAGTCGCGCTTATTGCGGTGCTCGCGCATTGCGGCTTTTTCGTACCTGCGGAAAGCGCGGATATTCCGCTTATAGACAAAATATTCACGAGAGTGGGAGCAAGCGACGATCTTCATTCGGGACGCAGCACCTTCATGGTGGAGATGAGCGAAGTTTCGTATATT
>CAJUKR010000061.1 GCA_910587025.1 uncultured Christensenellaceae bacterium
CCGCCGTACGCAAAAGTCTGGAAGTGCCGTACCGTTACGACGCCGTCGGACACTTCGGTTATATCGCAAGACCCGCGCCGTACGAGCACAAGATCATGACGTTCAAAGAGTTCCCCGACGAAATCGACGATGTGCTCGCCGCCGTGATAAAGAAAGGCAAGATACTCGAAGTCAATACTTCGGTCGGCATAAGCGGCGGACTTTGCATTCCGGACGTCGGCATTCTCGAGCGGTATTACGCGCTCGGCGGACGACTGATAAACATAGGAAGCGACTCGCACCGTATTTCGCGGTTCAATCGCAATTACGCGGAAGTGAGCGAAAAAATCAAGTCCGTCGGTTTCCGCGAGTGGGCTGTGGTAACGAACGGAAAAATCGAAACGGAGGCAATCGACTGATGGCTCTTCTTTCATTCAAATGCAAACAATGCGGACACAGGCAGGACGAACTGACAAGCCCGGACTCGCCCGCGCCCAAATGCGAAAAATGCGGCGGAGAAACGGAACGTAGTTTTTCGGGCAGATGCTACGGCTCAATCGGCGGAGTGAGCGGCGGAGAATGTACTCACAACTGCGCCACCTGCCCCGGTTGCAAAAAGTAAAACTTTATTTTCGCATATGTCGGGCGCGACTTAGAAGCAAGCAGATCAAGGCGTGCGAGGAAAACTTGAGGGAGTGTACTATGTACATGACTGAAAGTTGCCGCAGCAGAACGCAAAGATGCGCCGCTTATAAGTCGCGCGATAGAATTCAAGGAGGACTTACATGGACGCAATAGCATGTATTATGTCGCGCAGAACGACGAGAAAATTCAAAGGCGATATGCCGACCGACAAAGAGATCGGGACGGTGATCGAGGCGGCAAGATACGCGCCGAGCGGAATGGGTCGGCAAAGCTGGCACTTCGTCGTGATCAGAAATCGCGACTGGATCGACCGCATGAACGATCGCGTATACTCGTACGTTGCTGAAAGCTCGAAAAACAGCAATCTCGAACGCAACGGCGAAAAGGGATATTCCTGCAATTATCATTCCCCCGTCTTCGTGATCGTATCCGCCGATCCCGCTTACGGCACGAGCGAAGCCGACTGCGCTTGCGCGCTCGAGAATATGTTTCTCGCGGCGCATGCGATCGGGCTCGGTACATGTTGGATAAATCAGCTCGGTAAAGAGAACTGCGAAAAAATACGCGACCTTGCGACGGAAGTCGGCGTTCCCGAAAAGGACATGATATACGGCTGTTGCGCGCTCGGATATCCCGACGGCGAGCCCGCTCCGCGCAAGCCGCGAAGCGAAAGCGTCATATATTTCGACTGATATGTAAAACAGCCCGCACTTATCAAATGCGGACTGTTTTTTCATCAGCTTATTATATGACTAATTTTCCCTGCTCCGAATCGATCACGCGCATGATATCGACCTGTTTGCCGTTCACCGCATCGACGTATACGAAGTAGTCGAGACCCTTGTATGTGCCGGCGACTTCATAGCAAAGCACTTCTGACGAGTTCATCGGAATGACCGCAAGACGCGTGCTCGTTACCGTAAGTTTCTTGGAAACGCAGGACGCGGCGGAAGCCGGTGTCATGCGAGCGGGAGGATAAGTGCGCTCCGAGTGATTGGCGCAATATCCGCAAGCCTCGATACCGAGAAGTTTGCCGCCGCCCAGCTTGATTTTAATAAGGTCGGTATAATAGACCACTCCGTCCTTTTCGGGCGCGAGGTTCACCACCGCAACCCCGTCGGACGCGATATACCATACGGGTACGAGCGATTCGTCGTAACCGAGCTCGACAGCTATTTGACGCGCTTTTTCCGAATCGACTTCTTCGCCCTCGACGCCCTGTCCTTCCGAGCAAAGGAACGCCGACGCGATAAGTCCGCCCTTTTTCGTTACGGAAACGTACGATTCGCAACCGTCGGACGCGGTGCCTACGATCTCGTACATAGCCTCGTCGCCCTCGCTCACGCCGTACACTCTTCCGTCTATACCGAGCTTTTCACGCACGATGGCAAGCGCGTCGTTCTCTCCGATCTCGGGGAGATTCTCAAGCCCTTTCCAACAGCGGTTATCCGCATCGGAGAACGGTCCGTCGTAAATGATGCTCGGGTATTCGACGTTCATTTCCTTGCCGCTTACGTTGAGATTGCCCGCTTCTACGTCGGTGATCACCGAATAGCCGTCCGTTCCGATACGCGCCGCCGCTTCCGAAAGCTGTTCGCGTACGCCTACCGTCGCGGCGTAAATGTCTTCGATCTTGCTGTCGTAATCATCCGCCGCGCCAGAGCCTACGGCACGGATATAGCTCGCCGCGAAATCGCCAACCTGATTGAGAAATTTCTGCAATCCCGTATGCTCGTACATGTCCACGGGCAAACGACCGACGACTTCTGCCGCCGAGCTTGCGCATTTCTGTACGTCGGCGGCAATCGATACGCTTTCAGAATCGGACGAGGACACGAGCAGTTTTGCAAGATTGTTTTCCATTTCCCCGACCGAATCAAGCGAATCGTAAAGCGCGCTCGTGTACACGTTTTCCATCTGGCGGCGTGTGTTGTCCGCGCGCAAACTTTCGTTGTGCACCCAGATCGACAGCCAGATCACGATACCGACCAACGCGGCGACAAGCAGCGCCGTCAGTCCGATTATTACTTTATGCGATGTTTTCATTCTTTCTTTCATTGATTTCTCCTGTTATAAGCGCTTGAGCGCCCAAAGTTATTTGCGAGCCGTCGGAGCGATCGACGAGCCTTTATCCGAAGCCGTCTCGAAATCCGACGCATTGTCCGCGCGATAAATACAGTTCCGTAGTTTGTCGATATTGCGGCTTTGTCGAAGGCGCAGTCACGCACGAAAGCCGAGACCAAAGCATTGTCCGACGGGAGCGTACAATGAAGTACGTGACCGAGGGGGCGCGAAAGCTGACGAACTGTCCGTGCGATGAATGCGATTCTTATTGTTTACCGAAGGCGCAGTCGCGCACGGAAGCAGAGACCAAAGCGTCGTCCGACGGGAGCGTACAATGAAGTACGTGACCTAGGCGACGCGAAGGCTGACGAACTGTCCGCGCGATGAATGCGCCTTCGGACTTAAGCGCGGGCGAACGAATGCCGCCCTATCGTCAGCTCCACCTTCAGCGACCATATCCACTTGCTCGTTGCGGTGGCGGGATTGTAATAATACAGACATCCGTTGGTGGGATCCCAACCGTTTACGGCATCCTTGGCGGCTTTGGTCGCGGAACTGTTCGGCGAATAATTGATCTGACCGTCGGAAACGCAGGTAAACGCTCCGGACTGATAGATAACGCCCGAGATCGTATTCGGGAATTTAGACGAACGTACTCTGTTCAGAACCACTGCGGCAATCGCAACCTGACCGGTATAAGGTTCCCCGCGCGCCTCTGCGTATACGCACCGCGCAAGTAAGTTCATCTCGCTCGACGAATAACCGCCCGCGCCCGACGAAGTACCGGTCAGCGTTATGCCGAGCGCCTTCTCGGTCTTGCTTCCGACGATACCGTCCTGAACTAGCCCGTAATCTTTCTGAAACGCTTTGACCGCGGCGCGCGTCTTCGGTCCCCATATACCGTCTACGGAAATCTTATAATATCCGAGCGCTTTCAGTCTGGTCTGCACGGCTTTAATATTCGCCTTGGTATCGCCCTTGACGATGTTTGCCGCGTCCGCCGACATAACGACGTCGCTATGCGGCGAAATAAACGAAATCACGCCCGCCGTTATGCCTATTCCGCAAAAAACAAGCGCAAGCACGAGGCAAAGGATTTTCGCTTTCTTCATATTCTTCCTCCTTGTTTCAAATTATGACAAAATCAGTATGCGCCGTAAAGAGTGAAAATATTTACAAGCGGACAAAATCCACGGTATGAAAAAGTACGTCGTAATCGTTGTAAGCATAATACTTCTGCTCGTCTGCCTGCCCGTTTTCGGAAGCTGTGCGTCGGACGACTCGCCTATCCGCATACATATCCGCGCCAACTCGGACGGAAAAGAGGATCAGGCGGTCAAATATATCGTTCGCGACGAAGTCGTGGAATATCTCTCGCCTCTTCTCGGGCGCGCACGCAGCCGCGAAGAAGCGTACCGCATAATCTCGGCTTCGCTCGGCGGCATAGAAAAAACCGCAACCGAGAAATTGAAAAGTTGCGGTTTCGATTATACGGCAAAAGCGAAAATGAATTACGAGCTTTTCCCCGACAGAGACTACGGCGACGTAACGTACGCCGCGGGATACTATGACGCGCTCATAGTAGAACTCGGCACCGGTACGGGCGGAAACTGGTGGTGCGTCGCATACCCGCCGCTGTGCTTCTACGGATCGGACGGCGAAGAATTCGGCTATTCGAGCATAATCGCCGAACTGCTCGGTTTATAAAACCTCTTCCACGCCGTAAGGCAAATAAGAAAGCGGACGCGCGCCGACGAGCGGTTTACTTCCGCCGCGGTCGACGGCGAATATACAACCGCCGCTTCCCGTGACGTGAGCATTCAGCCCGATAGCCGCAAAATGATCGAGCTCGTAGGCGATATTCGGACAAAGCCGGATCGCCGCAGGCGCAAGATCGTTCACAAGCAGAGCTTCGGACAACTCGCCGCGAGCAAGAGCGCGGCAAAGTTCGTCGTTCGTATTCGGCTTGCCGGACCCGCCTATCTCATCGTAAAGTTTATAACATTCGGGCGTGCTCACACTACCCGCATCGATCGCGAATGCGTCGAACGAACCGCAGAAGTCGATCGGTTCGACCACGTCGCCCACGCCGCGTACCCGCGCCGCTCCGCCTATCGTCATGAAATAAACGTCGCTCCCTATTTTCGGAGCGAGTTTTTTTATATCCGCGCCCGCGAGTTTTTCCGCCGCCCAAAGCACCGCCGCGCCGTCCGCCGAAGATCCGCCCATGCCTCCGCCGATCGGTATTCCCTTTTTTATCCCGACGGCGAGTTTGAGTCCGCATTCTTCCTCGACGAGCTTTGCCGCCTTATACGCCGTATTGTCGGTGCGGCTTATGTCGGCGTTTGAAAACACGACGCTTACTTCGTCCGCTTCGGTCACAGTCAGTTCGTCGAAAACAGATACCGTGGTCATAATGCTGTCGAGCGTATGCAATCGCCCGAGCCTGCCGGTTACGAAAAGCGAAAGATTGATTTTTCCGTATGCGCGAAGTTTCATATATGAATTATAACATATATCGCACCCGAAAAGCAAGAACAATGAAAAAGGAACGCCGTATAAAACGTCGTTCCTTTTAGCTTTCACATTACTTCTTTTCCTGTTCGTCGAAGAAGTTATAGAAATTATCCGGATCGTATGCGCCGCTCTTTTTCCCTCGGCGATTGAACAGCCCTTCCGCTTCGGGAATAGTCTCGACGTTGCCCGTCAGTACGGGCTTTTCCTCGCCGCGTCCGCTCGCGTCCACAGTAGTCGTGGTCGTCGTAGTAGTGATCGCTCCCGGTACTATTCCTCCCGCCATTCCGCCTTCGGGCAATGCGGGACGTTCATCCATGCCTTGCACCGCAACTATATGCGTGCCGGTAGCTTTACGGATAGCGTCCACGAGCATCACACCGAGCGCTTCCATATCGGTATTTTTGTTCGCGGTCTGAATATACGTGGGACGATTTTCCGCTCTGAGCCGAGCGAACTCCGCTTCGACCTTGGCTTCAAGCGCGTGCTGAGCCGCTTTCGCTTCCGCGGCCGCCTGCGCTTCGGCGCGAGCCGCGGCAACCCTTTCGGCTATTTCCTGTTCGTGCCGTAAACGCTCTATTTCAGCCTTAAGTTCGGCAAAACCGTCCGCAGGCATTGCATACCCGACAGGCATTTGTTGCATCTGAGGCATTTGCATAGGCTGAGGCTGTGCCTGGGGCTGAGGCTGTGACTGTGCCTGTGCCTGGGGCTGGGGCTGAGGCTGCTGCATCGGCTGTTGCTGCATCGGCATCATCATCGGCTGTTGCATGCTCATCCGCTCCATTCGGCGCTCTTCTCGCTCCTCGCGTTCCTCGCGAC
>CAJUKR010000062.1 GCA_910587025.1 uncultured Christensenellaceae bacterium
CGACGCTCTTCCGATCTTATCAAGGGCGGACGTTGCGAAGCGTGCGAGGGCGACGGCATACGCAAAATAGAGATGCACTTTCTTTCCGATGTATACGTTCCGTGCGAAGTTTGCGGCGGCAAGAGGTATAACCGCGAAACGTTGCAGGTGACGTACAAGGGCAAAAACATTTACGACGTGCTCGACATGACGATCGAACAGGCGTGCGAGTTTTTCGAAAATCAGCAGGGAATATATTCCAAGATAAAAACGCTTTACGACGTTGGTCTGGGGTATGTCAAGCTCGGACAGTCGGCGACAACGCTGTCGGGCGGCGAAGCTCAGCGCGTCAAGCTCGCGACCGAACTTGCCAAGCGTCCGACGAATAAGACGCTGTATGTCCTCGACGAACCCACGACGGGACTTCATTCCGCGGACGTGGCGAAACTCATAGCGATTCTCGGGCGGTTGGTCGGAAGCGGCAATACGGTAGTCGTTATCGAACATAATCTCGACGTTATAAAGACCGCGGACTGGATAATCGACGTCGGACCGGAGGGCGGCGACAAGGGCGGCACCGTAGTCGCGTCGGGCACTCCCGAAACGATCGCGCGTCGCGACGATTCTTATACCGGACAATTTCTCAAAAGGCTTCTCTGAGGTTATAAACTATGAAGAACACTATATTATTCGATCTCGACGGCACGTTGCTCGATACTCTCACCGATCTGACCCGCTCGGTCAATTACGCGCTCGGTCGCGTCGGTCTGCCCGAACGAACCGATCGCGAAGTGGCGTCCTTTCTCGGCGACGGGTATGTCGCTCTTATGCGGCGGGCGGCGAACGGTGCGAATAGTCCCGACGCGCTGAAATATTTTACCGATTATTATGCCGATCATCTCGAGGACAATACGTTGCCTTACGACGGCGTGATCGACAGTCTGAAAGCATTGCACGGCAAGGGTCGCAAGCTCGCCATAGTATCGAACAAGGGTGACGCGGCTGTGAAAGTGCTGTGTAAAAAATTCTTTTATCCGTATGTTACCGAATATTTCGGCGTTACGGAAATTATGCCGAAAAAGCCCGCGCCGGATATGCTTTTTGCCGCCATGCGCGTGCTCGGCAGCGAAGCCGACGATTGCGTTATGGTGGGCGACGGCGAACCCGACATAGCGATGGCGCGCGGAGCGGGGATCGACGTCGTAAGCGTGCTCTGGGGATTCCGCACCGAAGAGCAATTGAAAAAAGCGGGCGGCACGGTATTTCTCTCCTCTCCGCACGAACTCGGAAATTTATAATACGAACGGAAATTCTTAAAAATCATGATAAACGAAAAAATAAGAAACGTAGCAATAATAGCGCACGTAGATCACGGCAAGACAACGCTGGTCGATCAGATGCTTAAACAGGGCGGAGCATTCCGCACCAATCAGACTGCCCCCGAACGCGTCATGGACTCGAACGATCTCGAGCGCGAACGCGGCATAACGATACTCGCGAAAAATACTTCGGTTCGCTATAAAGATTATAAAATCAACGTTGTGGACACGCCCGGTCACGCCGATTTCGGCGGAGAGGTCGAACGTATCTTGAAAATGGTAAACGGCGTCGTGCTTCTCGTCGATTCGTTCGAGGGTACCATGCCTCAGACGCGTTTCGTACTCGGTCACGCGCTCGAACTCGGGCTTCCCGTCGTAGTCGTTATAAACAAAATGGACAGACCGGACGCGCGCCCCGCCGAAGTTGCGGATGAAGTGCTCGAGCTTTTTATGGAACTGGACGCAACGGACGAACAGCTCGACAGTCCAATGGTGTTCTGTTCGGCGCGTACGGGTACGGCATCGATGAGTATGAACGAAGCGGGAAGCGATCTTACGCCCCTTCTCGATACGATCGTGTCGCATATTCCGCCGCCCGAGGGCGACGAAAACTCGCCTCTGCAAATGCTCGTTTCCGCGCTCGATTATTCCGAATATGTCGGAAGCATAGGAATAGGGCGGGTGGAACGCGGTTCGCTTAAGACGGGACAGCAGGTCGTTCTCGTCAATTATCATTCCGATCATGAACCCGTACGCGCCAAAGTATCGAATATTTACCAGTTCGAAGGACTGGCGAGAACGGCGGTCGAAACGGCTACGGTGGGCGACATCGTATGCGTTTCCGGCGTCGAGGGCGTCACTATAGGAGATACGCTCTGCGCTCCCGAGTGTCCGGATGCGATAGAATTCCCGAAGATCAGCGAACCGAGCGTGGAAATGACTTTCCTCGTAAACAATTCGCCGTTCGCGGGCAAGGAAGGCAAATTCGTTACGTCGCGGCATCTGCGCGCCCGTTTGTATAAAGAGGCGGTCAAGGACGTTTCGCTCCGTGTGTCCGACGGCGATACGGCGGAATCTTTCGTTGTGTGCGGACGCGGCGAAATGCACCTTTCCATACTCATCGAAAGCATGCGTCGCGAGGGGTACGAATTCCAGGTATCGATGCCGAAAGTGCTTATAAAAGAAATCGACGGCGTAAAGTGCGAGCCGATAGACACTCTTATCGCAGACGTACCCGAAGAAAGCGTCGGCATAGTCATGGAGAAGATGGGCGTGCGCAAAGGCGAACTTGTTTCCATGTCGCCGAAAGGCTCGCGCATGCGACTGGAATTTTCCGTCCCGTCCCGCGGACTGTTCGGGTATAAATCGGAGTTTCTTACCGATACGAAGGGCGAGGGAATAATGAATACCGTGTTCGACAGATACGACGTATACCGCGGAGAGATCAACCGCCGTCCTTCCGGCTCTCTGATCGCGCATGAAACGGGCGAATCCGTTACTTACGGACTGTTCAACGCACAGGAACGCGGACCGCTGTTTATCGGCGCGGGCGTGCCCGTTTATCAGGGAATGGTCGTGGGCGAATCACCCAAAGGCGACGATATAGTGGTGAACGTATGCAAGCGCAAACAGCTGACGAATACGCGTTCTTCGGCATCCGACGACGCGCTTCGTCTCGTTCCTTGCAAGCAGCTTTCTCTCGAACAGGCGATAGAGTTTCTTGCCGACGACGAGCTTCTCGAAGTCACGCCAAAAAATTTCCGAATAAGAAAGCGCATTCTCGATACCGAGTTGCGCATGAAAGAGTGGGCGAGAAACAGAAAGTGATATTTACGGGTAACAGAAAACCGACACGGCAATTGTCGCCGTGTCGGTTTTGATTTTATCTTTTGTTTTTCTTATGTAACGAATGTAACGAAAGGGAAAAAGATTATTCCGCCTTGGGAGTTTCCTCTTTCTTTGCCGCGGTCTTCTTGGTTGCGGCGGGCTTTTTGGTCGCTGCCGGCTTGTCCGCGGTTTTCTTTTCCGTAGCGGTCGAAGTCTTCTTCGTCGTTTTTACGGAAGCCTTCTTTTCATCGGCTTTGGCTTTCTTTTCGGCTGCCGCAGCATCTTCCTTCGCTTTTTTCTCGGCTTCTTTTGCCGCCGTGCGTTCCTGGATCTTTCTGAGATTCTCGGCGCGTGCGGCTTCGGCCTTTTCGCGTGCGGCCTGAGCTTTTTCCGCGGCGATGGTCTTGTTGTCCTTCTTGATGTTTACGACGATCTTGCCGCTCTTTACGCCGTCGAGACGTGCGGAAAGACGCGATTTCTTATTTGCCGCGTTGTTCTTATGAATGATGCCCGAAGCGACAGCCTCGTCGATGACAGACATAAGACCGGGGAGCATCTTCTCCGCTTCGTCGAGCTTGAGGGTGTCGATACAGTCGTTGAACTTCTTGATCGAGTTGCGCATTCTGGTGCGCATAGCCTTATTCTCGAGAGCTTTTTTCTCCGTAACGAGCACTCTCTTTTTCGCTGATTTGATGTTAGGCACTTTAATTCTCCTGAAATTTCTTTGATAATCTATTCTAACCGCCTTATTTTATCATAAAAAAAGTTCTAATGCAAGCAATTATTTATACTTTTCCGCGCAAATTATCAATAATATGGATAATTTTTCTTATACCGACCTGGCGTCGGAACTGATCAGGACGGAGGGACGCGACTTCGGCGGCGTCTGCAAAGTGAGCGAGATCGAGCTCGATTCGGAGTCCGCCGCAAAATACGGCAAAGAACCGGGACTGTACGTCACGCTCGAGACGGACGCGATCGCCGGTGCGGAGCACATGCACAAGCGCCGTCTTACGATAGCTCTCGAACGCGAGCTGAAAAAACTTGTTCGAGACAAAAGCCGCGTGCTTGTCGTCGGGCTGGGAAACAGAAGTATGACGGCGGACGCGCTCGGCGCCGAAGTCTGCGACCGCATAGCCGTGGAAAAGGATAATCTGAAAGCGCTGTCGCCCGGTGTGGCGGGAATTACGGGAATGGAGAGCTTTGACGTCGTAAAGGGCGTTACCGACCGTATAGCGCCGTCTGTTGTCATTGCGGTAGACAGTCTTGCTGCCGCGCAGACGGGACGGGTATGCCGCATAATCCAGCTTTGCAACGCGGGTATTACTCCGGGCAGCGGAGTATCGAATCACCGCGAACGGTTGTCCGAGGATACGCTGGGCGTGCCCGTCGTTTCGATCGGCGTGCCGCTCGTCGTGTACGCGTCGACGATCATTCGCGATGCGGGCGGCGATCCGAGCGGTTTCGAAAATCTTATCGTAACGCCCAAGGACGTGGATTTTCTCGTACGCGAGGCGGCGGAAATAATCGCGGGCGCGGTCAACCGCCTGTGAGCTTATCCGTGACCGATCTGAGCCTTCTTGCCACGCCTTCCGCTCCGTCGAATACGGGCGCGTCGATATACGGGATCAGATGCGCGTAATGCGTGCATCCGGTTACCACAGCTTCATAGCCCGAATATTTGGCAAGCGTCTTTTTCGCAAGCGCTTTGAGCGCGGATGCGTTCGGATAAGCGGCTTCTATCTCGGCGGCGAGTGTTTCTTCCGCGCCCACTATAACGCGATCGGGATATGAACGCAGGTTTGCCGTCACTGGTGTGGCGAGGAGCAAAATTTTGCCTTTTACTTTTCCGAGCGCGGGTCGGACGGCGGGCTCGATGCCGATTACGACTTTGTCCGGATATTCCTTTCTGATTAGGGGCGCGGCGGCAGCGGTCGCCGTGTTGCACGCGATGACGATCGCGTCGCATCCCGCGTCGAAAAGGATTCTCGCGTTTTCGAGCGCGATCCTTTTTATTTCTTCTTCGGGCTTGTTTCCGTAAGGACAGTGAGCGCTGTCGTCGAGATAGAGATACCTTGCGTAAGGCACGGCTTTTTTGCATGCGCAAAGGACGCTCAGTCCGCCCGAGCCGCTGTCGAACATTCCGATAAGCATAATAATGTTTTATGCTTTTGCTCCGTCCGAGGTTACGGCGCAATGAAAAACCCGCAGGCATGTACCTGCGGGTTCGTTCGTTTTATGTAAGACGGGAGGGTTATGCTTTGAAATATCTTTCGAGCAGACCTTTGAACGCCTTGCCGTGGCGGGCTTCGTCGCGCGCCATTTCGTGAACGGTGTCGTGGATCGCGTCCAGTCCGAGTTCTTTCGCTTTTTTCGCAAGTTCGAATTTACCGAGAGTCGCGCCGTTTTCAGCTTCTACGCGCATTTCTAGATTCTTCTTTGTCGAATCGGTCACGACTTCGCCGAGCAGTTCCGCGAACTTAGCCGCATGCTCCGCCTCTTCGTAAGCCGCTTTTTCCCAATAAAGACCGATCTCGGGATAACCTTCTCTGTGAGCCACGCGAGCCATTGCGAGGTACATACCAACTTCGCAGCACTCTCCGTTGAAGTTTGCGCGCAGACCTTCGATGATCGACGCGTCTACGCCCTTTGCCGTGCCTACGACATGTTCTGCCGCCCAAGTCATATCTCCGCCCTGTTTGGCGAATTTAGCTCCGGGAACACCGCACTGAGGGCATTTGGCGGGAGCGGTTTCTCCCTCGTGAACGTATCCGCATACCGGACATACCCATTTTGCCATTTTTGTAATCTCCTTAAATTGATTTTTAATAATTACTATAGATCGGAAGAGCACAC
>CAJUKR010000063.1 GCA_910587025.1 uncultured Christensenellaceae bacterium
AAGCGACTGAGCCTCTTCGTAAGTGAATTTACCCGTTATTATGGCATTGCCGCCGGTAATTGCGGAATTGATACTTGCGGTGGAAATCGTACTCTGTCTTTCCCCGCCGCGAAGAAGATATATCTTTATATATTGTCCTATGTTACCCGACGTAACTTCGGCGAATCTCTGCGCGCCTTCGCTGTTGAGCGAAAGTCCGACCGCGGGATTGCCGTAATCGTCAGCGGTAACGAACGCACGGTTCACAACGTCGCCGTAGAAGATAGTATCGCCGTCCTGCGTACCGTCGGAAGACAGCACGAATTCGAGATCGGCAGGCTCGCCGATTATCTCGAATATTTCGCCGGGCTCGTCCACGTCGGGAACTTCGACACGGATACGGTTGGCGCCCTCGCGTACGACGGTGGCTTCCGTATAACCGCGCTGAGTCAACAGACCCGTCAGCTGTGTAACGGTACCGTTCATTCGCGAGTCGTCTGGATTGGAATCCTCCGCCTCATAAACGGCATAAACGCCGCCCTTAAGATCGAGACCGAGCTTAATGGACGAAACTATACCGTATGTGTGTACTTCACCGCCGACCGAAAAGTTGAATTGCAAAAAGCACGCGACAACGCAGAGCGCAGTCACTGCCGAAACAATTATAAACTTAACAAGTGATGATTTTCTTTTCATTTCGTAATGTTTTTGCCTTTACCGTTTATGCGTCGACGATTTATCGCCGCATACTATGAGATTATATATCAAGATGGCAACTCAAGTCAAACAAATACCCGCAACTAATCGTAAAAAAATATTTTATTTTGCAAATCAGGCATTTTGTTCGCTCTCAATCGCCGCAATGGCGAGCGCGCATTCCACTCTCTTCTTCATAAGCTCGCATCCGAGTTTGTACGGTTTTTCCATACCGCCGCAAATCTGAATGGAATTTGCCGCGCAACCGCCGCTGCAATAATACTTTGCCCAGCACGACGGACACTCTTCTTTTTTGGTAAGATTCGTCGTAGCGAACATCTGCGGCAACTTATCCGAAAACGTGCCCTTATTGACATTACCGATAACGTAATCGTCGATACCGTCGAATCGATGGCAGGGATAGATGTTACCGTTCGGCGCGACTGCGAGATACTCGTCCCCAGCGTTGCAACCGACCAAACGTTTAGACGCGCAAGGTCCGTTGTATATGTCTATATTGAAATGGAAAAATCCGAACTCTTTTCCCTGCGCGCGGCGTCGGATATACTCTTCCGCAAGTATTTCGTACTGCGCTTTCATGTCCTCTACGTCGGAAAGCTTGAGCGCGAGCGGATCGCCGTCGGGAAGTACTACGGGCTCGAGCGAAACCTGACCGAAACCGTAATCGTTGAGCGCAAGCACGTCTTTTGCGAAATCGATGTTTTCGGAAGTGAACGTACCGCGTACGTAATAGCTTTTGTCTCCCCGCGCGCGAACGAGCTTCAAAGCATTTTCGAGCGCTCTGTCGAACGAGCCTTTGCCCGTGGCATCGACACGAACGGAGTCGTGAACTTCCTTGCGCCCGTCTATACTCAGAACGACGTTATACATTTCTTTGTTAAAATACTCAATCAGCTCATCGGTAAGCAATACGGCGTTAGTCGTGATCGTAAAACGAAACTTTTTGCCTGCCGCTTTTTCCACACTGCGGGCATAATCGATTGCTGCGCGGACGACGGGCATATTGAGCAAAGGTTCGCCGCCGAAGAAATCGACTTCCAGCCTTTTTCTGCTCCCACTCTTTGCTATAAGGAAATCGATCGCATTTTTTGCCGTATCCGCACTCATATAGTCCGTACCGCCGTGGTACTGTCCGTCCTCGGCAAAACAGTATTTGCAACGCAGATTGCAACCGTGCGCAATATTGAGACAAAGAGCCTTTACGATACCCTTATACACCGGCTCGGGATGAACGGGCTCGGAAGAAAACAGAACGCCCTGCTTACGCAAACTTTCGATTTCCGCCTCGGCTTCCGCGATCTCCTCTTTTGTATAACGAGAAAAATCTCCTTGTGCTTCCGCAGAAGGAGAAGATTTTTCTATCAATTTCGCCGTAAGTTCGTCAACGACGAAGACGGAGCCGCTTTCCACATCGAGAAGAAAGTGCCGTCCCAGGCATTCGTAAGTATGAACCATAACGACTTAATTCAGTCCTGTCTTACTTTTTCGGTTCTGTTTGTTTTTTTCTGTTCGCAGGACTGATTTCCCACGGTGCAACTCGTCTTGCAAGCGGACTGACAACCCGTCTGGCATTCACCGCAACCGGTGCCCTTTTCCTTGCAGATCGTATTGGTGGCGATAACTTTGATATGTTTCATGATTTTACCTCCGAAGTTTTATAATATTATACATTATACTCGGAGAAAATGCAAGTGCTTGCAAGCTGTTTTTATCAGTTTCTTCTTATCAGCATGGAAATTATCCCGCTCGCCAGTCCGGCCGCCATACCGATGACCGTGTTATTGAGCAGCGTTATATCGAAATCGAACCCTCCGCCGAGCAAAGAGAAAACGATATAAGCGAATATCGAATATACCAGTCCGGCGATCATTCCCCTGAGCCAGCCGTTGCCGGGACGTCTGAGCGACAAAAGACAAGCGACAAGTATGCTTACGGTACGGATTATCTGATTGATCACGGGCATCGCGCCCGTATCGATATTGAATGTTTTGATTATGAACGCCGCGCCGAGAACGAGAACAAGCGATATAACAAGTCCGATAATAACCGCTTTAACGATTTCCATCGCATAATATTTCGGCTCTACCGAAAGTTCGTTTTTTTTCATAAAATAAAAACCTCCGCATGTTTTCGATAAAACCTATGCGGAGATTCATTCGGATATTACACCGCGACATACCGCGGGTTTGTCTTTTTTTGACGAAAAAAATCGATTACTTATTTTTTCCGCTGCCGCTTTTCTTTGCGGCGGGTTTTCGTCCCGAAATTTTTTTCGGCTCGGGCTTATCTTCCGAAACCGACTCGGATGCCGCTTCGGGGACTGCCGTCTCTTCCGGCTGTGCGGGCACGACCGTAGCGGCTTCTTCGCTTACGGCAATATCTTCGGAAGCGGTCGCTTCCGGTGTAGCCGCATCCGCTTCCTTGGTTTCGGACTCCGGTTCCGCCACTGATACTTCTTCCGCCGTTACTTCGGCATCGACGGCTTCGACGAAAGGCTCCTCCGTCGTATCCGCCGTCATGGGGATCATGGGCGGATTGACACGGCTGATTACCATGTAAAGCGCCTGAATATCAACTACGAGCGTCGTGGTTCCGGACTCGAGCACAAGTTCCTTTCTGCCGGGTGCGGGTTCTCTGATTTCTTTGATCACGCCTATGATTCCGCCGACGGTCTCGATCGTGTCGCCTACGGACAGCGACGCACGCTGATCCTCGACGTTCTTTTTCTGCCGTTTACCGTTGATCATAGGCATAACGAAAAGTACCACGACCAAAACTACGGCAACGATGATGAGCATGGGAATAAACATCTGATTGTTATTGCAACTGTTTCCCTGCTCGCCGCCGCTTGTCAAAAAATTAAATAACATATTACGTTTCTCCGTTCGAATAATAATTACAGTATAACCCAAACACGAAAAATATGCAAGTAAAATCCGTTCGGCTAACCGAAATTATTGCATTTTACGTCGAAAATTGCATGGAGCTTCATAAACGACTCATCGTAATCGAATCCGCTGACCACCGTTTCCGACGGAGCGTAGTCGATAAGACGGCAAAGCAAATCATCAAACGCATCGAATATTTTTTCCACCGACGTACCTTCTTCGTGAACCACCATACGATATTTGCCGCCGAGTTTGAATATTTCGGCGCGGCATTCGTTTTCGCATGCGGCTTCTATAAGATAACGCAGCAGATCGTTCAACGTTTCGTCGTCTGTAAGATACGAAGCGTGTTCAGTCGCCATTCTGCATATTTCCGTCCAGCGTTCTTCCACCTCATTCAGACGAAACGTGCGCATCCCTTCCAGGCTCAAAACTTTGCCGACCTTTAAGTTTTCGCATATTATCTCCGACTCCGTCGCTCTGTCGAACGCCGTCATGGCGTGGCAAAGCAATTTCTTCGGCGCGGTCGCAAGTCTGATATTTTCGAGTCGCCTGGAAATAAATTCGCGTTTTATCGTACCCGTAAACAAAGCGACTACCGCGTTACGTATCTCGCGCGAAATATATTTGGAATAGCGTCCGTCGCCGCCTATTCCGAGACAGGAAACGTTTCGTCCCATGCTTACCGACGTGACGGCTTTGCCATTCAGTTTTTCGCCGAGCGTACTCGACAATTCTTCCAGCCATTCTATATGCTTGTTATCTGCATTGATTACCGTTTCGTACATAATTCTATTTAATATTGTATGCACGGGAAAAAATTTTACACACTTTCGGGTGCGCGAAAATTAGCATTTTCTCTTTAATTTGCATAAAATATATATGCAAAACGTTTGCGTTTTTTATTCGGTTCTGTTATATTATATAAGCGCGACGGAAAAGTCGGATATACGGTACCATAGCCAAGCGGTAAGGCACGGGCCTGCAAAGCCTTGACCCCCGGTTCAAATCCGGGTGGTACCTCCAAATCAGCCCGAATGGCGGAATGGCAGACGCGACGGACTTAAAATCCGTTTGCGAGTTCGCAGTGTCGGTTCAAGTCCGACTTCGGGCACCAGAGGCGATAAAGATTGAACCTTTATCGCAGATAAGACCTTGTCGTTATCGGCAAGGTCTATTTCTTTAATTTCCTTGTCGTTGCCGAAAGTCAGATATGTAACTACTGTATCGTCGTAAACAAACACTTTGTAAACGAGGTGGTCTATAAGTTTCTTTTGGTATTCCTTGTCGTTCGGGTCGCCCTTTATTAGCATAGCCACAAAGTCAATAATCTTTTCTTTTGTTATCTTTTGCCCGCGCTCTAACTCTATTTGAGCCTTGTGGGCGGTTAAATCTTTTATAAGTATTTCTATCTCTTGCATTTTGCGCTCTATATTTGCCCGCAGTAGGTCGTTACGCGCCAGTATAAAGGCGTTTGTAAGTTGTTCCGCCTCGTCTTGTGCGTGGCGGATTTGCGCTTCTATGCTCCGCATTCCGTTGTCGCCAGTGCGTTGCTCGTGGTAGTTTATTGTGTCTTGCGCAACTTTCTCAACGTTTTTTCTATCGCTCAAAAATTCGTGTACCACTTGGGTAACGTACAATTCCAGTTTGTCTTTGTCCTCGCGTTTCTTGTCGCAGAGTGCTTTATTTTTCTGCTTACAAACATAATAATAATGTTTTTTGCCTAATCTGCTTGTTCCGCCGCCCGCTATCATAGCCGTGCCGCAATGTCCGCAGAACGCTTTGCCCGTAAGCAAATACGGCTCAATAGCGGAGTTTGCGCCCGCAAGTATTTTGTTTTGCTGTAACCTTTTTTGCACCTTTGCAAAAGTTGCCTTGTCTATGATAGCAGGGTATGTATTCGCGCATAGCCGTTGCCCGTGCATAAATTCACCCGTGTACTTGGCGTTAGACAGCCAGTTTTCAAACGTGCGGAAAGTAAACGGCTTGCC
>CAJUKR010000064.1 GCA_910587025.1 uncultured Christensenellaceae bacterium
GTTAAGTCGTAACAAGGTAGCCGTATCGGAAGGTGCGGCTGGATCACCTCCTTTAAGAGAGTGACAATCAGAGTCACTTATATAATTAAAGATTTTACGAAATCGGTAACAGAGTGAAGGAAACACTCTTTCAAAAAACTTTCCGGATTTATCCTTGATAACAATGTATATTCGAAAAATACGATGCAACCGAGCATCGTATTTTTTATTGCCGTTTTGTCGATAAGTACACCGTTTTGTGTGGGTGAAACAATGGAAATCGAACGCCGAGCGTAAGATGCGTATGTCTCGAAATTCTCTGCTTACATTTGCCGCACGCGTCTTCGTTATGGAATTTTTCATATACATTGTGTAAGATGCGTATGCTCCGAAATTCTCTGCTTGCATTTGCCGCACGCGTCTTCGTTATGGAATTTTTCATATACATTGTGTAAGATGCGTATGCCTCGAAATTCTCTGCTTACATTTGCCGCACGCGTCTTCGTTATGTAATTTTTCATATACATTGTGTAAGATGCGTATGCCTCGAAATTCTCTGCTTGCATTTGCCGCATGCGTCTTTGTTATGGAATCTTTCATATACATTGTGTAAGATGCGTATACCTCGAAATTCTCTGCTTGCATTTGCCGCATGCGTCTTCGTTATGGAATTTTTCATATACGTTTCAGCCGCCGCTTTGTGCGGAGTAAGCGAAAAAAGCGGAAGTTCGAATATAAGATACGTGTTCTACGCATTTTCGGTTCGTATTTTTTGTTTTCGCTCTCGATTGGAAAGTCTGTCGCTTCGTCGGCGGTGCCGCCTATGTCCGCATAATTACTTTCTTTGAAAGGATGCGTGGATATGACGATCACGCCGTACATCGATGAATCGGAAGGAGGGAAAGTCGACCGCGGGATGCGCATGCCGTAATGTTACGGTTTGTATTCGCGGTATACACTTTCGGTTATAATATTATTGACGAGTGCATTATTTCGTGAAAAGGAAACATAGGAGCGGAAAGTCGACCGCAGGATGCGCATGCCGTGATTCTACGGTTCGTATTTGAGCGTTCTCGATTGCGGTGTCGCATCTTCCATGTATACGTTTTTTGTTCTCGAACTATCGACAATGCACCGCTTCATGCGGGTGAAGCAAATGAAACCGAAAGCCGAATACGAGATGCGTGTACCATGATTTTTTCGATACATGACGTTGGGTTATCGGTTATTATATTTTCCGTAGGTGTTATTGCTGCCGTTTAACGAAAATCTGTTGCTTCATATAGATGAAGCGGATAAATCGAAATCGAATTTAAGATGTCAATGTCGTGGTTTTATCTGTCTGTATTTGTTGCCGTGTGTGTCCTCGGTTGCCGTTTATTGGTAAGTACTTCACTGTCTGCGGAAAACGCAGATAAACCGAAAACCGAATGCAGGATATACATGTCGTGATTTTGTCGGCACATATTTGCCATGTGCGTCTTCTGTTACCGTATCTTTCGTATTCGCTCGTATTTGCAGTATCGTATCTTGCGCCGGCTTTTCAGTCGCCGTTTTATTGACCGGTGCGCGCCGATGTACACATCTCTTTAATCAATATGAGTTTCGTCTGCGACGAACGCGCGGTCGGTAAATCCGAATTTATGCGTAAGATCATGTCCGCGATAAAAGCGAAATTATTGTGCAGACTATCGATCGCATATTGAGTGCGGAGATAAAAGACAGTGACATAAAAAAGATTTGCGACGAAATTTTACATTTTCCGGCAAATAAAATATATTGTCAGTATAGTGCAAGTTTTTGCTATTCTAAGTATAGAATTTTTTTTCGCGCGGTAATATAATACGGGTGTTGATAGGGAAGGAACGAGATGAAATCCATGTCACGGAGGTAACGCAGAGATGTTTAAGCTCATCGGATTCGTAGTTGCCGCTTTCATCAACAATGCCCGTAATCATTACTACTTCAGCTGAACCGAAGTAAGGTAAGATGAAACAGGCGACTCACAAGCGAAGGCAGACGCCTTCAAACGTGAACAATTCCCCGACGGAATTATTCCGTCGGATTACATAAGAAGGGCTTTTAAGCCCATTGATTTGCCATCATCATTTTCCCCTTTTATATATTCCCCGATCGTTCGCGCAGTAACCTCGCGGCTGTCGGGGATTTTTTATTTCTTCTTTCGGTAAGAAAAAACTCATTGTGACATATTTTATCATATATCCGACATAATGCGACATTTTCTTCGCATACAGTCGTCACAATGATACGCGGGCTCAAACGCGAATATAAATTCGCAAATTATTCTCTTTTACATTTTTATGGGTAATAAAACGGCTTAAAACGAAAAATAAAATTCACAAATATTGATTTTTCACTCCGAAATATTATAAACTTATCATAGTAATCGGTCAAGCGACCGAATCGGGAGTTTAACGTTTTGAAAATACTCGTGATCAACGGCAGTCCGCGCGGCGAGCGGAGCAATACGCTTTTGCTTACGAATGCTTTTATCGAAGGCATGCGGAAGTTCGAGGACTGTACGACTGATATAATAACGCTTAAGAATAAAAAGGTGGAGCCCTGTCTCGGCTGTTTCGGCTGTTGGACGGGCACACCGGGTAAATGTGTAATAAAAGACGACGTGAGGGAAATTACCGCCAAGATGTTCGCGGCGGATCTTATAATCTTCAGTTTCCCTCTCTTTTATTATGCGCTTCCTTCCAAGCTCAAAGCTCTTATGGAGCGTCAGCTTCCTACCGTGGCGCCGTTCATGATCGGACAGTCCGATTATTTCGTAAACGGCGGGCATCCGCCTCGCTTTAAGGATTCGACGCGGATAATGCTTATTTCCACATGCGGTTTTTATCCCACGGACAAGAGCTATGACGCCATACGCGCGCAATTCCGTATGATCTACGGCGACGACGGTTTCGACGAATTGTTCGTAGGCGAGGGAGAACTGTTCTGCCGCGCGCCCGCAAAACGCAGATGCGACGCACGCCTGGAAGTCATCCGCCGCGCCGGCGAGGAATACGGCAAGTTCGGTAAAATTACGCCCGAAACGTTTGCCGAGGCGACTTCGCATATTTTCCCGCCCAATATGTATGCGGCTATGGCTGACGAAGGTTGGGGCAGAACGATAGAAGATTACCGAGAGAACGACGAGGAATTTATTGCCCGCGTCGCCAAAGAAGGAAAGAAAATCGAAACGATTTACTGATAACGCGGATATTCCGCAACGCAAAATAAAATTCAATTTCAAGGAGATTATTAAAATGGACGCAAAACAGAGAGAGATCGCAGACAAGATCAAGAACATTCTCGTAGAGAACCTCAGACTTCCCGAGGAAGATCTGACCGACGACGCCAAACTTTTCGGCGACGATATCGGACTGGACAGCGTTGACTCGCTCGAGATCATCGCGGGTATAGACCAGGAATTCGGCGTATCCATGATGGGTGTGGACAGAGAGCACTTCCAGACGATCGAAACTCTCAGCGCATACGTTCTCGCCAATCTGGAGAACTGAGCGCAGTGGACGAAAAACAGAAGGCGGTCGCGGACGAGATAGTGAATTATCTCTGCGAAACTCTGCGTTTGCCTAAGGAAAACGTCAGTTACGACGTACCGCTTTTCGGCGACGGAATAGGTCTGGACAGCGTTGACTCGCTCGAGATCATCGCAGGCATGAACTTGCTTTTCGGCGTTTCGCTCATGGGCGTAAACGACGGAGTTTTCGCCGATATCCGTACGCTGAGCGAGTACATAATCAACGATCCGGATTATAAGGAAAAATCTATCTAATGGATGACAGAATCGTAATCACCGGTCTCGGGCTTATATGCGCCGTCGGCGGAAACGCGGACGAGTGCTTCGATAACGCTCTTGCCGGAAAAGTGGGAATAAAGGAAGTGGAGAGCGTAGAGCACTCCAAATGCTACGCGCATATCGGCGCCGAGTATACGAAGTTTGCCACTCCCGACGGCGAGGACAGAGCGAGCGCGCTCTGCATCAAAGCCGCGGAAGAAGCGGTCGCGGACTCCGGACTCGACGTGAAAAAGGACGCCGATCGCGTAGGCGTAATGATAGGCAGTTGCGTGGGCGGCGCGGTCACGATCGAAAAGTTTTATCGCGATTACGTTGCCGACCCCGACAAAGCGAGCGGCGACGACGTTCTCAAAATGCCTATCTCGGCAATCGCAAACAACGTGGCGCTCCGTTTCGGCGCGCGCGGTGTCATAGATAACGTTGCAAACGCATGCGCGGCTGGCACCATGTCCGTCGCTATGGCCGCCGATCTGATCCGTTCGGGCAAAGCCGACGTGATGATTGCGGGAGGATCCGATCCGATGTCCAGTCTGGCATACTCGGGTTTCCATGCGTTGCATGCGCTCGACGACGAGCCTTGCCGCCCTTTCAATAAATCCAAGGGCATAGCGCTCGGAGAGGGCGCAGGCATTCTGATCGTCGAATCGTACGAGCACGCGAAAGCGCGCGGAGCGAAGATCTATTGCGAAATTCTCGGCAGCGGGGTTTCGTGCGACGCGCACCATATAACCGCTCCCGCTCCCGACGGCGCGGGCATGCAGTCGGCTATGACGCGTGCGATCGAGAATTCGGGACTGAATGCGGGCGATATAGATTATGTGAACGCTCACGGAACGG
>CAJUKR010000065.1 GCA_910587025.1 uncultured Christensenellaceae bacterium
CTTCATAAGCGGGAAAATGATGCGGAAAATTCTTATGCAAAAAATGTATACTTTTTTTGGAATTTTCAAAAAACAGGGGTTCGCCCTGTATTTTTAGTTTACAGCAAACTCCTTTTTGAGTACTTTATAAAAAAATATCCAAAAGGAGTTCACTAATGACAACTTACGCATACGCCCGCGTTTCCGCCCGCGATCAACATCTTGCAAGACAACTCAATGCCTTTTCCGAATACGGAATAGACAAAAAGCACATTTACGCAGACAAAAAAAGCGGAAAAGATTTCGAACGAAAGGCTTACGAACGATTGCTCAAGAAACTGAAACACGGCGATCTGCTTGTCATAAAGTCCATAGACCGCCTGGGCAGAAACTACGAGCAGATTATTTCGGAGTGGTCAAAAATCATAAACACGCTGGGCGCAAATATCCTCGTTCTGGATATGCCGCTGTTGGATACGCGCACGAAAACCGATTCTCTGATCGGGAAATTCATATCCGATATTGTGTTGCAGGTATTGTCTTTCGTCGCGGAAAACGAACGCGCAAACATAAAAGCGCGCCAGGCGGAAGGCATCAAAGCGGCAAAAATCAAGGGCATCCGATTCGGACGCCCCAAATTTGTTTATACCGATGAATTTTTATCTGCCGTTTCCGTGTATGAAACGGCGAAACTAAACGGAGAGAAATTCGCCATGCGATCCGCCGCCGCGCTTGCGGGCATGAAACTTTCAGCATTCCATTACCATTACAGAAATTATATTGCTTCAAGGTAAATCGCGGCGAGAGAATTGTCTTCTACGAGATCGCGGACATAAAATCAAAGAGATTTCAGATACTCCATAAAGTTTTTCTTGTTTTCCGCCGACGTCGTTGTCGGTCGACCGAGATCCGGTCTCGACCCGATAGCGCATTTTATTTCGATAAAGCAAAGCGCATCTTTTTGTTTTACGGTTTGCAATTCCTTCCTTAAGTCGTCGGAATTGTCCACCGATACGGAATAATCATATCCCGAATCGTCCGCCATTGCCGTCAGATCGGTATTGCCGGCGACTGTGGGCATTCCGCCTACCGTTTCGTGAGCGCCGTTATTTATAACGATATGCACCAAATTTCGCGGCTTGACCGAGCCTATGACCGGCATTGCGCCCAAATGCATCAACGCGGCGCCGTCGCCGTCGATGCACCAGATTTTTCTGTCAGGCTTATTTATTGCGACCGCAAGCGCTATCGACGACGCGTGACCCATGGATCCGACAGTCAAAAAATCATAGCAATGCGCCTGCTTATTTGCTTCGCGGATTTCAAACAATTCCCTGCTTGCTTTTCCCGTCGTCGAAATAATCGGATCGGTATCCGTAACTTCCGCTATCATTCTTATAGCGTCTTCGCGTACGATATCGTTCCGATTTACGTACTCGACTTTTTTATCGTAAGAAAGCGCGCCTTTTTTAACGATAAACGCCACCTGTTTCCCCACGCTCAACACGCTCCGCCATTTGTCCATTTGCATTTCGAGTTCCCCGATCGACGTATCTTTATCCACGATAAAATATGCGATATCCATATCGTCAAGCAGATCGAGCGTAACCCGCCCTTGATATACATGCTGCGGCTCGTCGTGAACATTCGGCTCGCCTCTCCAGCCTATCACGAATACGCACGGGATCGCGTAAACGTTGTCGTTGAGAAGCGACGCCACCGGGTTAATAATATTCCCCTCTCCGCTGTTCTGCAAATATACGACGGGGACTTTCCCCGTCGACATATGATATCCGGCGGCCAGTCCGACGCAGTTTCCTTCGTTTGCGGCTATTATGTGATGCTTCGGATCGATCCCGTATTCATTCATCAGATAATCGCAGACCGCTTTCAATTGAGAATCCGGAACGCCCGAATAAAAATCGCCGCCTATTACATTCAATAAATCTTCTACGCGCATTTCTCGCTCCCCTTTATAATTCCTCTATGAGTGAAATTATATCTTTTATAGGTAAAAGCCGCGAATCGACTTCCTTTGCCCTGTGATATTTCAACAGATCTATCGCCGTCTGTTCCATTGCGGGGAACGCGCTTCGGGTAAGCTGATTCGCATAAATTACGATATTCACGCCGTTTTCCGCAAGCTCGTTTTCGGTAATCGTATTGAACGACGTAGGAACCACAACAATAGGCGTCGTTTTGTCGCTTTCTCTGAACGCTCGGCAAAAATCCAAGATTTCCTGCGGGTCTTTTTTTCGGCTGTGTATCATTATACCGTCCGCTCCCGCGTTCACATAAGCACGCGCGCGCATAAGCGCATCATCCATTCCTTTTTCGAGGATCAGACTTTCTATCCTCGCGATAATCATAAAATCGTCGGTGAGCCGAATTTTCTTACCCGCCGATATTTTTTCGCAAAAATGTTCGATCGTATCCTGTGTCTGCACGACCTCGTTCCCGAAAAGGGAATTCTTTTTCAGTCCCGTTTTGTCTTCGATAATAATCGCGGACACGCCCATACGCTCCAACGAACGCACGGTATACACAAAGTGTTCGATCAAGCCGCCCGTATCTCCGTCGAAGATTATGGGTTTGGTTGTAACTTCCATAACGTCGTCTATCGTTCTGAAGCGCGAAGTCATATCGACCAACTCGATGTCGGGCTTACCTTTCGCCGTGGAATCACACAGCGAACTTATCCACATGGCATCGAACTGATCGAATTCGCCGTCGTGTTCCACTACGGTTTTTTCGGCAATCAATCCGGTAAGACCGCTGTGAACTTCTATTGTTTTTACGATGGGGCGCAAAGACAATAATTGCTTGAGGCGTTTTCTGCGGTATTCCGGCATCGCAAGTTTCTCTTTGATCTGTGCGTCTATGCGCTTGACCCGCTCGCTGTAAGTATACGGTACGTCGATTATCTTTCCGCCGTATTCATTCAACGCCCTTTCGACATTATCCCTTATAGGCTTCAGTTTACCGCTTTTCCAGTTATCTCCGTGTATTACATAATCGGGACGCAAAGTTTTGATTATGTCGTCATACATGATCTTGTCCTGTATCAGTATATCTTTTATGCCGCCGATTTTTTTTACAAGTTCGATCCGCTCGTCAAACGTGATCGTCGGAAAACGATCGAATTTTATCATAGCTTCATCGGTCAGTATTCCCACATAAACTTCGCCGTACTTTTTAGCTTCGTTTATAATGTTCAAATGCCCTTCGTGTATAATATCGGTACAAAAACACGTATATACTTTCTTCATATATTTATCCTCTGAATTTTTCTATTATTTCGCTTATTATCGTCCGGGCAACCTCGTCTATTCGATCGAACGGAACTTTTTTGACAAGCTCGACGCCAAACGCTTTGCGAACTTTTTGCAACAGCTCGTCCGTATATATCAACGTCCCGTCGGTAACGTCCTCCACCCCGTCGAGATAGATCGATTCTCTGTTCTTAGCCCGCATTTCCGGCAAAGAAAACTCGCTTTGGTCGATATATGCTTTTATATTTTCTCCGCCCCCGTCGATAACAACCGGATAACCGCCGATCTCGCCGAAAACGCCGGGACAATGCAATTTATATTTTTTCCCTTCGGTTACCGCGCCGAGAATCGCGGAAACGATCTCGAAGTTACTGGAAGCATTCATCATATTGCGCTTTGCGTCCACGGGCATTGCTATTTTACAACGCGAAAAAACTTCGTTCATATCGACGTCGAGCTTCTTTCCGTCATACTTAAGACTTATGAGCTGATCGACGTTTTCGGTATGTCCTTCTTTGCTTATGACCACGTCGTGAAAATGAGCCGTCGCATAAGTCACATCGATATTCCAAAAATCCTTTATATTCGACAACTCCGCCGCCGCGTATTTTATTCTCGGTACGAGATGATTGACGTTTCCGCTTCCGAAATCCGGATACGCTTTTCCCGCGCTTTTCAACCACGGAATTATGGCATCCGAATACGATGTGTTTATAACTATTGCGTCGCTTTTCGCTTTCTCGTACGCTTCCATGATATTTTTTACGTATTTGATCGAAAGCGGCGACCAGATTCCGTACGCGCGAACATTGCTCCATGAAATACTGCCGTATTTCAGTCCCGAATATGCCCGACTGCTGTTTACGATAATATCGGGTTTTACCGATCCTATACAATCCGTCAACTGTGCGACGTCGTTGAAATCGACGTCGGAGATGATTTTTATTTCCGATCGGCATTGCCCTCTTATCGCCGCGGCTATTCTGACAATATTTACGTTCATCGTCAGTTTGTTCGGATCTCTGCCGGCGACGTAAATCTCCATATTTTCGCTTTGCATGGATACGAGATAGTCCAATAAATAACTGCCGACACTGCCAAGCCCCAGTATCATTATTTTTGCTTTGCCGTTTTGCAAGCGGACTTTCATCGCGTTTAATTTTTCATCGAGACTTTTCATTTTCACATTCTCCGATTTTCGTAAAATCATCTATCGTAAGATCGGAAGAGCACACGTCTGAACTCCAGTCACCATACGGAATC
>CAJUKR010000066.1 GCA_910587025.1 uncultured Christensenellaceae bacterium
TATGAGTGTGCTCGAAAAAAAGGATCGGAGTATTCCGATCCTTTTTGATGCCGTAATATCTTGTTCGCGGGCGCGTTACGAGATGAGCGTCTGCAATTCTTTGATCGCATTTTTTTCGAGCCTGGAAACCTGCGCCTGCGAGATACCGATCTCCGTCGAAACTTCCATCTGCGTTTTTCCGTGATAGAATCTGAGCAGCAGGATTTGGCGTTCGCGTTCGGTCAGTTTTTCCATGGCTTCGCCGAGAGCGGCGTTCGCCGCCCAGCGTTCGCCGTCGCAACTGTCGTCGGCTATCTGATCCATGACCATGACCGTTTCGTCTCCGTCGTGATAGATCGGATCATAGAGCGATACGGGGTCGGAAATGGCGTCGAGGGCGTATGTCACCGCGCTTACGGGCAGTTCCATGCACGCAGCGATCTCTTCGTGCGAGGCTTCGCGGTCGCTCGTGGTTTCGATGTCGTGGCGCACCTGCAGGGCTTTGTATGCGGTATCTCTTATCGAGCGCGATACGCGCAGAGCCGACGAATCTCGGAGAAAGCGTCGTATCTCGCCGATGATCATGGGTACGGCGTACGTCGAGAAACGGAGATTATAATCCGTATTGAAATTCTTCATCGCCTTGATGAGTCCCACGCATCCGACCTGGAATATATCGTCTACGGATTGTTTGCGTCCGTAAAATCTCTGGACTATGGAAAGAACGAGTCTTAAGTTTGCGGTCACGAATTTATCGTGAGCCGTTTTGTCGCCGCTCTGAGCGCGTCTGATGAGTTCCATGGCTTCTTCGTGAGTAAGCGTAGGGAGCTTGGACGTGTCTATTCCGCTGATTTCCACTCTTGCTTTCATCTTGTGTGACCTCTGCCGTATTTTGCACCTAAGCGGCGGTAATATACGGTTTCGACAAAAGCGGTGCAAATTCGACGTGCACAAAAAGCGGACGACGCGCATATATAAGATTTATGGACGACGAAATTTCTTTTTGCGAGCTGAGAAAACGCGAGGTGGTGAACGCCGCCGACGGTACGCGGCTCGGACATATCGTGGACATGATCATATCCGTGGAGTGCAAGACCGCGCTCGGTATTGTCGCGCCCGTAAAGAAGGGCGGACTTTTCAACAAGGAACAAAACCTGTTCATTCCGCTTTCCTGCATAGTCAAAATAGGCGAGGACGTTATTCTTATAAATATGGGACCCAACGGCGCGCCGCCTCCGCCGCCCGATCACGGCCACGGACACGGAGGAGGGCAGAACCCCAAACCGCGCTGTAACGACGGTTGCAATCTGTACGATTAGGTTATTGCGCTTTTGCGCGCTTGACTTTTGCCGCCGCGTTTGTTAAAATTAACATAAGTAACGTTATAACAGACGTAACAAAAGCGGAGCGTAAGTATGAAGTGCAATAAATGCGGATGCCTTGAAAGCAAAGTTATCGATTCGCGCGGGAGCGAGGACGGGACAAGCATACGCCGCCGTCGGGAGTGTCTCGGCTGCGGGCGGCGTTTTACCACGTACGAAGTCGTGGAAAGCATACCCGTGCTTGTGGTAAAGAGCGACGGTACGCGTCAGACTTACGATTCGGATAAGATCCGTCGCGGCATAATCAAGGCGTGCGAGAAACGTCCGGTCACCGCGGAGCAGGTCAATACCGCCGTTTCTAACGTGGAAAAACAGATATACAATACGCTTCTTCAGGAGATCAGTTCGAAGGAAATTGGCGAACTCGTCATGCTCGAACTCAAGCATATCGACGAGGTGGCTTACGTCCGTTTCGCGTCGGTTTACCGCGATTTCCGCGACGTTACGACTTTCGTTGAATTTATAGGCGATCTCGAGCGCATCATAAAAGAAGAAAAGGAAAGCAAGTGACTGTAATATATTCGGACGACAACGTCGTTATTGCGGACAAGCCCGCGCATACGGATTCGGTCAAAGATCTGCCGCGTATGCTCGGCGCCGATTACGGCACGTTGTATCCCGTCCACCGACTGGACGTTAATACGACGGGAATAGTCGTGCTTGCCCGCGGCACGAAGACGAAAGCCGAACTCGAACGCGCTTTCCGCGAAAGAGCGGTGAAGAAAAAATATATCGCGACCGTGATCGGCACGCCGAATCCGCGCCGCGGCACTATGCGTAACTGGCTTGTCAAAGACGGCGAGAAAGGACTTGTGAAATGTTACGACAGACCGCAGACGGGCGCGCTCGAAGCAGTTACCGATTACGAGGTATTGCGCAGTTGCGACGGACTGTCCGAAGTCGCGTTGTATCCCGAAACGGGCAGGACGCATCAGCTTCGCGTACAGCTCGCGCGCAAAGGAACGCCCATACTCGGCGACGGCAAGTACGGTAACTTTGCCGAGAACCGCCGCCGCGGCGTCAAAATACAGATGCTTCGCGCAGTATCGTTGAAATTCGTTGCTCTCGGAGGAATAGTGAATTATCTTTCGGGCAGGGAATTCGAGGTGGAACATGAAGAAAAAAGATAAATTCCGGAAATCCGAACTTACCGCGAAAGAGCGTAAAGAACTTCGCCGCGCGGAATATACGACATCGGAAGCAGTCACAGCGGATGCTTCGCGCGAAGAAAAACTTTCGCGCAGGCGTATATATGCCGTGGCTTTGGCTGTGGTCGCGACGATCGCTATCGCCGTCGGCATCGCCATACCTTCTTATATGTCGTGTAACTATCTGTTCGAGCGCAATCCCGTAGCCGTCATAGAATTGACGATCGGCGAAAAATCGTACACTATGAAGTACGAGCTTTTCGCCGCCGACTGTCCGTACGCGACGGCAAACTTCGCGTTCCTCGCCGACAGCGGAGTTTTCGACGGCGTTGCGGTTTACGATACTCAGCGCGACTGGGTGCGTTTCGGCGGTTATGTCGAGGGAACGGACGAAAACGGAACGAAAGTGCTGAAACACCGTTCGGACGACGAAGAATTTTGCAGAGGACTGCAAAAAGATTTCACCGAAGTACATTACACGAAAACCGTTACGTCCAACGGACAGACCACGACGGAAGCCAATCCTACGGAGGTGCTTAAGTATACGCTTAAACGCGACTCCGTAAGACTGAACTATACCGATTATGATTTTGCGTTATGCTCGAACTATTCGGGCGGCGCGCAGTCTATGACGGAATTTCAGATAAGCGGCAAAAGGGAGGCTCGCCCGACTACGCTTCACGGCTCGAACAACCGCGAAGCGACATTGAACTTCCAGACATTCGGACGGTTATTCGACAACGACGAAAAGACCAAAGAAGCCGTCACCGCCGTTCTTGCTTTGGCTCAGCCCGAAGACGGCGAAAAGAACTACATGAACATTTATTTTCTTCCGCCCGTGACCTCGGTTACGATCAAAAAGGTCAAGGTATATAATTATGATTTTCCGTGGAAAACTACGGCGTACAAGCACGGTTTCGAGGATTATATGAACGAGATAACAGCGTTCTCGTCCGTTTCGGACAACTGGAACAAATCGCATATCTGACATTTTGCTTTTGCGGTATAATATATAAAAGAATTGCCGACCATATAAACGGAGGCAATTTTTTTATGACAATCGGTCTTCTTTTTCTTGCCGCCGTCGGATTGTTTTTATTTTTCGGCGGAACAGAGAGATTTTTTACAAAACTCGGCTTACCGAGCAGAGCGGCTTTTATAATCGTTCTCGCGCTTGTTCTCGGGGCAATTATTCCGCAGGTGAGT
>CAJUKR010000067.1 GCA_910587025.1 uncultured Christensenellaceae bacterium
TGAGTGACGTAACCTTTCTCGCAAAAAGATCCACCGAAATACTGTTTACTTGAAGTATGGATAAATTTCCGTCGGTATTATATCTCGTTATTACAAAATCGTCGTAATCCTTACCCTGCAGCTCCGCATCCGTCATATCGTCTATCGCCTGAGAGACTCTCATTCTCACACTTTCGATCGAAACGGTCGTGACGACAGGCGCAATGCGTCCGAAATAATACCACAAAAGAAGCCCGAATATCACGATGATCGCGACAACGGGCTTGATCCATCCGAATTTTCGTTTCGGCTTGCACTTCGCCACATTATATTATATTCGGCAAGTGCGAAAAAAGTTTGGTTATTTTGATTTTGCGTTAAACAACAATGTCACGAGGTAACTTGCCACAACCGCCGCACCCACTCCGAACGCAGTCTGTATCAGTCCGCCAGCAAAAGCGCCGAATACTCCGTACTGCATTGCAGCGTTGATCGAACCCTTAGCCAGTGCCGCGCCGAAGCCCACGATGGGAACGGCTATGCCCGAATGGAATATGTTCAGCAATGGCTCATATGCGCCTACTGTCTGAAGAATTACGCCCGCGACGAGGAATATCACAAGTATTCTTGCGGGAGTAAGCTTGGTTTTTACGATCAGGAGCTGCGCGATCGCGCAAAGCAGTCCGCCTCCGGCGAATACCGCCAGATACATCAGCATGAACCCCCACCATGTTTCGGGATATATCATTTCCATAACTACGCCTCCAATATAACGCCGTGACTTATCGACGGTATCGTTTCGCCCTGATAAGAAGTAGTCGGACTCATCAGCGCGCCTGTAGCAAGCAGCAATACCCGCTTGTATTCTCCGCTCTTCATTTTCGACAGAATAAACGAATTCAGCACAGCCGCACTGCATCCCGCGCCCGATCCGCCGCAATAACATTTCTGCTGTCTGGAATACATCATTTCGCCGCAATCGCTGTATCTTTGACCGAGCTCGAGTCCGCGCTCGCGGCAAAGGTCGCGCATGATCTCCGCGCCGAGACGCCCGAGATCTCCCGTAAAAATGGCATCGAAATCGCGTTCGTCCATGCCGGTATCGTCAAAAGCCGCGCAGATCGTGTCTGCGGCCGCAGCTGCCATTGCCGCGCCCATATTATTCAGATCGTTGATACCGTAATCAACGACACGACCTATCACGGCGTTGGCAACGATCGGACCTTCCCCCTCCGACGCGAGTATACTGCAACCGGACGCCGTAACCGTCCACTGCGCGTAAGGCGGTCGCTGACAGCCGTATTCGAGCGGATATCTGTACTGTCTTTCCGCGGTCGCGAAATGCGAACCTGTCAGGCAAGCGACACGCTTAAAATGTCCGCCGTCCACAAGCACCGAACCGAGCGCCAACGCCTCCGTCATTGTCGAACACGCGTTGTAAAGCCCCAGAAACGGCATAGAAAGCCCTCTCGCCACATAACTCGACGACACGCATTGATTGAGCAAGTCTCCGGCAAGCAATGCTTCTATGTCGAATTTTTTCAATCCCGCTTTATCGATCGCACCGACTATAGCCCGTTCGAACATCGTCGCTTCGCCTTTTTCGAACGTCTTTTCGCCGAACTTGGGATCTGTTTCGATCGAGTCGAAATATTTTCCGAGAGGTCCTTCACCTTCTTTTGTACCCACTACGCTCATTCCCGAAACGATGCGAGGCGGGCGTGTAAACGAAATCGTCTGTCTCTTTCCCATACTACACTCCCCAGATCATAAATACAATAAGCCGCACAATTCCCGCCACCGTAGACCATACTACGCCGTTAACGACGACGGGACCGACTACCGTAAACATTTTTACGGACGTACCGAAAATCAATCCTTCGGATTTATATTCGAGCGCAGCGCTGGACATAGCGTTCGCAAACCCCGTAATAGGCAGAAAAGAGCCTGCACCTCCGTGACGTGCTATTACGTCATAAAAGCCGAGTCCGGTAAACAATATGGCAACGGATACCAATATCATGGAGGTATACGTGGCGATCATTTCTTCGGACACCGTGGGCATAATAAAAGCCAGTCCGTCCCCTATCAGTTCGCCGATAACACAGGTTATACCGCCGATAACAAACGCTTTCAGGAGTGAATGAAACAGGCTTGTCTGCGGCGTTACGGAATCGACATATTTTCCGTATCTTTCGTTACGTGCGATAATTTCTTTGGTTTTCCAGCTTTCCGTCATTTTTTAGCACTTCCTTATCTTCTACGTTTCTGAATTCGCCCGTGACGGGCTCATTTCTTACCATACGGGTATTATGAGAAGTTAAAATAGAAATATGCAAAATCAAGAAATTTTCATCGAAATGCGCGCGCAGGCGGCAATCAATACAAATACAGCATCGAAAATTATCACAAAAAAAGAACCTCCGCAAGTCTTGCTCGACTCAGGAGGCATATTTACGCATATAGAAAATACTTAAAAAAGTCCCGTCAGTTTACCACATATTCAAACTGACGATCGGCGCGCTCGTAATTATGGATTTTATTATCTATAGGGATTTCCGTAAAACCGAATTTTTCATAAATATGCAATGCCGACACAAGCCGACTGTTTGACAGAACGATCAGTCTTTTTGCGCCGCGGCATATCGCGTAATCCATACAAGCGCGAAATACGGCGCTGCCCGCGCCACGACCGCGCTTCTGCTCGTCGGTTGCAAACTTGCATATTTCCCACTCATCATTGCCGAGCGGCATAACCATACCGGTCGCGATAACTTCTTCATTACTCTTGCAAAACAAGATCATTGCGCCGTTTGCGATCAACTCGTCGACATGATTAAGTTCGTCATAATCGTCCTTTTCCATCTTGAAAAACTTTTCTATCCACGCAGTATTCAGACGAATAAAATCATTCTTGTATTGAGGACTGTATTCCGTTATTTCCACTATTTTTCTCCGTTCGGGTCTTTACATGGGTTTCAGATTTTTATTGAGCCTGTCCACCATCCAAGCGATTCGCTTTTCACGTCCGATGTCGGTCTTAGCATCGAGATAAGCTTTCGTATATGTTTTCTTTACGGACGGCGACATCGCCTCAAAATTCGTATGCGCAGGCTCGTACCTTTCCAATAATACAGACAAACACGCAATTTGCTCTTCGGTTATCTCAACAGACTCGGAGGCGTTCCACTGACCGTTTTGTTTGGCTTCTTCTATTTTATTTCTACCGTAGTCGGTCATCAATCCGCGTTGTTCGAGACTTGCGACCAACGCTTTGTTTTTCTCCGACCATTTACTGTTTTTCCTGCGCATGGAAAAATACTTTTTATAAGTCCAATCGTCGATGCTTTTCATTTGTCCGTCGATCCAGCCGAAGCAAAGCGCCTCTTCGAGCGCTTCATCCGCTTTTATCGTCTTCGGACCGCCTTCTTTGCCGAATAAAAGCCAGATACCGTCGCCCGACAAGCAATGATCTTCAAGCCACTTTCGAAATTCTTCCC
>CAJUKR010000068.1 GCA_910587025.1 uncultured Christensenellaceae bacterium
ATTATGATGTATTCATGGTTTGAAAAATTATATAAAACTTTACCTTGTAATTCTTTAATCGAGTTAAAAAGTAATGCAAGAGGTAAGTTGCAATTATATTGGAGAAAGCTCAGTCAAAATAAAAAGCGTGGTGGGAGACCTGTTTCATGCGAAGATCAATTAAAACTTGTGTTACAAGAAAATCCAGAATTACATGATAATTATGCTTTGTCGTTATTGATGGCATTGGGTGGGTGGTTTTTTTATGATGATTTCATCGATAATTTTGCCGCTCGAGTCAGTAATTATCGAAATGATATCATTCATAATGACGACATAATACCATATCCGTTTATAATGCAAGATACTTATTTTCTTGAGCTTATTATTTATTATTTGATTTTTAAATATAAGTGTAATTGTTCAGAGGCTGATTTGGAAAAAATTATTACAATATTATTTCATATATAAGCCTATTATTTTTATAGACCGATTAATTTTTGCGAGGTAGAATTTCAATGAAGAACGATTAATATTGCTGTTCTTTTTGAATATTTATGCGCGCCGTATGTATAAATATGCTTATATATGAATAATTATACACAAGTTTTCGATTAGAGCGCGCGAGAATGAAAACAACGCAAAAATTTGCCGAATAATTTGCATAAAAACTATTGTAATCACCGAAAATATGTGCTATACTTTAGATAACTTCGTTGCGGAGGGAAAAGATTTTGTCTAAAGATTACAAAGCACAGGATATACAAGTGCTCGAAGGACTGGACGCGGTGCGTCTGCGTCCCGGTATGTACATAGGTTCGACGGGCGTTAAGGGACTGCATCACGTCCTTTGGGAGATCGTCGATAATTCCATGGACGAGGTGTCGAACGGTTTCGGCGATACCATCACGGTTACGGTGCACGCCGACGGAAGCGCGAGCGTCGAGGATAACGGACGCGGCATTCCGGTGGATATTCACCCGACCATGGGCATAAGCGGCGTCGAGGTCGTATTTACCAAACTTCACGCGGGCGGCAAGTTCGACAGCGGAAACTATCAGTATTCGGGCGGACTTCACGGCGTAGGCGCGTCGGTCACGAACGCGCTTTCGACCTGGACTACCGTCGAGGTCTACAAGAATAATAAAGTATACCGCGCCGAGTTCGAATCGCGCGAAGGCGAGGACGGCAAGGTTCACGGCGGTTGCATCAAAACGCATCTGACCGAAACGGGGGAAAAGACGGACAAGCACGGCACGTACGTTCGTTTCCTGCCCGACAAACTCATTTTCGACACGGTCAATTTCAACCTCGATACCATTTCCAAAAAGCTCAAAGAACTGGCGTTTCTGAACGACGGCGTACATATCGTACTGATCGACGAGCGCGTTACGGTGAACGACATTCCGCTCAAGCGTGAGTATTGCTATAACGGCGGTATCTCCGATTTCGTGCGGTACATAAACGAAACCAAAAACCCGCTTTTCCCCGATCCCATATATTTGGACGGCGAGCGGGACAAAGTGTATATGAAACTCGCTCTTCAGTATACGGATACGTATAACGAGAGTATTTTCTCTTACGTCAACAACATTCCGACTCCCGAGGGCGGTATGCACGAAACGGGCTTCAAAGCGGCTCTCACGAAAGTGCTTAACGATCTTGCGCGCAAAACGGGCGTGCTCAAGGAAAAGGACGAAAACCTACTCGGCGACGACTTCCGCGTCGGGCTGACCGCGGTGCTTTCGATCAAGATGCAGAATGTGCAGTTCGAGGGTCAGACCAAAACCAAGCTCGGTAACCCGTTTGTCCGTCCCGCAATGGAAAATCTCGTATCGGAAAAGCTCGGCGAGTTTTTGTCGTTGCATGCCGACACGCTCGATATAATTCTCAAAAAAGCGATGAGCGCGATGCGCGAACGCGAAGCGGCGAGAAAGGGCAAGGAGCAGGCAAGGCTCAAGAATCAGGCGGATAACTTCAATCTCGTTGGCAAACTCGCTTCGTGTTCGGGTAAAAAGCCGGAACGTAACGAGCTGTTTATCGTCGAGGGCGATTCGGCGGGCGGTACTTGCAAACAGGCGCGCGATCGCAGTTTCCAGGCGATACTTCCGCTCCGCGGCAAGCCGCTCAACGCCGAGAAAAAGCGTATCGATCAGGTGTTGCAGAACGAGGAGATCCGTACCATAATATCCGCGCTCGGCGCGGGAATAGGCGAGGACTTCAACCTCGACAATCTCAATTATCATAAAGTAGTCATACTTTCGGATGCGGATCAGGACGGCGGACATATACGCGCCATACTCATGACTTTCTTCTTCCGCTATATGAAACAGCTTATCACCGACGGACATCTGTACATAGGTATGCCGCCGCTTTATAAAGTAGCGAAAAAAGACAAGGTCGAATACGTTTACAACGACGCTCTTCTCGACGCGGCAAAAGACCGCATGGGACGCGGTTATACCGTACAGCGTTATAAAGGTTTGGGCGAAATGAATGCCGAACAGCTCTGGGAAACGACGCTCGATCCAAATCGCCGTACACTCATGCGCGTGACGCTCGAGGACGTTGCGGAAGCCGAACAGCTCGTTACCGTATGGATGGGCGATTCGGTCGACCTCAGAAAACAGTATATCGTCGAAAACGCAAACTTCAACAAGATAGACGAGTTTGCCAAGACCGAAAGATAAGGGGGCGTTATGGCAGAAAGCATCATACCCGAAAACAGCGAAAACGACAGAGTGCTTATAAAGAGCATGGAGGACGTGATGTCCGAGTCCATGCTGCCGTACTCCGAATACGTCATACTCGACCGCGCGCTCCCCAGAGTGGAGGACGGTCTGAAGCCCGTTCAGCGTCGTATACTTTATACGATGAACGAACTCGGCATACGTCCCGATACGCCGTACCGCAAGTGCGCGAGAATAGTCGGCGACTGTCTCGGTAAATATCATCCTCACGGCGATTCGTCGGTATACGGCGCGCTCGTTCGGTTGGCTCAGCCTTTCAATATGAACTGTCCGCTCGTGGACGGTCAGGGCAATTTCGGCTCGATCGACGGCGACGGGGCGGCGGCGATGCGATACACCGAAGCGCGTATGGCGTCGCTCGCACTCGAACTGCTCCGCGATCTCGATAAGGACACCGTGCGCTGGAGTTGTAACTTCGACGACACGCTCAAAGAGCCGGACATGCTGCCCGGGCGTTTCCCGAATCTGCTCGTCAACGGAGATCGGAAGAGCGTCGTGTAGGGAAAGAGTGTAGATCTCGGTGGTCG
>CAJUKR010000069.1 GCA_910587025.1 uncultured Christensenellaceae bacterium
GAGCTTGCTCATAAAGAACGGAAGAATAATCGACGGAAGCGAATATAAAGCCGACGTGTTCATAGATAACGGAAAGATCATGCGAGTCGGAGAAAATCTCGACGTAACCGCGGACGTCGTTATCGACGCGACGGATAAACTTGTTATGCCCGGGTTGGTCGATATGCATTGTCATCTGCGCGAGCCCGGTTACGAACATAAAGAAACAATCGCGGGCGGCGCGGAAGCCGCGGTAGCCGGCGGATACACTTCCGTCGCATGTATGCCGAATACCGATCCGCCGCTCGACAGCGCTGCGCTCGTGCGTTACGTTTCTATGCGCGGACGCGAAGCCGATCTCGCGCGGGTCTATCCGATCGGATGCATAACAAAAGGACAGAAGGGCGAAGAACTCGCCGAAATGGCGAAAATGAAAGAGGCGGGTATCGTCGCAGTTAGCGACGACGGTCACCCGGTAATGAACAGCGGGATCATGCGCAATGCGCTCGAGTACGCGAAAACGTTCAATATACTCGTAATAGATCACACCGAAGACACGACGGTTTCGGACGGCGGGGTCGTAAACGAGGGCGTGAACGCCACCATTGCCGGGCTCAGGGGTATAAACCGCGCCGCGGAGGAGATAGGCGTTGCGCGCGATATCGTGCTTGCGGAAAGCCTTGACGCCCGCATTCATATAGCTCATGTTTCGACGCGCGGGAGCGTACAGCTGATACGCGAAGCCAAAGCGCGCGACGTAAAGATCACCTGCGAAACTTGCCCGCATTATTTTTCGGCAACGGACGAAGAGATCCTTTCGTATAATACGAACGCGAAAATAAATCCGCCGCTCCGCGAGGACGCCGACAGAGAAGCGGTGATAGACGGAATAAAGGACGGCACGATAGACGTCATCGCGACCGATCACGCTCCGCATTCGGCGGGTGAAAAGAACAGGGAATTCGATCTTGCTCCGTTCGGTACGGTCGGACTGGAAACCGCCTTGCCGCTTGCGTACACATATCTCGTGGACAGCGGAGAAATAGATATGCCCGCGCTCGTTAAGATCATGAGCCAGACGCCCGCGCGACTGCTCGGTTTACCCGTAGTGCATATAAAGCCGGGTATTATGGCGGACATAGTGGTGTTCGACCCCGACGTATCGCGCACCGTGAAGGCGGGCGAACTGCACGGCAAGGGCAAAAACTGTCTGTACGACGGGTGGATGCTCAAAGGCGCCGTGGAATATACTATCGTCGGCGGCGAAATCAAATACAAAGGAGTATGAAATGATAATCGACGAACTTGTACAGAAAATCAAATTGACGGGTAATCCGAGCGTGGTCGGTCTCGATACTTCGCCCGAATATCTTCCGAATTACGAAAAAATATGCGACGACAAGACGGCTGTCGCAGAGAGCATGATAGAATTCAACGCGCGCATAATAGACAAGATCAAAGGCATCGTTCCCGCCGTCAAAGTTCAGATCGCATACTACGAAGCGTGCGGCGTGCTCGGTATGGCGGTTTTTGCAAAAACTCTTCGCTTCGCGAAAAACAGCGGCATGATCGTTATTGCCGATGCCAAGCGCAACGACATCGGCGCGACGGCAAGACAGTACGCGTCGGCATTCTCGTCGGGTGATTTCGATTCCGATTTTGTTACGGTAAACGGTTATCTCGGTACAGATGGAATAAAGCCGTTCCTCGGCGACGAAAACAAAGGCATATTCGCGCTCGTCAAAACGTCCAATCCTTCGGGCGGCGAGCTTCAGGATCTCAGACTGGAAAACGGACTTGCGGTATACGAACAGATGGCTCGGCTCGTCAGGGGCTGGGGAAGAGAGAGCGTCGGCAAATGCGGTTATTCCAACGTCGGAGCCGTGGTGGGCGCAACATATCCCGAACAGGCCAGACAGCTCAGACAACTTATGCCGAATACGTTTTTCCTCGTGCCCGGATACGGAGCTCAGGGCGGCGGAGCGGAAGGCGCCGTCGCGGGATTCGACCGTGCGGGCGGCGGCGGAATAGTCAATTCGAGCCGCGGCATAATCTGCGCTTACAAGCAGGATAAATACAAAGGAATGTCTTATGCGGACGCCGCCTATGCGGCAGCCGTAGATATGCGCGAAGATCTCGCCGCAGCTATTGCACACAAATGAAAGATTATATCGGCGAAATAGTCGCAAACAAACAGATAGCGCCCGACGCTTACTGTATCACGATCGAAGTGAAGAATATGCCCGAGGTGCGTCCCGGGCAGTTCGCAATGCTCGAAGTCCCGAGAGAGGACTGTATACTCAGACGTCCTTTCGGCGTTTTGTCGCATGACGAGAATAACGTTTCGTTCTTATACCAGATCAAAGGGAAAGGGACGGATGCGCTTACCATGCTCGAGGTCGGCGATAACATAAAGCTCGCTTTTCCGCTCGGCAACGGTTTTCCGCTCGGCGGCGAAAAGAAGATCGCCGTGGTCGGAGGCGGGTTCGGTATCGTTCCGCTTTATTCGGTCGCGGACTGTTACCGCGGCGCGGAAGTACGTATTTACAACGGTTTCGCAAGCGAAGGGAAAGTCATGCTTGAACGCGAGTTCGGAAAGCTCGGCAAACTTACCGTCTGCACCGACGACGGAAGCCGCGGGTTTCACGGCTATCCCGTTGCGGCGTTGGAGCGTGATATGGATGACGGATTCGCGCCCGAAACGATTTTCTGTTGCGGTCCCGAACCTCTTATGAAATCGGTCAAAGCGTTTGCGACGCGCCGCGGAGTGAAAGCGTATCTTTCGCTCGAACAGCGTATGGGGTGCGGTATAGGCGCGTGTCTGACGTGTACGTGCAAAGCAGACGGGCATAATAAGCGTGTCTGTAAAGACGGACCCGTGTTCGAATCGACGGAGGTGTTCGAATGAATACCAAGGTCGAACTTTGCGGTAAAATTTTCAAAAACCCGATAATAGCCGCTTCCGGAACTTACGGCTTCGGAAGAGAATACGGCGAGTTTTACGATCCGTCGGTACTCGGCGGTATTTCCACCAAGGGACTGACTTTGGAACCGAGAGAGGGTAACGACGGCGTCAGGATAGCCGAAACGCCGAGCGGCATGCTCAATTGCGTGGGTTTGCAGAATCCCGGGGTCGAAGCGTTTATAGAAAAAGAATTGCCTTATATGCGCGGTCTCGATA
>CAJUKR010000070.1 GCA_910587025.1 uncultured Christensenellaceae bacterium
CACTCTTTCCCTACACGACGCTCTTCCGATCTTTATTTTCGATAGTCGGCTTGATACTCAGCATACTCGGATATAAAAAATCCGCCGAACTCGGCGGCGAAGGAAAAAGCATGGCGACTGCGGGAATAATAATTTCGGCGGTTTCGATCGGACTTGCCGTATCGATGTTCGTTATTGCGTTTGTATCCGCAAGTTCGATCCTGTGGTGAATATAAGCACACATCCGAAAAGCGACCGAATTTTCTTCGGTCGCTTTTTTGTTTATTCCTTTTTCTTTTTCGGAAAAAATATCGTACGATTTTCTTTGCCTGTGAACAGTCTGACTATATTCGATCGGTGCGCAAACAGCGCGATCGCCACGATCGCGAACACGAGCGCGCTCACCGCGGGCGAAGACGTGCCGAGCATAATCGCCTCGTAAATGTTCGGTACGAATATCATTACGAACGATCCCATCGCGCCGATCTTGAAAACAATTATGAACAGTAAACCCGCTACGAACGAAATAAGCGTCACGATCGGTTGCGAAAGCAGCGAAACCCCTATTATGCACGCAATGCCCTTGCCGCCGCGGAACTTCATCGTAACAGGCCATATATGCCCGATCACGATCGCAAGACCGGATATGTAAAGACCGAGTTTATCGCCCACATCGTACGGCGTCCCCGCAAACCACCACCAGGCGAAAAACGCAGGCAAGGCGGCTTTGACTGCATCGAGAACAAGGCAAAGTATGCCGACGAGCTTTCCGTAAGTCCTTACGACGTTCATCGTGCCGGGGTTGCCGCTCCCGCTTTTGCGGATATCCCCGTGCTTTAGACGGGAAAGTATTATCGCGGCGTTTATGTTGCCTATAAAATAAGAAACGATAACCGTTATTATTATTTTTACCGCAATATGCACTTTACTTTTCTTCCTTTCTTCCCACGAATTTCAATCTCACCGGCGTCCCCTCGAAATCGAACGCGCGTCGCAACGAGTTTTCCAGATAACGCTTATACGAAAAATGCACGAGCTGTTCGTCGTTTACGAATATCACAAACGTCGGAGGATTAGTCGAAGCCTGCGTACCGTACAGGATCTTGAGCCGCCGCCCCGAGTGCGAAGGAGGTTCGGTCATGCGCACCGCCTCGCCGAGAACATCGTTGAGCACGCCCGTCGTTATGCGCGCGCTCGCCCGTCCGTACACCGCTTCGGCAATATCGATAAGCCGTTCTACGCGCTGACCGCTCTTCGCCGAAACGTATTCCGCTTTGAAATAACTCATAAACGAAAGCTGTTCAGCAAGCCTGTCCCTGTATCTGTTTACCGTATGCGTATCTTTTTCGATCTTATCCCACTTATTCATCACTATGACCGAAGGCTTGCCTTCGTCGTGAACCATGCCCGCTATACGTACGTCCTGTTCGCTGATCTCTTCCGACGCATCGAATACGATCATTACAACATCGGCGCGCGAGATCGCCGCCATGGCGCGAAGCACGCTGTAGCGTTCCACCGACTCGTCCTCTATTCCGCGCTTGCGGCGCATCCCGGCGGTATCGATAAGATTGTATTTTATACCGTTATATGTAAACGGCGTGTCGATCGCATCGCGAGTAGTCCCCGCCACGTCCGAAACGATCACGCGGTCGAAGCCGAGCAGTTTATTCACGAGCGACGATTTTCCCACATTGGGTTTCCCAACAAAAGCTATGGACAGCCCTTTGTCCGTCGTTTCATCCGTCACGGACATATTCTTCACTATTTCATCGAGAAGATCGCCGAGTCCGAACGACTGTTCGCAAGAGATCGGGAACGGATCGCCGAGTCCGAGTTCGTAAAAATCGTATAACGTATCGGTTTCGTTATTGTCGAGTTTGTTTACTGTCAGAACTACGGGCTTTTTCGCCGAGCGCAAAAGCGCCGCCACCTCTCTGTCCGAGGAAAGCAGTCCGGCTTTTCCATCCGTCATGAAAACGATCACGTCGGCAAGATCGATCGCGATCTCCGCCTGACGTCTGATCTCCGCGAAAAAGTCGGCATTGTCGCTCTCTATCCCTCCCGTATCGACGAGCGTGAAATGCCTGCCGCACCACTCTGCGTCCGCATAAATACGGTCGCGAGTAACGCCCGGCGTATCCTTCACTATCGAGATACGCTTGCCGCAGATCTTATTGAAAAACGTAGACTTGCCGACATTACTGCGTCCGACTACCGCAACGAGTGGTTTTGACATTTCTCTGCCTCCGTGAAATATTCTATCACAAACCGCGGCGCACTGTCTACTGTTTTTACCTTACGTCGTCCTCTTCTTCGGTAATTTCGGACTCATCCGCAGTTATATCCACGTCTTCGGCGGCTTCGGCATTAAGAGCAAGCGATGCGGAGCGTCTGTCGTCCGCTTTTCTTTTGACGAACGCCACCGCTTCCAGCGCAAGCAATCCGAATGCCGCGGAGATCACGATCGAGTCGAAAATACCGAACCCGCCGAGCACAAAGTTTTCCACGTCGAAAAACGCTCTGAGCAGTCCCGCGGAAACGGCATCGCCGATAATGCACCCGCCCATTGCCCCCGCTATCGTGCCGAGCCTGGAGCCTGCGGTCAGGAATGCCAGCGCGCCGCCGATAAAGCCCGTCAGCAGACTGCAAACCAGCACCTGCGCGGCAGAACCGACGCCGACGATCAGACGGAACGCAACCGCAGTCATCGCAACAACGAGTACGGATACGAGCGGACGGAAAAAATTTCCGCTCCTGAACGTAAGCGCAAACACGACGGCAAGTACCACGAACGGAACGATAAACCCTCCGACGGTGATCGTCAGCATTCCCGCGTTTATCTCGGGCATAACCGCGCCTATTATGAGGGCAAGCACGAGAAGAAACGTCAGCCAGCTCGTCAGACCTAGCCTGTCGAAATATTTTTCCGCCGCGCCGAAAAACAGCA
>CAJUKR010000071.1 GCA_910587025.1 uncultured Christensenellaceae bacterium
CAAGCCTGGAATTTTCATCGAGCGCCATAAAGTACGAGTGTCCGATTTGATGCTCTCTATCGAGCAGAACGCATATCTTATTATTGATGCCCATGAGCAGATCGGCAATTTTGATACCGTCTATTTCGTCAACATAAAAACTGTCGTAACGCGGCATCATTTCCTCGAACTCGAACCTGCGGCGCAGCGCGGCATCGAGCTGAACGAGCGAGCGGTCCGCCGTATTCATAGTGCCGAGAATATAAACGTTTTGAGGCACGCCGAACTTTTCTTTGCTATACGGCAAAACGCAGCTGTATTCCTCGGGCTTACCCAAACGTTTGGACGGCTCTATGAGCGTAATAAGCTCCCCGAAAATTTTTGACACATTGCCGCGATTGATTTCGTCTATTATAAAAACGTACTTATTTCCGCCGTCATTTTCCGCAACTTTACAAAACGCCTTGAACACTCCGTCGGGCAGGTCGTATTTAAGTCCGGCATTATTATCGAGATCGGGCTTTATGCCCTCTATAAATTCCTCGTAGCCGTACGATTGATGAAACGTAGTAAATGCTATTCTGCCCGCTTTAACATAACCGTCATACCGATTTTTCAATTCGGCGTATTCGTCTTTATTCAGTTTATCTTTTATTTCGGTTCCGTCAATGATAGCCAAAGCCTTCGTGACCGTACTGTAGGTTTTGCCTGTTCCCGGCGGACCGTAAAGAATAATATTCGGATAATATTTGCTTGCGACTTCACCATCTTCGCCGTCAACGGCGACATTCATTTTATTCTCGGCAGCCGATTCCTCTTTCTCTTTATTTTTATAATATGCAAACAAGTCCAAAGTCCTGTAATGAGAAAACTTGAGATACTTTTCCCTGAACTGTCTTATAGTTTCCACGCTGTCGGCATAGTGCTGAATGTCGTCGCGAATTCCTATATGAAGCAAATTGAAAATATCCTTGACGGCATTGTTGATCACGGGAAAAACGGTAGGCTTTAGACAGTGGAGCATTATCGATGCCATACCCGTATTGACCCTGTAATACTTATCTTGCAATGTTTTTCTCGCTATTTCTATGCACTTCTTTTCGTCGGTTTCGTTACTTATATCTACAAGCATTTTTACAATATTTTGCGACGCGGTTTGTTCCACATTTTGGCAAGTTTGAAATCCAGTGCCGAACATACCCATGCTCGCGCTTTTACTTTTCAAGCTATCCAATAATTCACACAGCTTGTCTTTGCTCGACTGCGGCAAATGGCTGTTTTTAATTCGTTCGCGCTTATTATCGAAAGTGGATTTCCATGTGCCTACAACCGAAAAATAACACGCTTCCAAGTCACGGTAATCCAATGCAGAAATATCGACTTTACCGTACTCGTCGACAACACTTGCAAAAAGCTTATACGAACCGTCGGGTTCTCCGATATCCGCATCTTTTCTTTGCACTAATTCATTAAAATACGCGGTTTTTTTAATCAACTCATCGGAAACGATCGCTTTTATTTCCTGCTCGTATTTGGTGTCGAGAACGTATACGGATCTCGCCGCGCCGAGAGTATTGCGCAAATTCTTGGTAAACACATTCGTCTGATAATGTCCAAGCCATTCTACGTCTCTGTTGTTAACGTAATCTTTATCCTGACAGTCCATGACGGCGTAGTAATAATCGGAAACAATCTTTCCGATATGAACTATGTTATAATCGCTCAATACAACATAATCACCCTTGTTCATATCGAATAAGAACGTTCCGATTTGGCTTACGTTTTGACCGACGCCCGCAGTCGTCGCATCCGAATATGTTTTTACGTACAGTTCCTGTAATTCATCCTTAGTCTTGATCGAAGACAAATCGCCGAGGCTGCTCCAACCGATACTTATATGCGGCTTAACGCTGCTTAATGCACTGTTTTTTTCCTTAATGTGCATACCGAAAATTTTCATATCTTTCTCCTAAAATAAATTTTTATTCCGCGACGAGATCGGAAGAGCACACGTCTGAAC